>CAJCIS010000092.1 GCA_903970435.1 Acidobacteriota bacterium | reverse complement strand
ACGACCCGCTCACCGGCATGGCCACGCCGCCGGCAATGCCTTGCACCGCCTGCGCCACCGTCCCCCCGCTACCCGCCACCGTCACCGATCCCACCGAGCCGGCCGCCAACCCGACGGTGCCGATGCTATTCGTTCCGGCCGCCAGCGCCGGCAATGAAGCCACGCTCACCGGCTGCGTGGTCGGAAAATTGCCGACATTTACACTGCCGATGCTGTTCGACCCTGCCGCCAGCGCCGGCAACGCACTCACCGCGACCGACCCGCTCACCGCCTGCGTCGCCGGCAGGTTGCTGACGGTGACACTTCCAATGGCATTGGCCCCCGCCGGCAGCGCCGGCAGTGCGCCGACATTCACGCTGCCCGCCACCGTCTGCGTGCCGGGGAAATTGCTGATGCTGACGCTGCCAAGCGCGTTTGCCCCGCCGGGCAATGCACCCATCAGGCTGACCACCGGATTGCCGCTGATCGATACGCTCCCGGTGACCTTCAGCGCGCCACCGGTAATCAGGCTCTCAACAAGACCATCTTTGACTGGAAACGGATTGCTGAGCCCCACCGCCGAACCGCCAACATTCACGGTCACGGTGCCGCCACCACCGCCGCCGCCACTGCCGAAATTGCACGGCGACACGCCGGTGCCGTTGGCGCAAAATATGGCCACGCCCGGGTAACGGGATTTTCCGTCCGGCGACACATACCCGCTCTGTGCCAGGGCACAGGCCGAATAGAGAAAAGCGGGCGCGAACAGCCCCAACCAAACGATGCGCATGGAGTCTCCTTGTTACTTAAAAAGAACAATAATGCCGGGCAAGCGCAAGGTCCGCGCCGAAGCGGCGGGCCGCAACGCATTAACTAACCCATTTTGTCAGTATCTTTAACTCAATCCGGGGCAATCGGGCAACCTATTTCGCGCCCCTCCGCCGTATCGCGCGCCGGCCGATAGCTTGCCTTCTCCATCGTGCTCTGGGATGGAGGGCTATGGACAATGAAAACAAACTGGCCGCCGACCTGGGCACCGCCGGCAATGCCATCGAGGCCGCAATCGAATCGCTCCGTCACGACGGAATCGGCCCCATGCCGATCGCCTCCGCCATGCTAGGCGGCGCCCTCGGCCTCCTGGCTCAAGTGATGGACGACAACGCCATCCTCAATGTTCTGCACAGTGCCGCCACCGGCGTGGCCAGCGGCGAACTTCGCCGTTCGCTTACGCCCTAGCCAAGCCCGCCAAGCCCACGCCAGGCGCTCTTCGGCACATCAGCGCGTCGGCCAGATCACCCGCCAGCGCCGCAACGGCGCCATCGTCCGCCGGCGCCCGGGGACCCGGTGCGGGCGATGCCATCATGTGCCGCAACGCGGCCGTCAGCCCGTCGGCTGACACGTCGCACAATATCGCCGCCGGATCGTCGCCCACCTGCTCGGCCAAGCCGCCCACCCGCGTCGCCACCAGCAATCGCCGCGCCGCCAGCGCCGCGACCGCCACGCCCGACTGGCTGGCCTCCCGGTGCGACAACACCAGCCCGTCCGCCCAGCCCAGCAGGTCAGGTATTTCGGCGTCCGGCACCCAGCGGTTTTCCACCGTGACCCCCGGCAGCGCCCGCAGCGCCGCCAGCTCCGGCCGCTCCGGACCCTGTCCCACCACCCGCACCACCAACCCCGGGTCCGGCAGCAGCTTCGTCAGCGCAACGGCGAGCAGGTCCAACCCCTTATAGGGCAACAACCGCCCAAAACTCAGTAACCGAAATGGCCCGGCGCGTGACCTGGACGCGGGCAGCGCCGGCAACGGCGCCGCCGGCAGCACCGACCGGATCAGCACCTTGCCGCGCAGCAGCCCCTGCGCCTCCAGCCGCCGCGCAACATGGTCCGACAGCGCCACCACGGCATCCGCGCGGCGCACAAGCGCCCGCTGCAACACCATCTGCATCGGAAACCCGTCGCCGGGATGCGGGTCCGCGTCATGCACCACGACCGCCATCGGAATATTCAGCGCATGCAGCGCCGCATACATCGCCAGGTCGAGCGGTCCCGGCATGGCGCACAGCGCCATGTCGGGCGCCAGCATGCGGAGCCACCGGACCAGGCGCGGCACCAGCCACGGGGTGCTCACCGCACGCAGCACATAACCCACCGCGCCGCTATACGTATCGAGCACCAGATCCGGCGCCGGCGGGTCGTCCTCGCGCAGTAATTCGGCGCGCGCGCTGAGCGAATAAACCGACGAAAATCCCGGCACGGCGGCGAAGCCCTCCGCCCAGTCCACGCAATTGCGCGGCGCCGCTCCCCGCCGGCCCCATTGCCAAACCAGAATCTTCATCCGGCCACGTCCAGCCCCAATCCGGCAAGCGCCTGCGCCAGCGGCGCCGTCCCAAGCTTTGCCTTCACCACACGCCGCGCCGCCGCACCCAGCGCGGCGCAGCGTTCCGGCGCGTCCGCGAGTGCCCGCAACGCCTGCGCCGCATCCGCCACATCCGCCTCCGCCCAAACGGCGCCCGGCGCCTCGAACACGCCCCGCGGATCTCGCGCGGGCACCAGAGCGTAGCGAACCGGCACCCCGCACGATGCGTCGATGAAATCGGTGGTGCCGGACCAATCGGTCGCCACCACAACCCGCCCCAAACTCATGGCCTCCGCCGGCACCAACCCAAATCCCTCGCTGCGGTGCAAAGACAGAACACAATCCGCGCACGCCGTCAGCGCATGGTTGTCGGCCGTGGGCAGAACCCGGGTCTCCAACCAAATATTGTTCACGCCGGCGATCGCCGACCGCAACCGTGCCAGGTCCGCCGGCCAATGTTCGGCATGCCCCACCTTCAGAACCATAAAGCGATCGGTCCGGTTGCCGAACGCCGCCCGAAACGCCGCGACCGCCGCCAGCGGGTTCTTGCGTTCGAAGGAACTCGCCAGGGAGAAGCTCGTCATGACGACGAACGCGCCGGCGGGCAGCGCAAAATCCGCGCGCGACAGTCGGCTCGGAACCGGCGGCCGCGCGCCCACCGCATGCGGCACGACCCGCACGCGCCCCGGCGCCAATGCCTCGAGCGCTGCGGCAGTAAAACGCGACGGCACCCAGATTTCATGCACGTAGGCCGCCCCCGCGCGCCAATTCGGTGCAATGGCCGGCAACTCCCAGGCAAAATAACCCACGACGCGTCGTCCGCGCAGCGCGCCGCGCGGCAGGCGCAGCAAGGCAGCCGGCAGCATCGGCGCGTTCACATGCAGGATCAGCGGCACCCCATCCGGCGGCAACGCGTCCCGCACCGGATCCTCCCCCGGCACCCGCACCCCGGCTTCAAACCCCCAGGACGGCACCCCCAGCTCGCCCAGCGCCGCCAGCATCAGCCGGGCGCCTTCGCCCAGACCCGACGCGCGCCGCAGCTCGCCGCCCACGCCCACGCCGCCACGCGCCGCCGGCGGCGGCTGGTCCGGACGTGGCGCCAGCCACGCAGCCCCGCGCGTAAAAGCAGCCCGCCGCAGCGCCGGCGGTAAGCCGCGCCACAGACGATGGGCCTGACGATGCACCAGCTGCCGCAGCGTCTGTCGGGATGCCATCGATCGAACCCCTGCCACCCGCGTCAGGCTGAAATCACATCCTGCGGGGACATACCCAAGGTCGCATACCAGGGTCACATAACCAGGGTCACATACCAGGGTCACACAACCAGGGTCACACAACCAGGGTCCGCTTTGCCGACACCCATACAACCGCACTATAGACTCTGCTCATGGAGTCGCCTGCCACCATCCGACGCCGCCGATGACAGCCGTCGAGCCGCATATCGGGCCGTTCGGCGGCATGCCGTTCAATGCATGGAATGCCTTACCCCAAACACTGCCGCGCTTTCCGGTCCGCGTCGCACTGCCGGACCTGCGGCGCTGGCAGCCCGGCAACACCGGCATCCCAGGCGTCTGGCGCTTCGCCGCCGGGGCGCCTGGCCCTCACCTGGTCATCACCTGCCTTATTCATGGCAACGAAATCGCCGGCGCCCTCGCGCTGGATACCCTGCTGCGCGCCGGCCCGAACCCCGCGCGCGGCACGCTCACGCTCGTCTTTGCCAATCTTGAGGCCGCCGCCCGGTTCGACCCCGAAAATCCCACGGCCTCGCGTTTCGCCGACGAGGACATGAACCGCCTGTGGGACGCCTCCCTTCTCGCCGGCCACCGCACCTCCCACGAACTGACCCGCGCCCGTGCTTTGCAGCCGGTGATCGACGCCGCCGATGTCCTCCTCGACCTGCACTCCATGCTCTGGCCCAGCGACCCGCTCATTCTCTGCGGTCCCAGCGAAAAGGGCAGGGCCCTGGCGCGCGCTGTCGGCGTGCCGCCGCTCGTCGTCGCCGATCATGGCCATCTCGGCGGCAGGCGCCTGATCGATTACGCGCCGTTCGTCGATCCCGCCGACCCACGCACCGCCATCCTGGTCGAGGCGGGCCCGCACTGGGAACCGGACACGGTTCGCAGCATGAGCGCCACGATCGAAGCTGCCCTGGGTGCCACCGGCCTGGGACCCTTGCCGACTTCCAAGGCATCCACCCGCGTGGCCGAGGTAACGCTCGCCATCACCGCCAATTCCGGTGCCTTCGCCTTCACGTCCGCCTACCGCGGCGGCGAGGTGATCAAGCATCGCAACACACTGATCGCCATCGACGGCGGCATCGAAATCCGAACGCCCTACGACGATTGCGTGTTGATTATGCCAAGCCCCCGCCCCGGCCGTGGCCACACTGCGGTCCGCCTCGCAAAGTACGTGTAGCCGAACCAAAAGACGTTGCGTAATGAATGCCATCACGCCGTCGCCCGTCATGAAGCGCAGCGGCATGCGGGCACCGCCAAACCAGACGCCTTTTTCGGTCCGCCCGCTTTACAAATCCTTTGTCCTGGCGCGGCCTCAGCCTGACGGGAAAATCGTCGGGTGCCCGTCGGGCCGCTCGAGGTTGTTGTCTGCCGCGCCTTTGTATCAGCCTCAAATTGGGCGTCTCCATCGGGCGATTTCAGTCAGGTTAAAATGCTCTAATTGGCCTGATCCACGATCTTCCAGTTCGCCCCCGGCTCGCCGCCATGCCGGCGGCTGCTCTCCATGATTTCGGCGGAAGCCCGGTGTCCATCCAGGCCATGCCGCGCCGCCCGATGCCCCTCCTCGGTCGCCGCACTGCGGAAGTAAGTCAGCACATGCACCCGCACCGCGCTGGTACGGCACCCCTCCGGCGCCGTCTTCTCCACGAGCTGAATGAGGTCACGCAATTCGATGCCCTCGCGCAGGCAGATTTCGCGCAGCGCGTCCCACACCTCGGGCTCCAGCCGCATGCTGGTGCGGCCGCCCCCGGCGGTGATGTTGCGATTGACGAGCCTGCTGGCAGCCATCCTGCGCTCCCCCGCGATTCATACGATTGACGTATCGTATTTAACCCACCTTCGCACCAATGCTAGTGGATCTTTGTCGCAATCCGCCATTCCGTGCTATCTATTCACCCGGCGCGCGCAATTTCAGCGCCAGCGCGTGCAGTCCGCCCTCCAATTCCGCAGCCAGCGCCGCGTGCACAGCCCGCGATCGCGCGACCCGGCTTAGACCGCTAAATGCCGCGGACACCAGCGTCACATTGAAATGGGTTTCCCCGCCCGGCGCTGCCCCGGCATGCCCGGCGTGCCGGCCGGAATCATCCACGATTTCGATGAAAATCGGTTGGAAGCGCGTCCGCAACGCTGCCTCCAGCCGCGCCGCGCGGGACAATTCTGTCACGTTGAAAACGCCTCCTGGCCTGCACGTCCTTTGTCCCCGTTGAGCCGGAGGCCAGCCATACCGGACTTGCCGCCGCCCCGGGCGTGCGCACATAACGTCTCATGACCCGACGCACAAACCGCACGCGGGCTTGGGCACCCGATCCGGACGCGCCGGGACGGCTCTGCGACATGCCCGGATGCACCCACGAGGGGGAATATCGCGCGCCAAAATCGCGCGACAACCTGCGCGACTATTTCTGGTTCTGCCTCGACCATGTGCGCGCCTACAACGCCACCTGGGATTTTTACAAAGGCATGTCGTCCAGCCAGATCGAGGCGCATATGCGCTCCGACGTCATCTGGCAGCGCCCCACCTGGCCGCTGGGCCGCCTCGGCCGCGGTGCCGTGGACGACGAGGCGATCGTCGATCGCCTCGACATACTGGGCGCTGCCGGTTTTCGGCGTGGCACCCGTCCGCCCGCGGAAAGCGCGCCGTCCGCCTTGCGCGATCCGCTCCACACGCTGGGTTTACCGTGGCCGGTATCGCTCGACGATGTGAAGACGCGTTACAAGGCGCTCGCCAAGGTGCACCATCCGGATGCCAATGGCGGCGATCGCGCGGCGGAGGAACGGCTTAAGACGATCAATCTGGCTTATGCCGCCCTGCGCGCCCATTTTGTCGGTGGGACAGCGATGGCCGCGCCCTGACGGGTGCCGCCGTCGCGCTATCACGCCTTAAGGACAGGATTTTTGACGCCGATGAACAAAATGTCCGCCTTCGCCGACACGGGTCCCAACGCCGGGCTAAATTTGTCCGGCCTCGGCCTGCCCGACACGACGGTTGACGCCCGCGCCACCTTTGCCATCGACGTGGACCTCCAGGTGCCGGCCTTCGCGGCCCGCGCCGAGCATGTGCCCGACATCGACGACGCTTATAAATTCGATCGCGAGACGACCTTGGCGATCCTGGCCGGCTTCAGCCACAACCGCCGCGTCATGATCCAGGGCTATCACGGCACCGGCAAAAGCACCCACATCGAGCAGGTCGCCGCCCGCCTCAACTGGCCCTGCATCCGCGTCAACCTCGACAGCCACATCAGCCGCATCGACCTCATCGGCAAGGACGCCATCGTCCTCAAGGACGGCAAGCAGATCACCGAGTTCCGCGAGGGCATCCTTCCCTGGGCCCTGCAGCACGCCTGCGCCCTGGTGTTCGACGAATATGACGCCGGCCGGCCGGATGTCATGTTCGTCATCCAGCGCGTGCTCGAAGTGGAAGGCAAACTAACGCTGCTCGACCAGAACAAGGTCATCCGCCCCCACCCGTCGTTCCGCCTGTTCGCCACCGCCAACACGGTCGGCCTCGGCGATACCACCGGCCTGTATCACGGCACCCAGCAGATCAACCAGGGCCAAATGGACCGCTGGAACATCGTCGCCACGCTAAATTACCTGCCGCATGCCCAGGAAACCGCCATCGTCCTGGCCAAAATGAAAATCGACCCCAAGGACACCGCTTCCCGCAAGCAAATCGAAAGCATGGTGGCGCTGGCCGACCTCACCCGCGCCGGCTTCATCAACGGCGATCTCTCCACCGTGATGTCCCCCCGCACCGTCATTACGTGGGCCGAAAACGCCCGCATCTTCGGCGGCGACATCGCGTTCGCGTTCCGGCTGACCTTCCTAAATAAATGCGATGAAGCTGAACGCAGCACCGTTGCGGAGTACTACCAACGTTGTTTCAACACTGATCTGCCCACCGGCGGCGCGGTGCGGCGTGTGCCGTAAGAAGAAGAGTTCTTTTTTGAAAAAAAGAACCAAAAAACTTTTATCTGTTTCGGCTAGCACCCGTCTTCATCATGTGAAACGGGTGGTACCCGCAACAGGCAAAAGTTTTTTGCTTCTTTTTTTCAAAAAAGAAGAACTTCCTTCCTTCCTATGACCAAAGACACCACCCGCGCCGAGGAATTCAAACGCGCCAC
>CAJCIS010000091.1 GCA_903970435.1 Acidobacteriota bacterium | reverse complement strand
CGGGGCGGCGGCGCGGCCTGCCCGCCATGCTGGCGCTGACCGGCCCCGCGGTGGTCGCCTCCGTCGCCTATATCGACCCCGGCAATTTCGCCACCAACATCCAGGCCGGCGCCGCCTACGGCTATTCGCTGCTGTGGGTGGTGCTGGTGGCCAACCTGATCGCCATGCTGTTCCAGGCCATGTCGGCCAAGATCGGCATCGTCACCGGCCGCAATCTGGCCGAACTGTGCCGCGACCATTTCGCCCGCCCGGTGGTTTGGGCCATGTGGGCGGTGAGCGAAATCGCCGCCATGGCCACCGACCTCGCCGAATTTCTCGGCGCCGCGGTCGGCCTTTCGCTGCTGCTGCACGTGCCGCTGCTCGCCGGCATGGTCGCGACCGCCATCGTGACCTACGGGCTGCTGACGCTCGAGGGCCGCGGTTTTCGTCCCCTGGAACTGGTGATCGGCGCCCTGGTCGCCTGCATCGGCATTTGTTATCTGTTAGAAATATTCATCGTGCCGCCAAATTGGGCGGCCACCGCCGCCGGCACGCTCATCCCGCGCCTGCGCGACCGCGCCGCCGTGCTGCTGGCCGTCGGCATCGTCGGTGCCACCGTCATGCCGCACGCCATCTACCTGCATTCCAGCCTGACCCAATCGCGCGTTCCGGTGCGCGACGACCGCGAACGCCGCGCCGTGCTGCGCTACTCCAACCTCGAGGTCGTGCTGGCGCTGACCCTGGCCGGCGCCGTGAACGCGGCGATGGTCATGATGGCGGCGGCCGCATTCCACGCCGGTCACCCCGACGTGGCAATGATCGAAACCGCCTATCACACGCTGGCGCCGCTGCTCGGCGGGGCGGCCGCGGCCATCTTCCTGATCTCCCTCATGGCAAGCGGCATCTCCAGCTCCGTCGTCGGCACCATGGCGGGACAGGTCATCATGCAGGGCTTCCTGCACCGGCGCATTCCGATCTGGCTACGGCGCGCGGTCACCATGCTGCCTTCCTTCGCCGTCGTGGCCGCCGGCGCCGACGTGACGCACTGCCTGGTCATCAGCCAGGTGGTGCTGAGCCTGGTGCTGCCGGTGCCGATGGTGGCGCTGCTGCTGCTCAGCGGCCGTCCCGCGGTGATGGGCGCCTTCGTCGCGGGACGCGGCATGGTGCTGCTGGCGGCGGCTGCGACGGTGGTTACGCTCGGTCTCAACGGGGTGCTGCTGTGGCAAAGTGTTTAGGCAGCCAGAAAGCAGTTCTTTTTTGAAAAAAAGAAAATGATGTTGAGCCTGGCGGCGCTTGAGGCAGAGGCGGAATGCTTGGACCAGTCCTCTTCCTTTCTTCTTGAGCGCCGCCAGTGGTTACAATCCAAGGGAAGAGTTCTTGGATTTTAACCACCAGCCTTTGTTTTGTGGGCCGATTCATCCGACGCTCGGGTCGTGAGCGTCAGGATCGGTCCACGCGGCTCAACATAATGCTTTTGGTTCTTTTCTTCAGAAAAGAACGACTTCCTTGTCTGGCTTTTGCCCGCCCCCGCACCTACGTTCCGGCCGATGTCCGCTCCGCTCCGGATCGCCCTTGCCCAGTGCAACCCGCATGAGGGCCAGGTCGATCACAACCTTGCCCGCATCCGCGCCCTGCGCGCCGAGGCCGCCGCCGCCGGCGCCGACCTCCTCGTCACCCCCGAATTCTCCATCGCCGGCTACCCGCCCGAGGATCTCGTGCGCAAGGACGCGTTCGTCGCGCGCTGCGAAGCCGCCCTGGACGCGCTCGCCGACGACACCGCGGACGGCGGACCGGGGCTGATCGTCGGCGGCCCCTGGCGCGACGGCGCGCGCATTTACAACGCCGCCTTCGTCATGGATGGCGGCGCCATCACCGCGAGGCGCGCCAAGCACGAACTGCCCAATTACGGCGTGTTCGACGACAAGCGCGTGTTCGATCCCGGCCCGGCGCCGGGACCCGTGGTGTTTCGCGGCGTCCGCATCGGCCTGATGATTTGCGAGGATTGGTGGTTTCCCGCCGTCTCCGAAACATTATCCGAAACCGGCGCCGAAATGCTGCTCTCCATCAACGGCAGCCCCTACGAGAGCCAGAAACCCGGCCGCCGCGTCATGCGCGCGGTACCCCGTGTGGTGGAGACCGGCCTGCCCTTCGTGTTCCTCAACCAGGTCTGCGGCCAGGACGAGCTGGTGTTCGACGGCGCCAGTTTCGTGCTGAATGCGGACCGGTCGCTCGCCGTGCAGATGCCCGCTTTTTCCCAGGCGCTCACCGTCACGCAATGGCACCGGGTAGGCGGACATCTTGTTTGTACACCGCAACCACTGGCCGACGAGGCCGACCCGCTGGAGGAAAATTACCGCGCACTGATGCTCGGCTTGCGTGATTACGTCGACAAGAACCGTTTCCCCGGCGTCATCCTCGGCCTCTCTGGCGGCATCGACAGTGCGCTCTCGGCCGCCATTGCGGTCGACGCGCTGGGGGCCGCGCGCGTGCGCACGGTGATGCTGCCGAGCCCGTACACCAGCCAGGACAGCCTCGATGATGCCGGCGCGTGCGCCGAAATGCTCGGCATAAGCCACGATACCGTGTCGATCGCCGGCCCGATGGGCGCGTTTTCGCAGGCGCTGGGTCCGCTGTTCGAGGGCACCGCGCCCGACACGACGGAAGAAAACATCCAGTCCCGCGCCCGCGGCCTGATGCTGATGGCGCTGTCGAACAAGTTCGGCCACATGGTGCTCACCACCGGCAACAAAAGCGAAATGTCGGTCGGCTACGCCACGCTCTACGGCGACATGTGCGGCGGCTATTCGGTGCTGAAGGACGTCTATAAAACCCATGTCTTCGCCCTGTCGCGCTGGCGTAACGGCACCCGCCCGCCGGACGGCCAGGGCCCGGCGGGACCGGTGATGCCCGAACGTGTCATTACAAAACCGCCCAGCGCCGAATTGAAGCCCGATCAGACCGACCAGGATTCCCTGCCGCCCTACGAGGTGCTTGACGGCATCCTGGCCGGGCTGGTGGAAGGCGAGCAATCGGTTTCCGATCTCGTGGCGCAGGGCTACGATCGCGAAACGGTCGTGCGGGTCTGGAAAATGCTCGACCGCGCCGAATACAAACGCCGCCAGGCGCCACCGGGGGTAAAAATATCCGCCCGCGCCTTCGGCCGCGACCGGCGCTATCCCATCACCAACGGTTTCACCGGATTGATTGCATGAGCGACCTGTTTGCCCCGCCCGGCGGCTGGCGCGTGCGCATCCTCGACCTCTCCGGCGGCGCCGAGGAAGGCATCGTCGAGGAAGTCGCGGGCTTCCCCACGCTCATGCAAGCCAACGCCTTCGCCCGCGCCTACGTCCGCGACAGCATCGAACGCTGCCGCGCCCCCGGCCTCACCGACCGCGAGGTGCTCGAGCGCTGGTTCGCCTTCGGCGAGGACGTCGAAGTCATGGACGCCGGCGACCAGGCCTGGCGCAGCGCCACCGAACTCGCCGACTTCTCCGTCCGCCCCGCCGGCGAATTAGAACGCGACTGGCGCACCCTCGACCCCCGCCGCGACGACGAACCCGACGAAGCGTAATTACCCATCGGCGTCAGCTGCCCGACGTGAAGAAGAAAAAGAAAATGGAACCACAGATGAACACAGATGAAGAAGGGACGACCGTCGTTACGGAGCGCGTCATCGGCGGCGCGTTCCGCGTTGCCAATTCACTTGGTTGCGGATTGGCGACCATGTCGCCGATTTGCGGATCGGGGAATCGCCTCTCGTTGAGCTGAAATGCGTCCGAGCCTTTGATCAAGTCCATAGCGCGCAATGTCTTCATTATCTGCGAGCAACCGGCAAAACCCACCCCCAAGGTCCCCCCATGAAAGTCCGCTTCGCCCCCAGCCCCACTGGCTACCTGCACGTCGGCAACGCGCGCATCGCCGTTGCCAATGCCCTCTTCGCCAGGCACGCGGGTGCAAAATTCCTCCTCCGCCTCGATGACACCGACCTGGAACGCTCCAAGCCCGAATACGAGGACTCCATCCGCCAGGACCTAACCTGGCTCGGCATCGCCTGGGACGAAACCTTTCGGCAAGCCGACCGCACGCAAGCCTACGCGGAAGCCGCGGAAAAACTGAAAGCTGCCGGCCGCCTCTACCCGTGCTTCGAATCCGAGGAAGAACTGAACGCCAAGCGCGAACAGCGCCGCCTGCGCAAGCTCGCCCCGGTCTATGACCGCGCCATGCTGAAACTCACACCGGAACAAAAAGCCCAGGCCGAAGCCAACGGCAAACGCCCCTATTGGCGGTTCCTCATGTCGGATCGCGAAGTCCGCTGGAAAGACCGCGTCCTCGGCGACCGTTCCGTCAAACTCCCCACCGTCTCCGACCCCGTCCTGATCCGCGCCGACGGCACCCCGCTCTACACCTTCACCAGCGTCGTCGACGACATGTACGCCGGCGTCACCCACATCATCCGCGGCGAGGATCACGTCACCAACACCGGCGTGCAAATCGACCTGTTCGGCGCCCTCGGCGCCAACACAACCGAATTGAAATTCGCCCACCTCCCGTTGCTCGTCGATACCGACGGCGGCAAGCTCTCCAAGCGCCTCGAGGGCCTCTCGCTCCGGAGCCTGCGGCAGGACGGCATGGAGCCCACCGCCATCGTGGCCTACCTGGCGCGCCTCGGCACCTCGCAATCGCCCGAGCTCAAGCCGCTCGCGGAACTCGCGGCCAGCTTCGAATTCAGCCAAATATCGCGCTCGCCGGCGCGGTTCGACATGGCGCAGTTGCTGCGCCTCAACCGCCAGGCGCTGCATACCGCGCCCTTCGCGCAGGTGCGCGACCGGCTGCCCCCCGGCGCCACCGAAGCCTTCTGGCACGCCGTGCGCGGCAATCTCGACCTGCTCACCGAGGCGCGCCATTGGTGGGACGTGGTCAGCGGCGATTTCGTGCCCCCGGTGCAGGACGGCGAGGCCGCCTTCCTGGCCGATGCGCTCACGCACCTCCCGCCGCAACCGTGGGACACCACCACATGGTCCGCCTGGACCCGCGCCCTGAAAGACGCCACCGGCCGCAGCGGCCGCCCGCTGTTCCAGCCGCTGCGCCTGGCGCTGACCGGCGAAACCCACGGGCCGGAACTGGCTTCATTGCTGCCGCTCATGGACGCCGCCCGCGTCGCCGACCGGCTGAAAACCGCGTGCCACTAAAGAAGGCCAGGGGGTTTCACCCCCTGGACCCCCGACCGGCGTGCCGCCGGCGTCTTCAGCGCTGCGCGGCGCACGACCGGGGAGCGTTTCTGGCCGCGCTAGCCAACCCTTGGCGCAACACCCCACACCGCTCCGGGCGCGGGCCGGAAAATGCCAGCAATTCAGCGGGCAGACGCCGTGGCACGGCGGGTGCTAACACTGTCTCATCGGCTCACACACAGGCCTGAAGGCCCGGGTAGGACGTCAAATGGATTGGGATGCAGTCGTTTTCTTCGCGTTCATCATCATTCTGGTGATCGTGCGCGGCCATTATAGACAACGTGAGCGCACCGGCCCCGGCCCCGGCCTCGCCACCGGCGACCAGGCGGCGTTGTCCAACGCCATGGATGTCGCGCGGCGCCTCGAGCAGCGCGTCGAATCGCTGGAGCGGCTTCTCGACGAGGACGCACCCGGCTGGCGTGCGAGGGCCCGCGCATGAGCCCGCACCGCATTCTGCTTTGCGCCACGTTCTGCGCGTTCACCGCCACCGCGGCGCACGCCGGCAACGTCACGCTGCAAGGCGGCCGCCTCGCTCTGACAGCGACCGGCGACACCGACATCAGCATCGAAACAGACGGCACCCTGACCAATTCCGTCCGGATCACCGGCGACGACCTGTCCTGCCTGAAGGCGCGCGGCGATCAGGTTGTCGAAATCAGCACCTATGGCTGCGGCGACGATCTCGGCCACCTCACCCTGACGGTGCCAAACGGCTTTCCCATTTCGCTGGCGATGCAAGGCAGCGGCAGTGTTCATGTCGGCGACGTCGGCGGCGAACTGAATGCCGCGATCAACAGCGACGGCGGCCTCACGGTCGGCCGTACCCGCAGCTTGATGCTCGCCGTGCATGGCAGCGGCGACGTATCGATCGCCTCCGTGGAAGACGCGGCCGACCTCAACGTCAGCGGCGGCGGCGGCGTTAAAATGGGTGATCTGCATGGCCTGCTGCATGCGCGCCTCAGTGGATCGGGCGACCTGTCGGTCGGCACCGTCTCGGCGGCGGCCGTGGACCTCAGCCTGGCCGGCGGCGGCGATGCCACCTTCGGCGACGGCAGCATCGGTGTGCTGCACGCCGAAACCCACGGCAGCGGCGACATCACCGTGCAGGCGCGCGTCGGCACCGCGGACACCTCGGCGTCGGGCGGCGGCGACATCAAGCTCGACGGCCCCGTCGGCACGATGGTTCGCCGTAACGCCAGTGGCGGCAGCGACATTCATGTCACTGACGGCGTGCCGCAGCAGCTGGATCTCAATCAGCTGAAGCAGGATCTCAACGGCCTGAAAGTGCAGATACCGCCGATACCGCCGATACCGCCGATACCGCCGTTTCCCCCCATGCCGCCATTGCCGAACATGCACGGCGTGACCATCGACCTGAGCGACGATGACGGGTCGACCCACCACCATTCCCATTCCGGGTCGGGCGTGGAACATTTCTTCGCAGCCTTGCTGATTCTCGCCATCATTTATTTCATTTGGCGCACGGTGCAGCGCAATGGCGGCTGGCAGCCGAGCGGTGCCAGGGCCGCCTCATCCGCCGAGCCAAGTCACCCGGGTGTTCTGGCCGTGCGCGACGCGCTGACCCGGCTGGATGGAAGATTGGCGCAGGTGGAGCATTACGTAACGTCGCGTGAGTTCGATCTGCAACGGAAGTTTCGTGATTTGGATAAGCACTAAGGACGGCTTTGAGACTGACTCTTCGAAGAAGGCCAGGGGGTTTCACCCCCTGGACCCCTGACCGGCGTGCCGCCGGCGTCTTAAGCGCTGCGCGGCACAAGACTTTTGTGCCGCGCAGCGCTTGTGACGCCGGCGGCACGCCGGTGGGGGTCGAGGGGGCAAAGCCCCCCGCCTTCCTTGATGTGTCACCAATCCGCTTTGAGACTGACTCTTCAAAGAAGACCAGGGGGTTTCACCCCCTGGACCCCCGACCGGCGTGCCGCCGGCGTCTCAAGCGCTGCGCGGCACAAGTGTCTTGTGCCGCGCAGCGCTTGAGATGCTTCGTTTCTTTCCTTTCTTTACGCGACCCTTGCCTCCGCCTGCAGCTCACTCACCGCCCTTGCCACCCCGGACCAATGCGCGGCCATTTCGCGATCGTTTTGGGCACGCGCCTGCGCGACATGCTCCATCGCCACCGCGGCCGCACGCAGCCCATGACGATGTATCAGCGCACGTGCGACTGTAATTTCCGTTTCCGCCTTCATGGCTTCCTCTGGCTCTGTTTCTTCCCGGGCGGCACCCTGCCACACTGTCGGCCGCTTCAGCCCTGCGCCGCTCACAGGCCAGCCGCGCAAGAGCGTGATCGCTTGAGGTTGAGTAACCGCCGGCGTGAATCACGCTCTCAAACAACAAGAGCGCGATCGACCGTTCAACCTCGTCAACGTAAACCGATCGCGCTCTAAAACAGCCCCACGCCCTGAAACGCGCCGAACACGCCCAGCGTCGTGGTCAGCGCCGCCACGATAATCACGATCCCTTTGTACGGACCCCGCAGCCGGTGCTGCGCCGGCAGCGCGTGAATGGCCAACGCAATCAGAAAACCCAGCACCAGCGGCAGCAGCAGCGCGTTCATCACCTGAACATCGACGCTCAGGGCCACCAGGTTCGGCCACAGCGCCACCACCACGGCGCCGCCGACCACGCAAATCGCATACACCCCGTAAAACCATCGCGCCTGCAGCGGATGCAATTCCAGGCTGCGCCGATACCCGGTCACCTCGCCGAGGCCCCAGGCGAACGCGAGTGAGACGACGATGCTCGCCACCAGGCCGGCGCCGATAATGCCCGCCGAGAACACGATCTTGCCGACCGTCTCGCCCAGGAACGGGGTCAGCGCGTGGCTGATATCGCCCACGCTGTTCAGTGTCGCGGCCGGCGCCTTCGCGCCGATCGTCGCGGCACACGCAATCAGCGCGGCCGCCATCACCAGTTGCGTCACCAGCGCGCCCACCGCCGTATCCAGCCGCGCCGCGCCGAAATGCTCCGGGCGTAACCGTTTGTCCGCCACTGCGCTCTGCTGGTAGAACACCATCCACGGCATGATGACCGCGCCCACATTGGCCGCCGTCAGGAACCAGTAGGGCTGGCTGTGCCACGGAATATTCACCGCCTCGCGCAGCATCAGGCCCGGATCGGGATGCGCCCGCCAGGCCACATAGAAGAACACGAACTCGAACAGCCCCACCGCGATCGCCGCGCGCTCCACCCGCCGGTAGCTGCCGGTGAGCACCACGGCCAGCAGCGCCGCCGCCGCCAGGGTCACGCTCACCCCGCGGGGAATGCCGTACAGCTCGCCCACCCCGGCCACGCCGGCGAACTCCGTCAGCAGCGCGCCGGCGGTGGCAATGCCGAGGCCGGCGGCCGAAACCCAGGCCCACAGCGCCCCAAAATGGTGCCGGATCAGCTCGCCGTGGCCGCGGCCGGTGAAAATGCCCAGCCGCACGGTCAGCTCCTGGACGATGTACAGCACCGGCACGAGCAGCAGCTGCTGCAGCAGAAGCCGGTAGCCGAACTGCACCCCGCTTTGCGCCGCCGTAATCAGGCTGCCGATATCCGTATCGGCCAGCATCACCACCAGACCCGGCCCGAACACCGCGGCCGCACGGGTCAGCCGCGTCGAAACCGGCGGTTTGGTCATCGGGTCCTGGATGCCGTCCACGTGCTACGCCTTCAGTTGAGAGGCATTCTCAACTACGCCGGCAACCCGGTCAATGCCGAAGGGCCGCCCCAACACCGCAAATGAACGCCACGCGCCCTCCGCGGATGTCGGTAAATTGGCCAGTGAAGCCGTTCTTTTTTTGAAAAAAAGAACCAAAAAACTTTTGTCTGTTTCCTCCAACCCCGATTCGCCGCAGAACGGCGCCGCCATGCCCGACCTGTTCCTGCACAACAGCCAGACCCGCAAGCGCGAACTGTTCGTGCCGGCCGATCCCACGAACGTGCGTGTGTATGTCTG
This sequence comes from Acidobacteriota bacterium, assembly GCA_903970435.1. Lineage (GTDB taxonomy): Bacteria > Pseudomonadota > Alphaproteobacteria > Acetobacterales > Acetobacteraceae > CAJCIS01. Next base: position 17,019 of record CAJCIS010000091.1, on the reverse strand, counting down.
CGGCCCGACCGTCTACGACCTGCCGCATCTCGGCAACGTGCGCGCCTTCACCAATTTCGACGTGCTGGTCCGCCTGCTGCGCCACCTCTACCCAGGCGTCACCTACGTGCGGAACATCACCGACGTGGACGACAAGATCAACGCCCGCGCCGCCGCCAGCGGCGAGCCGATCGGCGCCATCACCGCCCGCACCGGCGCCGAATTTCAGGCCGACATGGCATCGATCGGCAATCTGCCGCCGGACGTGGAGCCCTGCGCCACCGCCCACATCACCGAAATGATCATGCTGATCGAGAAGCTGATCGCCGGCGGCCACGCCTACGCGGCCGAGGGCCACGTGCTGTTCGCGGTGGCCAGTTTCGCCCAATACGGCGCCCTGTCCGGCCGCACGCCGGACGACCTCATCGCCGGCGCCCGCATCGAGGTGGCGCCCTACAAGCGCGATGCCGGCGATTTCGTGCTGTGGAAACCCTCCCCGCCCGACCTCCCCGGTTGGGACAGCCCGTGGGGCCGCGGCCGTCCCGGCTGGCACATCGAATGCAGCGCCATGTCATGGCGCTATCTCGGCGACAGTTTCGACATCCACGGCGGCGGCAGCGACCTGCTGTTTCCGCACCACGAAAACGAACGCGCGCAAAGCCTGTGCGCCTTCCCCGGCAGCGCCTTCGCCCGCGTCTGGCTGCATAACGGGATGTTGCAGGTGAACGGCGAGAAAATGTCGAAAAGCCTCGGCAATTTCTTCACCCTGCGCGACGTGCTGGCAAAGGCGCCAGCCGAGGCGATCCGGTTTCTGCTGCTATCGGCGCGTTATCGTTCCGTGCTCGATTTTTCCGATACCGGCCTGGCGGAGGCGCGCGACGCGATCAACCGTTTCTATCGTGCCTTGCAACAAACGCCGCCCGCGCCGGACCCGCCCATGCCGGAACAATTTCTCACCGCGTTATGCGACGATCTGAACACGCCCGCCGCCATCGCCGAACTGCATGGCCTGGCCAACGAAGCGCTGGCCGGCGACACCGCCGCTTCCGGCGGCCTCAAGAAAGCGGGCGATCTGCTCGGATTGCTGCACCAGGCGCCCGCCACATGGTTTCGCGGCGGCACCGACGACACCGTCGATGCAGCGATCGACGCCGCCATCGCGGCCCGCATCGCCGCCCGCAAGGCCCGCGACTTCGCCCGCGCGGACACGATCCGCGCCGACCTGGCGGCGCAAGGCGTATTGCTGGAGGACGGACCATCCGGCACCACGTGGCGGCGCGCAAATTGAAGGAGCCAATGGCATGAAACGGGTTGCCTTCCTGATCCTCGTCTGCGCCGGCGCCGCGGCCGCGCAACCCTCCGACACCACACCAGCGCCAATCCCCGAACCGCGCGCCATTCCCGAAAACCCCATCGCCCCGCATCGTATCCCCGGCACCTCGTTCGAACCCTCGAACGAGGCAACAAGGGATTATCGCGTCGCCATTAACAAGATGCTGAACGGCATGAGCGCCCCCTACACCGGCAACGCCGACCGCGATTTCGTGGTCCACACGATCGCGCAACATCAAGGCGCGGTGGACATGTGCGAAGCCGAACTAAAATACGGCACCGACATGGATTTGCAGCAGCTTTGCGTTCACATGATTGCCGACAACCGCCATGATAAAGATGCATTGCAGGCCTGGCTGGACCAGCACAAATCCCGGCACGAACACGGCGATTCGCCTTCGATTCAAGGGAAGTAGGAAGCAGTTCTTTTTTGAAAAAAAGAACCAAAAAACTTTTGCTATTTAAAAGTTTTTTGTTTCTTTTTTTCAAAAAAGAAATACTGCCTTTCTTCGCATGACCAACAAAGATCAAGGCGCCGATCTGCAACCGATCGGCCACGCACCCGTCGTCATCCTGGTCCGCCCCCAGCTCGCCGACAATATCGGCGCCGCCGCCCGCGCCATGGCCAATGGCGGCCTGTTCCATCTCCGCCTCGTCGCCCCGCGCGACGGCTGGCCGCAGGAAAACGCCTGGCGCAACGCCTCCGGCGCCCAACGCATCCTGGAACACCTGACGCTTTACGAAACGGTCGCCGGCGCCGTGGCCGACCTGCACCACGTCTTCGCCACCTGTCCGCGGCCGCGCCACATCGTCAAGCAGGTCCTCACCCCGCGCGGCGCCGCGGCCGAATTACGCGAAATCGAAACGCGCGGCCTGCGCGCCGGCCTGCTGTTCGGTCCCGAGCGCGCCGGCCTCGACAATGACGACATGGCCCAGGCCGACACGCTCATCCGCTATCCGATGAACCCCGCCTTCACCAGCCTGAACCTGGCCCAGGCGGTCATGGTCATGGCCTATGAATGGTGGCAGTCGGCCGACACCACGCCCGCGCGCGATTTCATGACCAACGAAACGTCTGTCGCCACCAAGGCCGAACTGGAAAATTTCCTCGCCCACCTGGTCGATCAGCTCGACGCGTGCGGCTTTCTGCGCAACGCCCCAAAGCGCCCCGGCATGGTCAGAAACCTGCGCCACTTCTTCCAGCGCGGCGAAGTCACCGAACAGGAACTGCGCACCCTGCACGGCGTCGTCACCGAACTCGCCATTGGCCGCCGCACCCGCGGCCGCCTGGAAAAAGATATGATAGAAGAATAAAATAGCAAAGGTTCTTTGCTTTTTTCAAAAAAGAAGACCTTCCTTTCTTCAGGAAGGCCCTTCGCGTGTAATCGTCACAGCCGTCCCATCGCACTGCGCGCAATTCCAGCAATCCGGGCACATATTTTCAGTCCCGGCCAGCGTGCAGGAAAACCCGATCACCGCATCGGCCCCCAGCAGGGCGGCGCTGTATTTCGCGTGCTCCACCGCCCGGTTATAGGCCGTGGCCGGATCGGTGACGACCATGTTGCAGGCATATCCCTTGACGGTTCCCTTCTTGGTGAAACGGGTAGGGGCGGCCTTCGCGCCGGCCCGGAAAACCGTCACCTCCCCCGCGGCCGCCGTCTGCGCCGGCGAAAGTTCCACCGTCGATGGCACCGCAATGACCGCGCCGGTGCACCCCCCGAGCAGGAGTGAAACGGCCACCGCGCCGGTGAAAATGGCGGATGAGGTGAGATTCGAACTCACGGAGGGCTTGCACCCTCGGCGGTTTTCAAGACCGCTGCCTTAAACCACTCGGCCACCCATCCTCACTGAGCACGTCGGTAGACTCCATCTACCTTGCCGGGCGCCATCCGGGCAAACGCTGCCCCGCCCCGCGCCATCACGCGCCAGGCGGGGGTTACAGACCGCGTTACGTATGTTTACAACAGTAACGCTCTTCAGTCGGGATTGCCATGCGACGTATCGCCGCCTCCACTGCCGCTCTACCCCTTTACCTGGCCCTTTACCTGGCCCTCGCCGCCACCGGTGCGCACGCGCAAGGCGCGTCTCCGCCGCCCGACCTGGACAGCATCTGGACCATCCAGGTGGAAAACGACGCCGTCTCCACCTTGAAAGGCACGTCCGACCAATATTACACCAGCGGCCTGCGCGTCGGCTGGACCTCCGGCGCCGACGCGGTCGATGCCGTGGCCGTGCTGGGCCACGACATTTGGGGCGACGGCACCACGCGGGTCTCCATCGACATTACCCAAAGCCTGTTCACCCCCCACGACACCCAGCTCGACCCCCCCAACCCTCTGGACCGCCCCTACGCCGGCGTGCTGCTGGCCAATTTCGGCCTGATCCACGACACCACCTCGACCCGCGACCTGGTCTCGGTCAGCCTCGGCATCGTGGGTCCGGCCGCCTTGGGCGAGGAAGTGCAGAACGGCTTCCACAACATCATCGGCGACACCCCCAACCGCGGCTGGCACGACCAGATCCAGGACCAGGCCGCCGTGAACCTGCTGCTGCAGCGCACCTGGCGCCTGCCGATCGCCGACCTGTCGGGGATCGAGATGGACGCCCTGCCATCCGCCACCGGCGCCGTGGGCGATGTCCGCGACGACATCCAGGGCGGCTTCGTTCTGCGCATAGGCCAGGGCCTCGACAGCGATTTCGGCACCGCCCGCATCGAGCCTGGCCTCAACGGCGCCGACGCATTCCGGCAAACAACGCCGTTCGTCTGGTACGCCTTCGCCGGCGCCGACGGCCAGGCGGTGGGCTACGACGTCACCCTGGACGGCAGCACATTCCGCAACAATACCCCCAGCGTCCACCGCATCTGGGACGTCGGCGAATTCGAAGGCGGCCTCGCCGTCATCTGGCACGGCGTGCGCATCACCTACACCCAAACCTGGCAAACCCAGGAATTCCGCGGCGCCCGCAGCGGATTGTTCAATTTCGGAAGTTTGGCGGCTAGCGTTAAGTTTTGAACAAGGAAGCAAGCCGTTCTTTTTTGAAAAAAAGAACCAAAAAACTTTTGCGCCTGACTGAGGCCGCTCCAGAACCGCTTCCTTACCTTGGCTTGGCCGCAATAACTTCAATTTCCACCAGCGCCCCCGGCGCCACCAGCGCCGCCACCTGCACCGCGCTCCGCGCCGGCTTGTTCGGCTGGTCCGGCGTTCCAAAAAACTTCGTATAGCCCGCCATGAACCCGGCGAAATCCATCTTGTTGTCCTTCGCCGGGTCGCCCACCATGAACACCGTCATCTTCACGATGTCCTTCAGCCCCAACCCCAACCGCGCGAGCGTCGTCTGAATGTTCATCAGCGCGCCGATCGTTTGCGTTTGCATATCGCCGTAAGCGGCAACGCTGCCTTTCGGCGCGCTCGTATTGATGACCGGCGCCAATGCGCCGCTCACGAAAACCAGGTCGAGATCGCCGCGCACCGTGACGGCCGCGGAAATCGGGAAATCGCTGTTGGCGAGCGGCAGGCGCGCGACATCGTCCGCGGAGGCCGGAACGCCCCAAAGCGCCGCGATGACGATGGCCGCCTTGCAGAACAAAAGTTTTTTGGTTCCGTTTTTCAAAACGAACGCCTTCCCTGTCTCGCCGAGCCAGCCATCGACCCAGCCATCGCGCCAGCCATCGAGCCAGAAAATTGCCAATTCTCCGGCCATCGCCGCGCGCGTTGCGACACCATATTGCCTATGAAATGTCCCCGCACAAGGCGCCCCTGCCTGTTTTCGCGCCGCTTCAACGTTCCATCGTCGGCGCCGGTCCACGCTGCGCCGCCACATCGCCCGGAGTCGCCGCATCCCTATAATTATTGCCGAAATGGGTGCGCACAAAATTCACCACGTCGGCAATCTGCACGTCGCTGAGCACCCCATTGAACCACGGCATGCCGCCATGGCCGTTCAATACCATGGAGATCGGGTAAGCCGCCGCCTCCAGTCGGCTGTTACCGGCCAACGCCGGAAACGCGCCGGCACCCGCGGCACCCCGTCCACCCGGCATGTGGCAACCCTGGCAGACGTCCCGATAGATCGAGGCGCCGCCTTGCACGGTTACCCGCTGCACCCCGATCGCGGCGGCGTCGCCTTGCGCGGAGCGTGGCATGAAAGCGCCGCACAGCGCTGCCAGTACCGTCAAGGAAGCCGTTCTTCTTTGAAAAAAAGCACCCAAAAACTCTTGCCTTGGCATCAGCCCATCCCCGAGGCACGTTGATGCAACTGCGTAATGGCGCTGAGCGACGACAGCAGCGCGCCTTCCTGCCAGCACCCCACATGGGATGCATGTTCGCCGGCCAGCACAATCCGCCCGTCCATGGTGGTGAGCGTCTTGTAATGCGCGCGCCGCGTCTCCTCGCTCCACATCGAGCAGCAGCCGAGCGTCCATGGCATGCGGCTCCACGCCACGCCCACGCCGTTGCTGAACTCGCTCGCATATTGCGTATGCAGCATGGCGCCCTGCGCCAGCGCGGCGCGCACCCGCTCCTGCGGCTCCATGCCGGCAAATTCGTACGCCGCCGCGCCGAACATATAGCCGCCCAGCATCACCGCCGGCCCGTCCGAAAAATACCCATGGCTCGGGTACGACAGCACATTGATCGGCAAATCGGTGAAACTCAGGCCGCCGTAGATCTGCTCATCCTCCTCCCAGAACCGCCGCTTGAATTCCAACCCCACCTTCACCGACGACGCATACGGCACCGCGGCAATCGCCGCCTGCATGGCCACGCTCACTTGCACATCCAGCTGGCTCAACACCGACAGCGGAATGGTGCAGACGCAATAGGCGGCCTGCGCCTGCCGCACCGCGCCGCCCTGATTGCCGTCCGCGTAGGTTACCGTCACACCGGAAGCATCCTGATGGATGCTGGTGACTTTCACATTGTGCGTAATCAGCCCATCGACCTGCCGGGCGAACGCACGGCCGATCATGTCCATGCCGCCCACCGGCTGAAACATCGTCGTCTGGAATTCGTTGAGCATGTTGAACGAGAGATACTGCGACAGGCCCGACCGCATCACCTCCGATCGCGGCAGCAATTTCGAGGGCGCGGGCGCACCATTCGGGCCCCCGCCCGGCATTTTGGCAAACCCGCGCCGCAGCGACGCGAGCCCGGGGCCGTAGGCGGAATCGCGGTCCAGCAATCCCCACACCTTCAGCGACACGAGCAGATCGCGTTTCTCGTCTTCCGGCACCACATCGTCCAGCGAGCCGCGGTTAACGGCCTTGGACAGCAACTCGGCGGTGTAGCCGGTGAAATCGCCCAGCACATGGCGATAGCGCTGCGGCGCGCCGCCGAAACTGTTGCTGTCGTGCAAATACGCGTTGTGGTTCACCTCGATGAACGGTTCCAGCGCCACGCCAAGCGCCCGGCAATAATGCAGAATGGCCTGGTGGTGATACGGAATGCGCCACGGGCCGGGGTTGAGATAATTGCCCGGCGCAAACGCCACCTTCTGCGTGTACCCGCCCAACTCGGTCAGCGTGTCGCCGCCGCGCAAGGTATAGTTGCGGCCGCCCGACCGGCCCTGATACTCCAGCACCCGCACGCTGTAGCCGGCGCGGCTCAATTCGAGGGCAGCCAACAGACCGGCCAGGCCCGCGCCCAGCACCAGCACGCTCGTCCCCGCCTTGCCGCCACTCAATTCCGGCGGCCCGCTGAAATCCGTGCCCTGCGCGTGCCCGAGCCGCGTCATCGCCTGGTACATCGCCACGCTGCCGGCGGCGATGCCGATGCGCGTTAGCAATTCGCGGCGCGTGGTTCGCGGCGGTGGGCTGGCTTCTGTCATGGTCTCCTGATCATTGGCATCAGCAAAAGGCAGGAAGCAGTTCTTTTTTGAAAAAAAGAACCAAAAAACTTTTACGCTGATCGGGTTTGGCCGTCGACCGGGGGACTCGGCATTCCTCCCCCGACCTCACGAAGCAAATCCCGTGCCGTCCGTCCCTGGCCTTTTCTTAATGCCACCCGTCTCGCACCCGGCCGCCCGGGTGTGGCACAGTAGGACATGATAACCCGCCGACTCGCGATCGCCGCGCCGCTCGCCCTTTGGTCCGCGCCCGCCTGGGCGTCCGGCTTCCCATCGTTCCTCGCCGGCGTCCGCGGCGAGGCGGTGCGGGACGGCATTCGCCCCGATGTCGCCGATGCCGCGCTCGCCGGGTTGCAGCCGAACGACGATGTTTTGCGGCTGGACCGGCACCAGCCCGAATTCACCCTGACCTGGGCACAGTATCGCGCGCGGGTGCTGCCGGCAAAGCGGCTGGAGGCGGCGCGTGACCATTACGGCCGCGAGGGGACATTACTGGCCGATGTGGGCCGGCATTTCGGTGTCGATCCACGCATCGTGGTGGGAATCTGGGGCCTCGAATCGGGGTTCGGCGCCAAGACGGGCGGCTTCTCGGTGGTGCAGGCCCTGGCAACGCTCGCCTATGACGGCCGCCGCGCCGCATTTTTCCGCGCCGAATTGCTCAATGCGCTGCGCATCCTGAACGCGGGCGACATCGGCCCTCGCGCCATGACGGGCAGCTACGCCGGGGCAATGGGCCAGCCGCAATTCATGCCGAGCTCGTTTCTCCGTTACGCGGTCGATTACGACGGCGACGGCAAGCGCGACATCTGGGCCAGCCGGCCGGACATCTTCGGCAGCGTGGCGAATTACCTGTCCCGCTGCGGCTGGCGCCCCGGCGAACCGTGGGGCCAGCAAGTCAGGCTGCCGCCCGGCTACGACGGACCGTCCGGCCGCCAGGACTTGCGCCCGCTCGCAAAATGGCAGGCGGCCGGCGTGCGGCGCGTGGATGGCAGCGCCTTCTCGCGCGGCGATGTGCGCGGCGCGCTGGTGCTGCCGGATGGCCCGGGCGGCGAAGCCTTCATGGTGTACCAGAATTTCCATGTCATCCGGCGCTACAATCCGTCCGACTATTATGCGCTGGCGGTGGGGCTGCTGGGGTATGCCGCCGCGTGAAATTTTCGGCGGCGTCGATTCTGGCCGGCATACTGGCGTTCGCCGGCTGCGTCCCCGCGCGCAAGCCGCCCCCGCCGCCCCTCGCGGCGCACCCGCATTATGAGCTGGGAAATCCTTACGAGGCCGGCGGCCATTGGTATTATCCGGCCGAAAATTATCAGCTCGACGACACCGGCCTCGCCGCCGTGCTGCCGGGCGGCCCCGGCCTGACCGCGGACGGCGAAATGATCGATCCCGGCGCGCTGACGGGGGCGATGCAGACCATCCAGTTGCCCGCCGTCGCCATCGTGACGAACTTGGAAAACGGGCGTCAGATGGAAATCCGCGTGAACGACCGCGGGCCGGCCGATCCGGGCCGCCTGATTGCGGTGTCCCCGCGCGTGGCGCAGGATTTGCTGTTTCCGCCCGCCGGCGTGGCCCGCGTGCGGGTGCAACTGGATACGGCGCTCAGCCACCGCGTGGTGGACCAGATCGGCGGCCCGAAACTGGACATCCAGACGGCGCCCACCAGCGTGGTGAAAGCCGAATCGCTGCCGCCCCCGGGATCGCCCGCCACGCACGGCGCGGCAACCCTGATCGGCGCGCCGCCGGCAGAAATCACCGGTCCCATGGTGCCCGCGCGGATGCCGGAGATCGTCCACGCGGTGGCGCCGGCGCCCGGCCGGCTTTGGCTGCGCGCCGGCAGCTTCGCACGCTTCCAATATGCGAATATCCTGGCGGCCAGGCTGGCCGGACTCGGCGGCGATGTGCTGCGGTCGCGCGACGGAAGGCAACAAATGTTCGCCGTGCGCGCCGGCCCGTTCGCCACCGTTGCGGAAGCGGACGCGGCGCTGCGGAGGGCGTTGGCGGCGGGTGTGGTGGATGCGAGGATAACGGTAGAGTAGGAAACGAAGCAGTTCTCTTCTGAAAAAAAGCACCAAAACTTTTGTTGCGTAATCACATCGCATGCCGAGTGCGCCCGCAAACAGATAAAAGTTTTTTGGTTCTTTTTTTCAAAAAAGAACGACTTCCTTGTTGGAGAACACAATGAACCGTCGTGATTTGCTCCTGATGTCCGCGGCCGTACTTGTGGCTTCGCCTGCTCTGGGCAAGCCACGCAAGGCAGTCTACGCCGCGCCGCATCCCGCGGCCACGAAAAAGCCCGCCGGCGCGGCGGACGACGAGGAAGGCGGCCAGGACTTTGCCGCCGCGTCCGGCCCGCCGGCGGACACGCCGCTGGGGCCGATGGCGACGGTTGCGCAATGGGCGTATATCGAGGATTTCAATACCGGCGCCACCCTGTTGAACAAGCAGGCGGACGTGGAAATGCCGCCCTCCTCGATGACCAAGCTGATGACGGCGTATATCGTCTATTCAAAGCTGAAGAGCGGCGCGCTGCATCTCGACCAGATGCTGCCGGTGAGCGAGGCGGCCTGGCGCACGCAAGGCAGCAAGATGTTTGTCGAACTGAATGGCACCATCAAGGTCGAGGATTTGATCCGCGGCATGATCATCCAGAGCGGCAACGATGCCTGCATCGTGCTGGCCGAGGGCATTGCCGGCAGTGAAGGCCAGTTCGTCGACATCATGAACGCCGAGGCCAGGCGCCTGGGCCTCACACACACCGAATTCCGCAATTGCACCGGATGGCCCGATCCGCAACATCACATGTCCGCCCGCGACATTTGTACACTCGCCAAAGCCATCATCCGCGACTTCCCGGAATATTATCATTACGATTCTGAGAAGGAATACACCTACCACGGCATTGTGCAATATAACCGTAATCCCTTGGTGCAGCGCGGCCTCGCCGATGGCCTGAAAACCGGCCATACAGACGCCGGCGGGTTTGGCCTGGTGGGCAGCGCCGAGCGGAGCGGCCGCCGCGTGGTCATGGTGCTGAACGGCATGCCCAGCAAATCGGCACGGGTGGAGGAAAGCATCCGGCTGCTCAACTGGTCGTTCGCCAATTTCGAGAATGTCACGCTGTTCACGGCAAGCGATGTCATCGACAACGCCCCGGTCTATCTGGGAACGCGCGGCTCGGTGCCGCTGGTCGGCGGCCGCGACCTGGTGCTGACCATGCCGCGCAGCTGGCGCTCGCACGCGCATGTCGCCGTTCAATACGACCAGCCGGTGCCGGCGCCGGTGCGCACCGGCACGGTGCTGGGAAAATTGGTCGTAACGGGGCAGGGCGTGCCGAACACCGAGGTGCCGCTCGTTGCGGGCAACGACGTTCCGCGCCTGGGCGTCATCGGCCGTGCCGGCGCGGTGCTGGCGCATTACGTTACGGGTGCCTAGAAACCATTATGCCGTACGGTGGGTTGCGCTTGGCAACCCACCAACTTTCCACGCGCGAATTTCATCCGGATCGCCCCTCACGCCGCCAGTGACGGTGCCTGGCTTGCGGTCGCGCCGGGTGCAATTTCGGCTCCCGCGAACAGTCCGGCGCGGCGGCACAGGAATAGCAGGACCAGCGGGCCCAGCAGCAGAAGCGGCGTTGCGAACAGGCTGCCCTCGGGGCCCGCGGTACCGCCGCTGAAGCGGGGACTGCCCGCGGCGTGGGTGATCAGCAAATGGCCGCGCATCATCAGCGCACTGTCCGGCGTGCCATACAGATAGGATTGAGACCAGTCCCAGGCGGTGTGAAAGCCGATCGCCATCCACAACGAACCGCTGGCCCGCAGCAGCAGGCAGAACACCAGGCCGGCCGCCAGGACCTGCACGATGCCAAGCGCGTTTTCACCCGGGTTCGCCAAATGTCCGGCCGCGAATAACAGCGACAGAACGAGTGCCGCCGGCCAGAAACCGATGCCGCGCGCCAGCGTATACTGCACATAGCCGCGAAACATCCATTCCTCGCTCATGCCGACCAGAGTAAAGCCCAGCAACCAGATCAGGCCGTAGCCGGCGATCGACAGGCCGTGCAGGGCCACGCCGTCGAATACCAGATTGCCGCCGGCGAGAAGCACGCAGATCAGCAACGACATGCTGACCAGCCCGCCGGCCAGTCCGATCGTAAAGTGCAAGGATGGCCGCGGCCCGCTCAGCCCATAGAACCAGAACCGGCGCCTCTCGATCCGCGCCATGATGGCGGTTGCGAAAAATACCGTGGCCAGGTTCAGCGTTTCGGCCGCGAAGAGAAGGCCTGGCGAAATCTCGCCTTTCGGCGTTAAATGGTAATGAACCACCGCGAGCCGGACCGGCACGCCCGGTATCGCCAGCAGGAGGATGAACAGACATACCGACCAGCCGGCCCGGATGCCGTCGGGCCCGCGGAATATCCAGTGAAATGTTGCACGGTTCGGAAGCTTCATAGCGTTGGCCTTTTCGAAGCAGTCATGGCGGCGAGGCAGTATCGTCAATCCGGTAGCAGGCAAGCGGCGTGCCAGGACGCAGCGACGCAAGTGGCGCCCGATCTCCCTGGTTTGGCCCGGGCCGGCATGGCGTGATCCGACAGACGGCCTATGGCAAGAGACCAGAACATGGCGCGCATTGCCAAGGAATCGTGGTCTGCCGGCGCCACCGGAAAAACTTTCGGAAATGGTCTGGTGCCGGCGGACCACATGTTTCATGTTCCCTTCAGCAAGGGCCGCCGGGCAAACGCCGCGGCCCCGGCTTCGCCGAGGGGACTTCACATGGATATTCGATGCAACCGCAAATTGTGCGGCGTTGCCGGCTTGCTCGTGGCGTGGCTGCAAGCTGGTGCGGCCGATGCGAGCGGCGTGAATGTCGTTACGTATCATTACGACACGCTTCGCACCGGCTGGAACCAGAACGAAACCACCCTGACCGCGGCCAATGTCGGCTCCGGCAGCTTCGGCCTGCTCGAGCAGGTGGCGCTGGACCAGCAGGTGGACGCGCAGCCTTTGTTCGTCTCCGGCCAGACGATCCAGGGCGTGAACGGCACATACGACGTGGTGTATGTCGCTACCGAGAACAATACGATCTATGCCATCGATGCCAACAGCGGCAACATCCTCTTATCGCAAAATTTTGGCACCGCTGTTCCCGAGTCCGCGCTACCGGGCGGGTGCAACAATAATTCCGATGTGGTGGGCATCAACTCCACGCCGGTGATCGATCCGGCGGCCGGCCTGCTCTATGCCATCACCTACACCTACGAGAACAACGTGCCGACATTCCGCGTGCATGCGGTCAGCCTCGCCACCTTGCAGGATACCATGCCGCCGCCGGTGATCGGCGGCGCCGGCTATTTGAAGAACGGCAGGAAGCTGCCGTTCCTGGGGGCGAACAACCGCCAGCGGTCGGGGCTGCTCGCGGCCAACGGCAACATCTATGCGGGCTTCGCAAGCTGGTGCGACATCAATGCCGACGTCTCGCATGGCTGGGTATTGGGCTGGAACGCCGGCACGCTCGCGCCGCTCGCCGCGAGCGAACTGGTCAACCGGCTGCCGCATACCAGGGATAATTTCTTTCTCAGTTCCGTGTGGATGTCGGGCTACGGCATCGCGGCGGACGCGGGCGGCAGTCTTTATTTCGCCACCGGCAATACCGATTATAACGGCAAGTCGTACAATTCCGTCTACAACCTGGCGGAAAGCGTATTGAAATTGTCAGGCGACCTCACCACGGTGCAAAGTTTCTTCACGCCGACAGGCGCCAACGGCTGGCGGCATCTGGACGCCGAGGACGGCGATTTCGGCTCCGGCGGCGTGCTGTTGCTGCCCGACCAGGCGGGCGCCTATCCGCACCTGGCGGTGGCCATCGGCAAGGCCGGCCCGATGTATTTGCTGAACCGTGACAATCTCGGTGGCCTCGGCGACCCGCATGTGACGATGGGCATCTATGGTAGCCGGAGTTGCTGGTGCGGCTCCTCCTATTATGTCGGCGCCGACGGTGCCGGCCGCGTGGTGGAAAGCACCGGCAGCAACCTCGACATCTGGAAAATCGTGACGTCGCCCAAGACCAGGCTGCTGTACGATGTGGGTGCCGGATTGAGCAGCGGTCAGGACCCCGGTTTCTTCACCAGTATTTCGTCGAACGGAACGACAGCAGGCAGCCACGTGGTGTGGGCCGTGCCGCGCCCCACCGGCGGGTACGCCAGCACCGACTGGGGACTGAAGCTCCAGGCATTCGATCCCGCGCAAGGCGCGGCGGTGCTCTACAGGTCGCCGGGATCCGCGGCCGGCACATGGCCCTATGGCGGCAATGCCAACGCCAACGTGGTGCCGGTGGTGGCGAACGGCCATGTGTTCGTTGCCAGTTACGAGAACCTGTCGATCTTCGGGCTGGGCGGTCAGGGCGCCGCGAAAAGGCTGGGGCGGGCCCCGGCGCATGTGGTGCTGCCGGCATATGCGGGCACGCCGCATGATTTATACGGCATCGTATCGGCCATCGACGGCACCGTGATCACCTTGCGTCCCCGCAATGGGGCGCCCGTGCGCGTGGATGTGGCGGCCGCGCGGGCGGCGGGTGACTATGCGCCGGCCGCGATCGGCCGCGCCGCGCTGGTGCGCGGCGACTACAAGGCAGGAATGTTTGTTGCCAAATACGTATTGCACGCCAAGCAGCAAGCTTCACTCTGGGGCCCCGATCGCTAAGAGTCCGTCCCAAAAGTAGGTCAGCAAAAACAAAGGCTTAAGGAAGCACGTTCTTTTCTGAAGAAAAGAACCAAAAGACTTTTATCTTTTGATGCAATCCCAACGTTCCGTTCATGGCCTCGACCTTTCTGCAGGCGCAGGAGCAAAAGTCTTTTGGTTCTTTTCTTCAGAAAAGAACGTCCTTCCTTACCAAGGCGCTGACTTCACTTGGTTTCTTCCCGGACAGACACTTAGGAAGCCGTTTTTTTGAAAAAAGAACGGCTTCCTTCCTAAGCCGCATCCGCCCGCTTGGGCCGAATGGGCGGCGGCAGTGGCGGCGCTTCCACGTCGCCCGGCGGTGTCAGCGCGCCGAGCAGGGCGTCGCGCAAGGTGGACAGCTTGCGGTCGTTGTCCACTTTCAGGCCGAAGACATCCTTGACGTAGAACACGTCCACCGCGCGGACGCCGTAGGTGGTGACGTGCGCGGACGCGATTTGCAAACCCTGCTCGCTGATGGCGCTTGTTACGTCGTGCAACAGACCGGGCCGGTCACGTCCGTTCACTTCCAAAACAGTATGCGCGTTGCTGGCGCGGTTGTCAATCACGACCCGTGGCGGCACGTGGATGGCGCGCATGCGGCGCCCCTGGGCGGCATGGGCGATTTTCGGAATTTCCTGATTGAGGCGGAGATGTCCGGAAAGCGCCTGTTCGATCAATACGTAGAGTTTGGCCAGCCGGTGCGGCTGGTCGAAGGCGCCGCCGGCGGCGTCCTGCACCCAGAATGTATCCAGCGCCATGCCGTTGGTCATGGTGTGAATGCGGGCGTCCACGATGGAGGCGCCGGCGACGGCGAGCGCGCCGGCGATGCGGCTGAACAGGCCGGCGTGGTCGGCGGCGTACACCGTCACCTCGGTGACGGCGCGGGCGGGCAGCGGCTCGGTTTCCACCGTGAGCGGCGCGTGGCGGGCTTCGGCGTCGCGCACGATGCGGGCGTGGCGGACTTGCGTGTCGGGATCGAAACCAAGCCAGTAGCCCGGATAGCCGAGCGCCAGGAAGGTTTCACGATCCTTCGCGGCCCAGCCTTGCGCGATGAGAATTTCGTCGACCGCCTCCTTGCTGCGCTTGACCCGCACGTCGCGCTCGGTGGTGGCCAGCCCGCCGGCCAGCACCTCGGCCACGCGGGCGTAGATTTCGCGCAGCAAGGTGGCTTTCCAGCCGTTCCACACGCGGGGCGAGACGGCGCGCATGTCGGCCACGGTCAGCACCAGCAGCAGCTTGAGCCGTTCCGGGGACTGCACGGTTTCGGCCAGGTCCATGATGGTCTTGGCGTCGTCGATGTCGCGCTTGAAGGCGGTCTGGCTGAGCAGCAGATGATGCAGGATGAGCCAGGAGACCGTTTCGGTTTCTTCGGCCGAGAGGCCAAGCTGGGGCCCGACCTGGAGCGCGATTTCGGCGCCCAATATGGAATGATCGCCGCCGCGCCCCTTGGCCACGTCATGCAGCAGCATGGCAACGTAGAGGGCGCGGCGGCTTTGCAGATCCTCCACCAGGCCGGTGGCGACGGGGGCCACCTCCGACAGCTTGTTGTTCTCCAGCCGGTTCAACACCCGAACCGCCTCGATCGTATGTTCGTCCACCGTATAGATATGATAGGTGTCGAATTGCATCTGGCCGACGATGCGGGCCCAGTCGGGCAGCAGGCGGCCGATGATGCCGCTTTCGTTCATGACGCCGAGCCATTTGGCGCCGTCCGGCTTGCCGTCCGGGTTGCGGCCGCACAGCAGATCGAGGAACAGCGCGCCGGCTTCGGGATTGCCGCGCAGCGAGACGGCATTGCGTTCGTGGCGGATCATCGCGCGCAGCGCCAGCGGGTGCAGCTTGACGCGGCGGTCGCGGGCCAGTTTCAGCATGCGCAGCATCTGCAACGGATTTTCGGCGAAATCCTCGGCGCGCAGCGGCTTGATCTGGCCGTCGGCGAGGATGAAGCCGGCGCGCAGCAGGGCCTGGTCGGGCTCCGCCGGCAGCGCCGGTTCGCCCATGGCGTGGCGGATCACCACCGGCTCGATGACGCGGCCGATGCGGGTGACGTCGCGCGCGGTGAGGAAATAATGGCGCATGAAGCGCTCGACACCATCCTGCTGCCCGTGCCGTGTGTAGCCCATGTGGGCGCCGACCACCGGTTGGAGGTCGAAGGTCAGACGGTCCTCGGCGCGGCCGCTGACGTAGTGCATGTGAAAACGGACGGTCCACAGGAAGTCCCAGCTGCGGCGCAGGCGGCGGCGTTCCTGATTGTCGAGCAGGTTCAGCTTGTCGCTGTCGACCAGGTCGAGTGGCGTGAGGCGGCCGTAGGCGGCGCGGACCATCCAGTAGAGGGTTTGCAGGTCGCGCTGGCCGCCGCGGCCTTCCTTGATGTTGGGTTCGACGAGGAAGGCGCTTTCACCGAAGCGGCGGTGGCGCTCGGCGCGCTCGGCCTGCTTGCCGGCGATGAAGGCGGCGGCGCCCATCTGGTCGCACGCCGCATCGAAGCGGGTTTCGAACGCGGCGAACAGGTCCGCGTCGCCGGCGAGCCGGCGCGTGTCCATCAGGCTGGTGCGGATGGTGAGGTCGGTTTGGGCGTCGGCCAGGCAGTGGGCGATGGAGCGGGTGGCGTGGCCCACCTTCAGGCCGAGGTCCCACATGAAATACAGCATGTATTCGATGACCCGGAGCGTTTCGGGCCGTGGCTCGTCGGGGGCGAGGAAGAGCAGGTCGATGTCGCTGAAGGGTGCCAGCATCATGCGGCCGTAGCCGCCGGTGGCGGCGATGGCGACACGGTCCTGCAACTGGTGCCCCGGCAGGTTGGCGGCGGTGGCGATTTCGGCCGCCGCATGTTCGAACAGCAGGCGGACCACGCCGTCGGTCAGCCGGGCGAGGCGGCGGGCGGCTTCGACGCCGGCCATGCGGTATGTTTCAAAGTCGTCGCGGACGGTTTCGCGTATCCGGGCCAGGTGGCGGCGGAAGGCGCCGAGGACCGCGTCGCGCGGCGGGGCGCCGCCGCCGGCGCGCAGCAGGGCCAGCGCCTCGGCCAGTGAGGCGGTCGTTTGGTCCGGCGTTTCCAGCGAAGTGGTCGTCAGCATCGGCCCCAGCGTAGCCTCCGTCTCGGTCTTGCGACACCCCGGCTTTCGTGGCGGTTATGGCGAGGTGAACGATG
>CAJCIS010000090.1 GCA_903970435.1 Acidobacteriota bacterium | reverse complement strand
GGCTGGACGATCTGGTGCCGATCGAACCCGCCGCCATGAAGGACCGGCAGGTGATCGAGTGGGACAAGGACGATATCGACACGCTGCATTTCATGAAAGTAGATGTGCTGGGCCTGGGCATGCTCGGCTGCATGCGGCGCGCGTTTACGTTGCTTTCGGAACATAAAGCGATCGCGCACGATCTGGCGTCCATTCCGCAGGAAGATCCGGCGACCTACGCCATGATACGGCGGGCCGACACGCTGGGCACGTTCCAGATCGAAAGCCGGGCACAAATGTCGATGCTGCCGCGGCTGAAGCCCACCACCTTCTACGACCTGGTCATCGAGGTGGCCATCGTGCGGCCGGGTCCTATCCAGGGCGAAATGGTGCACCCGTATCTGCGCCGGCGGGACGGAAGCGAGCCGGTGGAATTTCCCACTCCGGAGCTGGAGGCGGTGCTGGGCAAGACCCTGGGTGTGCCTTTGTTCCAGGAGCAGGCGATGAAAGTCGCCATCGTGTGCGCCGGCTTTTCACCCGGCGAGGCGGATCAGCTGCGCCGCGCCATGGCCACCTTCAAGGTCACCGGCGGCGTGCACAAATTCCGCGAAAAACTCGTCGCCGGCATGATCGAACGCGGCTACGCGGCCGAGTTCGCCGAGCGCACCATAAAACAGATCGAAGGTTTCGGGAGCTATGGTTTTCCCGAAAGCCACGCTGCCAGTTTTGCCCTGATTGCCTACGCCAGTTCCTGGATGAAGTGCCATCACCCGGACGTTTTTGCCTGTGCCTTGCTGAATGCCCAGCCGATGGGGTTTTACGCGCCGGCCCAGATCGTGCGCGATGCGCGGCAGCATGGGGTGAAGGTGCGGCCGATCTGCGTCAATGCCAGCCGCTGGGATTGCACGCTGGAGCCCGGAACAGGCACGTACCGGGCGATCCGCCTCGGCCTGCGCATGGCGAAGGGCTTTGCCAACACGCACGGCGCCGACATGGTCGCCAACCGCGGGGAACTTCCTTACATATCCATGGACGACGTACACCGCCGCGGTAACATCCCCGCCTCCGCCTTGGAAAAACTCGCCCAAGCCGATGCATTCGGCAGCCTCGGTCTCGATCGCCGCCAGGCACTTTGGCAGGTGCGCGCGCTGGCCGACACCGATCTGCCGCTGTTCGCCGCCGGCGAAAAAATAACCGAGCCCGCGGTGGACATCGTGGCCATGAAGCCCGGCCGCGAAGTGGTAGAGGATTATCGCAGCGTCGGCCTGTCGTTACGGCAGCATCCGGTTGCCTTCCTGCGCGCCGAATTACGCGCCCGCAAGATCGTTCGCGCCGCCGACCTGCCCGGCGTGGGTGACGGCCGCCTCACCGAGGTGGCCGGCATCGTTCTGGTGCGCCAACGCCCGGGCAGCGCCCGCGGGGTGATGTTTATCACCATCGAGGACGAAACCGGCCACGCCAACCTGATCGTCTGGCCCGCGGTCTTCGAGGCAAACCGCCGCCTGATCCTGTCGGCCACCATGATCGCCGTGCGCGGCCCCTTGCAGCGCGAAGGCGAGGTAACCCACATCATCGCCCGCGACCTGACGGATTTTTCCGACCTGCTCCGCAGCGTCGGCGCCCGCGGCGCATTTCCATTGCCGTTCGGGCGCGGCGATGAAGCAAAACATGGCGGTGCGCCGGACCCGCGGGGGAATGCGCCGCGGGTGCGGGATATTTACGTGCCGGATATGAGGGGGGAGGGGGAGATCAAGGTTAGAACACGGGATTTTCGTTAGGCAGAACAAAACAAAAAAGCAGTTCTTTTTTGAAAAAAAGAACCAAAAAACTTTTGTTTGTTTAAGGGGCGGCCGCTATTGGCGTTCTGCCTCGTTCAAATCGCGATTTTGGTTTCGGTCACATCGTAATCGGCTTGCACGCTGCCGTCAGCACCTGGGGGTCCGCGTGGACGTTGCGTCCTGTCATCAGATTACCCGCCCACCAGCGCCTGCACCCGCGCCCACCCCTCCGGCTGAAACGGATCGATCACCCGCACGCCGCCCCACAAGAAACCGTCTTGCATGTCCTCGGACAGCAGGACGCTGCATCCCGCCTCCGCGGCGGCGGCGAAAATCACCGCGTCCCAGATGCCCAGCTGGTGATCCGTCGCCAGGTCGCACGCCCTCACAAGGACCTCCCAGGTGGTCGGCACGCATGTCGCAATATCCTGCCACGCCAGCACATTGTGCCGGATCACGTCCGCCGTCCGAGATGTCTTGCGCCGCAGCACGGAGAACAATTCGCCGAGCGCCTGGTTGGGAATTATGCGGAGATGGGCTCGCAAACTGTCCAGGACACGCTCCGCCTCGGCCTGCCGTTCCGGACCATTAACGCCCTCGGCGTAAGCCAATATGTTCGTGTCGACGGCGATCCTCACCGTTCATACAATTCGTCGCGTGTCCATTTGCCCGCATTCACGGCGGGCTGCTGCTTCAACCTGTCCAACAGGCGATCGAGCGCGGCATTTTGCTGCACCTGGATTTGCTGTTCGTCTTGATTGACCGGACAGATCCGCGCGACGGGCCGTCCGTGTGATGTGACGATAAAACTCTCTCCCGCCGCGACGGCTCGCAATATTTTGGAGAACTGGCGGTTCGCGTCGGCGGCTGAAATCGATTCTCTCATGTTAGTATCCTAATAGCACCGCGCCAAGGTCCAAGCAGCGTGAGGTGCTTCATCGGTCGTACAGCTCATCCCGGTCCCGCTTGCCGACGGTTCGTCCCTGGCTGTTGCTGAAGCCACTCTAGGAGGCGCCGGCGTGCCGCTGTTCGCGCCTGCAAGGCGAGGTCCTCGGCAGTCGCAGTGCCGGATTGCAGCTCAACCAACTTGCGATCTCCATGCTTAACCGAAAAATGTAGTGACTTTCACTACATAGCGAGCGCAGCGGTCCGGATCAATGGTTCAAGGCATCCATCTGCCCATTCGGCCCAAGCGCCGCACTGCCAACCCTGCGTTGCACCCACGCCCCGCGCCCCCTACTGTCCACCAGCGCCCGGAGGCTCCACGTTGATTACCGACATCCTGTTCAACCTGATCATGTTCGCCCTCAATTTGCTCACCTGGGCGATCATCCTCGCGGCCATCATCAGCACCCTCATCGCGTTCAACGTGCTCGACACACGCAACCGTTTCGTCTGGTCCATTGCCGACTTCCTGGCCCGGGTCACCGATCCGCTGCTGCGGCCGATCCGGCGCCGCATGCCGAATTTCGGCAATATCGACTTCAGCCCGCTGGTGCTGCTGGTACTGCTGCAAATGGTCGTCCGGCCGCTCGTCGTCTATCTCTATACCGGCATCAAAACCGGCATGTGGCCGTCGCTGATCTAATGCCGTTTTGCCCCGCTCTAATGCCGTTTTGCCCTGTGCACGGGCGTGCCGCCCGGTGACCGCGCGCCTGCTGGACGGGAAGGTGCTGGCCGCCGAATTGCGCGCCGAAGTCGCCGCCCGCGCGGCCATGCTGCCGTACCGGCCCGGCCTTGCGGTCGTGCTGGTCGGCGATGACCCGGCCAGCGCCGTTTACGTCCGCAACAAAGACCGCGCGGCCCAGCAAGCCGGCCTGAATGCGCAAACCATCCGCCTCCCCGCCGATACGCCGCACGCCGATCTGCTGCGCCTGATCGGCCGCCTCAACGCGGACGGGGCCGTGGACGGGATTCTCGTCCAGCTCCCGCTGCCGCCGCACATCGACACGCGTGCCATCCTCGAAGCGGTGGATCCCGGCAAGGACGTGGACGGCTTCCATCCCATCAATGTCGGGCGCCTGGCGGAAGGCTCCGCAATTCTTGCCCCCTGCACACCGCGCGGCGTGATGAAATTGCTCGCTGCCGCCGGTGTCTCCCTCGGCGGCAGCCGCGCCCTGGTGCTCGGCCGCTCCGCCATCGTCGGACGCCCGGTCGCCAACCTGCTATTGGCGGCCAACGCCACGGTCACCATCGCGCACTCCCGCACCCGCGATCTGCCCGCCGAATGCCGCCGCGCCCAGGTGCTGGTCGCCGCCGTCGGCCGCCCCGAAATGGTCACGGCAGACTGGCTCGCGGACGGCGCCGTTGTCATCGATGTCGGCATAAACCGCCTCCCCGACGGACGCCTGGTGGGCGACTGCAACACCGCCAGCTGCGCCGAGCGCGCCGCCGCCATCACCCCCGTGCCCGGCGGCGTAGGCCCCATGACCATCGCGTGCCTGCTGGAGAACACGGTGCTGGCGGCGGTGGCGCGAAGAGGAGAAGGCTAGGGGGCTCTGCCCCCTGGACCCCCGTCGTGCGCAGCACGCATTCGCGTGCCGGCGGCACGCCGGTCGGGGGTCCAGGGGGTGAAACCCCCTGGCCTTCTTCGACGAGTCAGTATCAAAGCGGATTGTTATTAGAGCCTATTACTTGAGGGAGGTCAGGGGATAAGAAGGGGGGCAACACGGCCCTCCCCAGGTCACGGATGCCCCCTTATCCCCTGACTCACTCCGCCGCCACCCGCGCCGGTTCCACCATCGCGGCCGCACGTTGCAGGTCCACCGACAGCAGGCGCGAGACGCCGCGTTCCTGCATCGTGACGCCGAACAGACGGTCCATCCGGCTCATGGTCAGCTGGTGATGGGTGACGACCAGGAAGCGTGTGCCGGTATCGCGCACCATGTCTTCCAGCAGGCCGCAGAAACGATCGACGTTGGCGTCGTCCAGCGGTGCGTCCACTTCGTCGAGCACGGCCACGGGAGCGGGGGTACAGCGAAACACCGCGAATATCAGGCTGAGCGCGGTCAGGGCCTGTTCGCCGCCGGACAGCAGGGAGAGCGTGCTGAGCTTCTTGCCGGGCGGTTCGGCGTAGATTTCCAGGCCGGCTTCGAGCGGATCGTCCGAGCCGGTAAGCGCCAGGTGGGCGCGTCCACCGCCCATCATGCGGGTGAACAAAGTGCGGAAGTGCTTGTCCACTTCGGTGAACACGGTGGCGAGGCGTTCGCGCCCTTCGCGGTTGAGGTGGCCGATCGAGCCGCGCAGCTTGGCGATGGCGGTGCCGAGTTCCTCGCGGTCGGTGTCGATGGCGGCAATTTTCGCGTCCAGCTCGGACAGTTCGATGTCGGCGCGCAGGTTGACCGGACCCATCTCCTCTCGTTCGCGCTGCAGGCGGTCGAGTTTTTTCCGGGCGCGCTCTTCCGCTGTGTCGGAGAGATCGTCGGGCACCGGCAGCGATGTTCCGGCCCCCAGGCGTTCGGCGACGCGGTCCAATACGCCGGCCAGCGCGGCGGCGGCGGCGTCGCAGGCGCCGTCGCCGCGCGCCAGGGCTTCGCGGCAGGCGGCGGCGTGCGCGTCGGCGGCGCGCTGGGCGGATGCCGAAGCACGCAGCGCGGAGTCGGCATCGTGCAGGGCGGCGGCGGCGGCGGCGTGAGCGGCTTGAGCGGCTTGCAGCGCCGCGCCGCTGCGGGACGCACGGGCCGACAGTTCGCGCGGGGCTTCGGTGCGGGCGCGCATGTCGGCTGCGGCCGCATCGCGGCGGTCGGCGAGCGTTTTGGCGCGCCGGGCGGCTTCGTCGGCGCGTTGCCGCCATGCCGTTTGTT
The DNA here is from genome assembly GCA_903970435.1 of Acidobacteriota bacterium. GTDB lineage: Bacteria > Pseudomonadota > Alphaproteobacteria > Acetobacterales > Acetobacteraceae > CAJCIS01. Next base: position 14,413 of record CAJCIS010000090.1, on the reverse strand, counting down.
CCTCTGCCAGGCGTGGGGCGCGGGCCTGTGCGGCGGCTTGGGCGTTCAACAAATCGGCATGGGCGGACGTGGCGGCCGTGCTGGCTGCGCGATCGTCCAGCAGCGCCGCGCGGGCGGCGGCGGCGGCATCCGCCAGGGCCATCGCATCGGGCAAGGCGGCCACCGCGGCTAGCGCCGAATCGCGCGCTGCGTATTCGCGCACGAGATCCGCCTCGGCGCGGGCGAGCACCGTATGGCGTGCGGCCAGGGCGTGCTCGGCCTCGGTGCTGGCGCTTTGCAGGTGGGCGAGGGTGGCCGAAGCGTCGCGCAGGGCTTGCTCAGAAGCTGCCATGTCGTCCCGGGCCCGGGCAAAGGCGATGGCGGCCGCGCGGGCGGCCGCGTCGGCGTCCGTCGCGGCGGCGTGCAGCGCCATCACATCGGGGAGCGCTGCCATCGCAGCCGCGGCCGCGTGGCGCGCCGTGTCAGCTTCGCTGCACTCGCACGCCAGCCGGACCAATTGCGGCTCCAGCGCGGCAAGCAATGTCTCGGCCTCGGCGGCGGCCTGCTCCAGCGCGGCGCGTATGGCGGTGCTGTCTGTGGCGCTTCGCCGCGCTTCGTCCCGCGACGAGCGCGCCGCGGCCAGATGCAAAATGGCGGCCTCCGCGTCGCGTGCTGCCGCGGCGGCGCGCGCCGCCGCTTCAGCCGGGTCGGCCATCGACGACAGTGATGCCTTGGCCGCGCGGTGCGCCGCCTCCACGGCTCGCCGTTCTGCCGCCAGCCGCTCTGCCGCGGGGGTCAGCGCCGCGAGCCCCGCCTCCGCCTTCTCCGCCTGCGCCGCAAGCGTGGCGAACGCAGCCCGCACGTCCGCCAAGGCGGCGCTGGCGATGGCGGCGGTTTCCCGCGCATCCGCCTCGAAAGCGCTGGCCGCGCCGGCGGCGGCCTCGGCGTCCGACTGGGCATCGCGCATGTGCGACGCGTGTTCGTTCGCTTCTCGTAACGTTATCTCCACCCGCCGCAACCGAGCCCACAGGGTCAGGCGCGCGGCGGCCGCGCTCGGCGCGCCGGCCCGCAGGACGTGGCCATCCCACCGCCAGGCATCCCCGGCGCGCGAGACCAGAATGGCGCCGCTTGGCAGTGACGCTTGCAGCGCGTCGCCGTCGGCCCCGTCCGGCGCGAGGAAAACATGCGCCAGGGCGCGCGCCAGCGCCACGGGTGCCGTCACGATGTCGCCGAGACATTGGGCGCCGTGCGGCAGGGAAGGGGGCGGCAATTCGGGTAGGGCGCGCCAGAAACTTTGCGAGGCCGGGTCAAGCCCGCCACTCGCATGGGCGAAAGCGGCGCCGAGCGCCCGTTCCAGACCGGGTGGGACCGCCAGCAGATCGAGCAAATGCGCCGCCTGGTCGTCGTGGCCGGCGAGTGCGTGCCGGAGACCTTCCGCCTCGGCGGTCAGCCGCGCCGCCTCGGCGGCGGCGGCGGCTGCGGCGGCACGGGCTTCGGCCAGTGCGGCTTCGGCGCAGGTGCGCGCCTCGCCCAGCCGGCGCAGCGCTGCGGCCGCGCCTTCGCTTCGGCTATTTGCGGCGGCGACCTCCGCCTCTGCCGCGGCGAGCACCGCGGGGTCCACGCGCAGCGCCCGTGCGCTCTCCTGCTGTGCGGCGAGCACTGCGTGTTCTTCCGTCAAACTTGCATACCGTGCCGCGGCAGCGGCCGCGGCTTCGGTCAGGCGGGCATGGTCCGCCGCGAGGCGCTCCGCCGTGGCGGTCAGGTCTAACCGTATGGCGGACGCATCGGCCTGGGCCTGTTCGGCCGCGACCGCCGCCTGTTCCGCGTGTGCTGCCCGCGCGGCGGTGACCACGTCCGCTTGCCGCGCGGCAGCGAGCGACTCGGGCGCGACTCGGGCCGATTCAGCAAGGTCGCGATCGGCGCACAGCACAGCGTGGGCCTGCGCCAGCCGGTCGGCGCGGGTGCAGGCCTCCTGATGCCGCCGCGTCGCATCGGCAAGCGCGGACGCGGCCTGCGCCGCCGCAGCCGCCGCAATGGTGCTGGCCGCGTCGCACCGCGCCCGATGCGCTTCGGCCGCCTCCGCCGCGGCGCGCGCCGCCGCATGGCGTGCCGCGCACGCCGCGTGTGCCTCGCCTGCCTCGACGAGCCGGACCGGATCGATGAGAGCGCATGCGGCCTGCGCCCTGGCCTCGGCCGCTTCATCGCGCGCCGCAGTGGCGGTGGTGACGCGGCCTCGCGCCGCTTGCAGAGCCAGATGGGCCTGCCGCGCGGCGGCGGCGGCTTCGGTTGCGTGGGACTGTGCCGCGTCGGCCCGCTGTTCGGCCCGCTGGACGGCGGCGCTGGCGGCGGCGGCGGCGGCGGCGGCTTCGCACAGCGCAGCCGGCAGCGCCGCGAGATGCTCCGCAAGGGCCGCCTGTTCCGCGTCCAGCCGGGCAAGCGTGCGCGCCGCGTCATCGGCGCCGCGCGCGGCATCCGACAGGTCGGCGTCGCAGTCGGCCAGCCGGGCTTGCGCGTCCTCGAGCGCCCTCGCCGCGCGCGCAGCCTCCTCGGCCAAGGTTTCAGCCTCCAGCCGCCGCCGCTCGAGCTGGCTGCGCGCCGCCGCCTCGGCTGCGCGGGGTTCCGGCAGGGCCGCGTCGGCCGTGTCCACCGCATCGGCCGCCTGGGTAGCGGCTAACTCCGTGGCGGCCACCGCCGCAAGTGCCGCGGCCTGGGCCTGTTGCGCGGCCTCGAGCGCCGTCGCGGCGCGGGCGTGCTGCACCGCCAAGAACTCCGTCTCGGCGCTCTGCAGCAAGCCGGAAATATTACGGAATCGCGAGGCCTGGCGCGCCTGGCGCCGCAGCGATTCGCGCCCCTGGTCGAGCTGCGTCCGTAATTCCTCGGCCCGTGTCAGGTTGGTTTCGGCGGCGCGGAGCTTCAGCTCCGCCTCGTGCCGTCTTGAATGAAGGCCGGTAATGCCCGCCGCCTCCTCCAGCACCTGGCGCCGCGCTTCGGGCTTGGCGTTGACCAGTGCGGATACCTTGCCCTGGCTGACCATGGCGCTGGAATGCGCCCCGCTGGCCATGTCGGCGAACAGGGTCTGCACGTCGCGCGCCCGCAATTCGCGGCCATTGGCGCGGTAGGCGCTGCCGGCGCCGCGCTCGATCCGGCGCGTTACCTGCAGTTCCGCCTCGTCGGTGAACGGGTCCGGCAGCGCCGCATCCGCGGGGCGCTCCAGGGTGATGGTCACTTCGGCCAGGTTGCGGCTGGCGCGCGCCGTCGTGCCGGCGAAAATGACGTCGTCCATTTCGCCGCCGCGCAGGCTGCGCACCGAATTCTCGCCCATCGCCCAACGCAGCGCCTCCACCACATTGGACTTGCCGCACCCGTTGGGCCCGACAATGCCGGTCAGGCCCGGCAGGATATCCAGCACGGCCGGTTCGGCAAAACTCTTGAATCCGGCAATGCGCAGGCGGGTCAGGTGAGCGGTCATGCGGCCTCGGTCGGTTGGACTTCGGATGAAGTCGCGTCCGTCGCTGCCCGGGGGAGCTTCCCGCCGCCGCGCCTAGCCGGTGAGCAAGGCGGTAAACTGGGCGTAGGTCAGTTCCCCGGGATGGGCGACACCGTTCACGATGAAGGTTGGAGTCGAGTCGATGTTAAATCTCTCCTCGGCGGCGGTTTGCGCGGCGAGAAGGCCGTTCTGCAGTGCGGTATCGGCGATGGCCTTGTCGAACGCCTCGCGCGGCATGCCGGCCAGGGCGGCCATTTTCGCCAGTTCGTCCTGCGGGTTGGCCTGGCGGTTGAAGGCCCACTGCTTCTGACTGTCGAGCAGCGCCAGGATAAAGGGTTCGTAGCGCGACGGCGGCAGGCTGCGCGCCACGCAGGCCGCCGCCAGGTCCAGCTTGTCGCGCGGGAATTCGTGGAAGACGTAGCGGATCTTGCCGGTGTCGATCAGCTTGGCCTTGATATCCGGGTAATCCTCGCGCGCGAAGGCGGCGCAGTGCGGGCAGGTGAAGGAGAACCACTCCTCGACCACGTTCTTCGCATCATCCGGCCCGAGGGCGCGGGGCGCCATGCGCGGGTCCTCGTCGCCCGCCGCATAGGCGGCGCTGCTGTTGAGGGCCGGCAAGGCGGCGCTGCTGGCAAGCAGGGCGGAGGCACTGAGCAGGGAGCGACGAGTGAGCTGCATCGGGGGGTCCTCAGGCTGGAAGGGCTGAACAGCAAAATGACCCCTCAATTCAAACCCTGCAACGTCCCCCGCATGTCGATACGTTCATCCAATCTTAGAACAGGTCCTCGAAAACTGCCGCCACATAGCGATGGCGCAGCCTATGGCTTCGATTACCTGGAACGGCACCTCCGGCAACTGGACCACTGCGGCTGACTGGGTTGGCGGTGTCGCGCCCGGCCCGGGGGACAACGCGAACTTTACCGGCGCGGGTGCCTACACCGTCACGCTCTATGGTGCCGCGGCGGTCGGCGGCGTGGTAATGGATGCAGCCAACGCCCTGCTGTACGATGCCGGATCGCTGACCCTCGGGGGTATGTTCGCGCTCGAGGCGGGCACCTTCGCACTGGCCTACGGGTCTCTCAACGGCGGCACGCTGGCGCTGGAGGGCGGCACCCTGGCGGCGGAAGGCGGCACGCTGAATGGCGTCGCGGTGCAGGGCACGCTGGCGCTCACGGGGCAGAACGCCACGCTGTTCGTGCAGGACGGGCTGAGCATGGCAGGTGCCGGCGGCAGTGGGGCCGGTTCCATCCAGCTCACCGGATCCTACGCGGCATTGAACTTCCTCGGCTCGCAAATGCTGGCAAATGCCAATGTATCGTTCGGTGCGACCGGGGCGGGCAACAACCAGGGCGGTGCCGCCACGTTGCAGGTGGCCGAGGCATTCGGCGCCACCGCAGGCGCCACGCTCACCTTGGCCCGCAATGTTTGGGTGCGCGAAACCGGCACGCTTGGCCAGCTCATTGTCGGCGGGTCGCTGCCGACCCCCTACACCGACGCGGTGATCAACCAGGGCACGCTGACCGACGGTGTGCAGGGCAGCACGCTGATGCTTGGCGGAGCCGGCGATTTCATCAACCAGGGCACCATCGGCCTCAGCAACGGCGCCACCTTGGATATCGCCGCGGGCGGCTTCGTCAACACAGGAACATTGGTGGCCGCCAACGCGACGCTCGAATTCGGCGGCACGTTCTCGGCTTCGCTGCTGGGGTCGCTCGGCTCGATGTCGCTCAGCCAGACCGACGTGGTCATCGCCGGCGACGCGGTGAATGCCGGCACGTTGAGTGTTTCGGCCACCTCGGCGCTGGGCCCGCTGGCGCTGGCCGGCACCATCACCGGCGGCACCGTGCTCGACACCGGCGGCGGGCTGAATTTTTCGCCGCAAACCGGCGTGCTGGACGATGTCACCTACATCGGCACGCTCAGCCTGGGCGCCGGCGGTGCGGTGACGCTGGCCGACAATTCGGTGCTCGCCTCTGCCGGAAGCGGCGGCGGCACAGCCATCGTCAACGGCGCCGGCGCGGCCCTGCTGCTGGAGGGCGCGGCGACGCTGCTGAACAACGCCACCATCAGCCTCGGCGGCAACAGCGGCACCGCGGCGCTCGGCACGGCCGATTCCTGGCTGGCGACGCAGGCCACCACAGCCACGCTGGGCGCCAATCTCAGCATCGTGCAAGACGGCAAATTCGCCGCCGTCGACGCCAACGCCACGACGCCGGTAGCGGGCTTCGGGCTGGCGGATACGCTGGTAAATGAAGGCGACATCGTCGCCGGCTTCGCCGGCGGCACGTTCACCATCGGCGGCTACGGCACGTTCATCAACCAAGGCATCATCACCGCCAGCAACCAGGCGACCCTGGTGCTGGACGCCATCGCGTTCGCCAACGCCGGCACGATCGCACTCAGCGGCGGCGCCACCGCGGTGCTCGGCGGCCCGGCCGACGTTTACGGCCAGGTGCCCGCCTGGTCGAACAGCGGCATCATCAGCCTGAACAATGCCACGCTGATTCTGTCGGGCGCCATGAGCACGGGGCAGATCGGGCAGATCAGCGGCACCGGCACCATCGTGCTCGCCGGCACGCTGGCCAATACGGGCGCCACGCTCACGCTCGGCGCCGGCGGGCAATTGCCGGCGCTGAGCCTGACCGGCACCATCGTCGGCGGATCGATCGTCGATGCCGGCGGCAATCTGGCGGTCGCGGCCGGCGGCACCGCGCTGCTCGACGGCGTGACCGACACCGGCACGCTGAACCTCGGGGCGTCCGGCGCCTACCTGACCGTGCGCGACGGCCTGAAACTCATCGGCACGGCGGACGTCACCGGGGCGGGGAGCGAAATCGGCTTCCTCGGCAGCCAGACTTTCGACGGCGCGCAAGTGGCTCTCGGCGCCTCGGGCGGCGCCGCGGTGATCGACGTGCTGCACGATTACGGCCAGCAGGGCGGCACCACCCTGACGCTGGGCGGCGGCCTGACCATTACGCAGGCTGGCCAATTCGCCAGCATCGGCACCGGGGGCGACGTTTCGGGTGACGCCATCGTCAGCTACGCCGCCATCGATGCTGCCGTCGCCGGCGGAATATTCACCCTGGGCGGTGCCGATTTCATCAATCGCGGCGCCGTGTCGGTCAGCGGCGGCGATACGCTGTCGCTCACCGCATCGCAGTTCAGCAACGCCGGCACCATCAGCGTCACCAATGCGGCGATTTCCATTGCCGATTCGCTCACGGCCGCCGCACTCGGCAACCTGGTGCTCAACAATGCGACCGTTGCGGTGTCCGGCACGCTGAACAATGCCGGCGGCACGCTGGCGCTCGGCGCCGGCACGGAATTCGGCCGGCTGAGGCTGACCGGCATCATCGCCGGTGGCGTCGTGCAGGACCAGGGCGAGGGCCTGAACGCGACCGGGAGCGCGACCTTGAACGGCGTGAAATACGAGGGCCTGCTCGACCTGAGCCGGCCGTTTCAGAACCTCACATTCATCAACGGCATCGACCTCACCGACAGTACCGGCACCCGGGCGGGCACCCTGCTGCTGACGGGTGCGGCCAGCCGCGTCATCGCCATGGGCAACGAAACCATTGACAACGCCACCGTCTATCTCGGCAGCGTGGAGCAGAACTATTACGGCCAGCGCGTGGCGCCCGCCGAATTCGCCGCCGGCGCGGGCAGCACGCTGACCATCGGGGCGGACGCGGTGATCCGGTCGGCCGGGTATGTCGGCTGGCTGGGCGATTGTACGGTCGGCGATTGGACCGACGGCATCGTGAATGACGGCACCATCGTGGCCGCCACCGCCGCCGGCATCCTGACCATCGGCAGCACGTTCTTCACCAACAATGCCGCCATCGGCATCGGCAATGGCGGGAACATCATGTTTGCCGGCGTGGACTGTTCCAACGATGGGACGATCGCGATCTCGCCGGGCAGCGACCTGATGCTGGCGCTGTACAGCTATTTTGCGGCGCCCAACGCGGGCCCGACCGTATTCACCAACAACGGCCTGCTGCGCCTGGTGGGGGGGGCGGTGGTGGAGCTCACCGGCGGCGGCCTGTTCCCCAGCGTGCCGATCGTGAACGCGGCGGGCGGCCTGATCCAGGGGGTCGGCAACATCGTCACCGCGGTGGTCAATGACGGGATGATCGAAGCGAAATATGGACCCAATCTCAGCATTACCGGCGCGCTGACCGGCACCGGTTCGTTACAGATCGACCCGGGCTGCGTGCTGGAACTCGGCAGCACGGTGGCCGCCAGCCAGACGGTGAACTTCACCTCCACCGGCGAGACGCTGCGGCTGGACACGTCCACCCAGTTCGCCGGTGAAATCAACGGTTTCGTGACCGGCGACGCGATCGATGTCGCCGGCACGCCGGTCACCAACCTGGCCATCAGCAACGGCACGCTGGTGCTCGGCACGAAGGCGGGGCAGGTTCATCTGCATACGTCGCAGCTGCTGGGCGGTGCCCTGGAAGTGGCCAAGGACACCCACAACGGCAGCGTCGTCAATTACACCCAGCAATCCGGCAACGGCACCGTGGGCGGCGGCACCATCGTGACCATCGGCGTGTATCAGCCCGGCATGCTGTTCTGGGCGAGCCCGGTGGGCGATGTGTTCACCGGCGATGCCGCGCCCATGCAGGGCGCCGACATCAGCAACTGGACCACGGCGGACAGCATCGACATCCTGGACATGCTGGGCAGCAAGGCCACGGTGACCTACGCCCAGGCGAGCGGGCTGGGCACCATTACCGTGACCGATGGGGTGCGCACCGATCATGTCACGCTGGTGGGCAGCTACAACGCGAGCTGGTTCCATGTGAATGTGGACGCGCATGGGGGGGCGCTGATTACCTACGGTTCGTAAGGGTTGTCCCGCACAACGCTGGGCGCCATGGCCGATAGGTCCGGGATTGCGCAAAGAGCAAAAGTCTTTTGGTTCTTTTCTTCAGAAAAGAACTGCTTTCTTAACCCTTTGCTTTCGTGAGATGACGTCGGTCCCCGCGGTCCGGAGAACCCCACTTGGCGCAATTTCGCAGCACCAGCACCTATATTGCCTCCCGTGACCTGGAGGTCGCGGTGAATGCCGCCGTCACCCTCCAGCGTCCGCTGCTGGTGAAGGGCGAGCCGGGCACCGGCAAGACCGTGCTTGCGCAGGAAGTGGCCGACGCGCTCGGCATGCCGCTCATCGAGTGGCACATCAAGAGCACCACCAAGGCCCAGCAGGGTCTTTACGAGTACGATGCGGTCAGCCGCCTGCGCGACGGCCAGCTCGGCGATGCCCGCGTGCACGACATCTCCAACTACATCGTGCGCGGCAAGCTGTGGGACGCCTTCGAGGCCGATACGCCCAGCGTGGTATTGATCGACGAAATCGACAAGGCCGACATCGAGTTTCCCAACGATCTGCTGCTCGAGCTCGATCGCATGCGGTTCTTCGTGTACGAAACCCGCAAGACGATCGTGGCCCGCCAGCGGCCCGTGGTGATCATTACGTCCAACAATGAAAAGGAACTGCCGGACGCGTTCCTGCGGCGCTGCTTTTTTCACTACATCCGCTTTCCGGATCGCGAAACGATGGAGCGGATCGTCGCCACGCACTATCCCGACATCAAGCACGACCTGGCGCGCGAGGCGCTGACGGTATTCTTCAAGATCCGCGATCTGCCGGGACTGAAGAAGAAGCCGGCGACGAGCGAGTTGCTGGACTGGCTGAAGCTGCTGATGATCGAGGACATGCCGGCGGAGACGTTGCGCACGCGGGACAAGCACGTGGTGATACCGCCGCTGCATGGCGCCCTGCTGAAGAACGAGCAGGATGTGCACCTGTTCGAGCGACTGGCGTTTCTAGCGCGCCGCGAGGGGTAGACATAAGAAGAAGCAGTTCTTTTTTTCAAAAAAGAACTGCTTCTTCTTTTTCAGGCAAGCTATGCCTGCTATCCAGGGTTGCATTCCGCCTCTGCCTGCATTTCAACCCAAGTCGCGGAATCGTATATAATTCCGCTTTTTTCGTTAATTAGCACTTGCCACCCGGCATCCTATCAATTAAAAGGAATTTATCGCTCATTTTTTAGATTGTGATGGCGCGTTCGATTATGGCTCATTCAGTTTCGGCAAAGCCAGCCCGATTGCGGCGGCAGCGGCGCGCTTCCACGTCGCTGGAGTTTGCCGCCGCTTCGGTGCCCCTCTTCCTGCTGGTTCTGGGGACGATCGAACTCGGCTACGACATGTTCGTGCAGGAGGCGCTGGATAACGCCGTGGAAACCGCGGCCCGCAGCGTGCAGGTGGGCACCGTTCAGGGCACCAGCGGCGAGAAGAGCAGCGCCTTCGTTGCCCAGGCGGTCTGCCCGAACCTCGGTGGCTTGTTGAACTGCAACAATCTGGTGGTGGGCGTGGCGCCGGTTCCCGCCGGCGAGAATTACTACACCAATACGAACACGATCACGCTGTCGAACGCGCAATCGGTGAACGGTGCCATCTGCACCGGCCTGGGTGGCCAGATGATGCAGCTTTCGGCCTGGTATATCGGGCCGAGTTTCGTTGGCATGTTCATCCCCTCCTTCACGACGAGTTATAACGGCAAGTGGGTGCATATCGCCACGGCCGGCGCCGGCTTCGTCAACCAGGGTTTCTCTGGAGGCCAGTCGGGGGGAAACCAATGCGGCTAGCGATCGCGTGGCCGGGGCGGCGCGTCCCCGGGCTAGGCCCGGCGTTGCGCGAACGCCGTTCGGTTGCCGCCATGGAATTCGCCATGATCGCGCCGGTAATCGCGACCATGGCGCTTGCCGTATTCGACATCGGGCGCGCCTTGATCATCTGGCAGCAGCTGAACGACGCCGCCGTTGCGATCACCGAGGCGGCCGAAGTGATGTCGATTACGGTCGGCACCAACGGCACCGCGACACAGCTGACCGCCACGCAGATACAAAATGCGATGACGACGATCTATGCGCAGATCCCCGGGCTCAATCTGGGCGCCGGAACGGGCATGTTTCCGGGCGCGTTTTCCGTCACGTTATCCAGCGTTTCGTTTTATCCGTTGTGCGCCACGGCACAATCCTGCGGGACCACGCAGACACCGTACACGGATTGGAGCGCCTATCTCACCTCGGGCGGCACCAAGCTTGAGCAGCCGCCGGGAACGCTGGCGAGTTCGTTGCTGCGCCCCTGCACGCTGACCGGGCTTCTTCCGGTGCGGCAATTTCCCAACGGGCCGAATCAGCTGCAGGACATGGTGGACCCGGTGATCATCAAGAACGGCGTTACCATGACGGTGGCGCCGCAACTGGTGGCCGATGTGAGCTACCAGTTTACCCCGAGCTTTCCGTTGTTTGTTCATCCGGTCACATTGTGGGCCTCGTCGACCTTGCCGGCGCCATTCGGCGGCGTGTCGCAGCAGGTGGCGCTGACCGGGGGCACCTACACGCCGTTGACAAATCCTGAAGCCTGCGCGCCGCCGACATAGAGTTGACCTTCCATGCAGCCTCATTCCGAGATTATATCGCAAGGAACCATTAGAATGCCGCCCCCCGTTTTCCGGCGCGATCGCCGCAGTTCCGTGGCATTGCTGTTCGCCATCATGGCCATTCCGGTCGTCGGCATCGTTGGGTTGGCAATCGATTACGCATTCTGGAACCAGACCTATGCGTCGATGTCGCTGGCGGCGAATGGCGCGGCGCTGAACGCTGTGAAAACCACGTCCACCGCGACGCTGGCCAATGACCCGCAAGCGGTGGCGGAGGGTGTCACGGCCGGCAAGCAGTGGTTCATCGCCCAGCTCGGAACGGCCACCAACGCCTATCATGAGAATGTGGTGACGCCGTCCGTTGTCATCAGCACGGGCGCCACCACCACGGCCACGGTCACGTATAACGGCTATGTGCCGTCGATCTTCGGCAATATCTTCAACGTTTTCCAGTATCCGATCAACCTCCAGGCGCAAGCCGAGGTGGTGACGTCGCCTTATCTCAACGTGGAGATTCTGCTGGACAACTCGCCCTCGATGGAAATCGGCGCAACGGCGGGCGACATCGCGGCCATGATGTACCTCACGCCGTGTTCTGTTCCGGGTGCGATCTATAACCTGGCACTCAGCTACAACAACTCCAATCCCGGGTCAGCGGGGCCGGGTCCCGAATCCTCGCCCGCCAATCAACCATTCTCGGCTTATTCGTGCAACGACGTCAACACGTATGATGGACAGAATTACGGGGAGGAGGGCTGCCCGATCACCGGCGGCATAGCCAATATGTCGGGGTCTTCAACGATATACCCGGATGGCACCTCCGGCGGCCCGAAGGCCAACGCATTGGGTGGCCAGATATGCGACGGCCTCACGCAACAAAAAACCGGCGTGGCCCAAGGACAGAAGCCGCTCGCCGGGGCGCCCTGCGCGTTTGCCTGCCATTTCGATACGACCGATGCATTGGGGCCCAAGGCGGACTATTACGGTCTCGCCAGAAACACCGTCGGCGTTGGTCTGCCCTATTGCTACGCGCAGGGAGCACCGACCAGCGCTTGTCAGATTACGCTGCGGTTCGACCTGGTGAAGCAGGCCGTGAACCAGGTGATAAATACCATGGAAACCGACAATATCGGCGCCATCAACAATCTGAATGTCGGCGTGTTCACGTTCGACCAGAACGTGGAGCAGGTCTATCCGATCCCCAGCAATTGCGGCGTACAGGGCAGCCTTGCGTGCCAGGCCGGTAACCAGTGGGCCACCGCCCTCACTGCGGTAGGCCTGCCGCCGACCGAGCAGAACACGCCCGACACCGGCATCCTGCCGTATAACAACAGCGCCAACAGCAGCGGCGACACCAACTTGCCGAACGTGCTGACGACGTTCGCCAATTATGTCAGCCCGGCGGGCAACGGCTCATTGCCGACATCGCCGCTGAAGGTGCTGTTCCTGGTGACCGACGGAATGGCCGATTATACGCCAACCGGCGGGATCCGGCAGAACGTTGCGATTGATCCCAGCCAATGCGACACCTACAAGGATATGGGCTTTACGGTGTACGTCCTCTACACCCCCTACTATCCGTTGATGAACGGGTTTTATCTCTCGACCAACTATTCCATCGCCGAGGGAACCGGCGCCGGCTCTCTCATTTATAACCTGCAACAATGCGCGTCCGATCCGGTGAACGACTTCATCGAGGCCAACCCGAACGACGCGGGATCTATCGCGGCCGATCTGAAGACGTTCCTGAAGCGCGCGCTGACGTCGCCGGCTCGCTTCACGCAATGAGGAAGTAGGAAATGAAGCAGTTCCGGAACGAACGGGTAGCGACAGGATAAAAGTTTTTTGGTTCTTTTTTTCAAAAAAGAACGGCTTCCTTTGTTTCCCCTTTCTTAAGGCATCCGCAGGCAAACTCGCGCAAATCGGCGCGATGTGAACCATGCGGCACACACACTCGGAACGGCACACGGCTTCGGCCAGGCGCGGCGGCGTGGCGCTTGAATTTGCAGCGCTCTCGGTGCCGTTCGTCATGCTCGTGCTCGGCAGCATGGAGGCCGGGTACGACTTCTTTGTGCAAGCGGCGCTCGACAATGCGGTGCATGTGGCGGCACGCGGCGTGCAGGTGGGCACCGCGCAAGGCTCGGCTTCCGGCGCGGCGCTGACCAAATGGGTGGCGAGCGCCGTATGCCCGGCGCTCGGCGGGCTGCTGGATTGCGGCCAGCTCTACGTGAATATCACCGGCATCCCGAGCGGGACCGGCCAGAACTACTACACCTATATCAACAGCAATCCGCCGAGCCTGGCCACGTTGACGTCGCCGAGCGATTCCGTTTGCACCGGCAACGGCGGCCAACTCATGCTGCTGCGCGCCTATTATCTCAGCCCCACCTATCTGGGCCTGCTGGTGCCGGCCTGGTCGCAGGTATCGCCGCTGAACAGCTTCATGCGTGTGCACGTGACGTATGCGGCGACCGGCTTCGTCAACGAATATTTCACCGGCGGGGAGACGGGATGCTGACGGGCCGCCGGGGCGGCGTTCGCTTTGCGGGCGAAACGCGATCGGTGATGAGCCTTGAGATGGCGCTCGTCGCGCCGCTTCTGCTGACCCTGACGCTGGCCGGGGTGGACGGCGCGCGCGCGCTGTTGATCTGGAACCAGGTGCACAACGCGGCCAACGCCATTGCGGAGGCGGCGGAGAAACTGTCGGTCACCGTCGACCCTGTCACCGGCGTGGTCACCAGCGAGTTGACGGCCGATCAGATGCAGCAGGCCATGTCGATCGTTTACGCCGAAATTCCGCAGCTCAATCTGGGCAATGGCGGAGGTCTGTTTCCCGGCCAGTATGCCGTCAGTCTGAGTTCGATCGGCTACACGCCGAGTTGCACGGCGGCCGCCGGCTGCGGGGCGCAAACGGCGTATGTGCAATGGTCGAGCGCGCTGAGCGTGGGGGGGCGGATGCTGTATGCCGGCGCCATCCGGCCCTGCGGAACCGCGATCACGCAGGTGACGCGGTTTCCCGATACGATACTGAACTGGACCGAAATGGCGAGCCCGGTGGCCGCCGGCGGCGTGGCCATGACGTTGGCGCCGCAGGTGGTGGCCGACGTCCGCTACAGCTTTACCCCTTATTTTCCGTTCTTCATTCAGCCGGTTGAGTTCGTTGCGTCGTCAACCATGCCGGCACCGATCGGCGGCCTGGGGCAATCCATTGCGTTGAACACCAATGCAGCCACCGGCAATGTCACGTCATGCGGGTAGGATTTTTGCGCGCACGCGGCGCGCGGGCGGTTTCGTCCGGCCGCTTGCGGCGCGATCGCCAAAGTTCGGTCGCGGTGCTGTTCGCCATTCTGGTCATTCCCATCATTGGCCTGGTGGGGCTGGCGATCGACTACGGCGTGTGGAACGAGGCTTACGCGTCGTTATCGCTGGCGGCCAGCTCCGCCGCACTGAACGCCGCGAAAACCGCCGCCAACGCCGATTTGCAGAACGAT
>CAJCIS010000089.1 GCA_903970435.1 Acidobacteriota bacterium | reverse complement strand
GGCGTCGAGGAAGTCGGTGATGGGAGAATTCACCGCGAGCCGTTCGCTGGTGGTCATGGGCTGGATCGCCACGGCGGTCATGGGGGTGGCGGCGCTCCGGATGCTGGTGCCCGCTTGAACCCGCGCCGAGCAAAAGTTTTTTGGTTCTTTTTTTCAAAAAAGAACTACTTCCTTCCTATATGTCCCTGATCCGCGACATCCGCGACATTGGCACGCAGCAAACCGCCAAAACCGCGCCCTTCTACACATTTCAACCGGTGGCCGAGCCCGCCAGCGTGCCCCAGAGTCCGCCGCCGTTCCTGCTGGGGCCCGCGACCGCTGGCGTGCTGTGGGATATTTTTGCCGACATCGAAACGCCGGCGGCCGGCTGCTACGCCATCGAAAACGTGGTCATGGCGCCCACCGGCTTTCCCATCAAGGACGGCGTCGCCCTGCATGGCACCGCGTTCCTGCACCCCAGGCACCATGTGGTGACCGTGAGCGACCGCCTGAACGCCGCGGACCTGCCGATGCGGGACGTGGCCGGTCCGCTGGCGGTGATTTGCGGCCCGGCGCACGAAACCTGGGGCCATTGGCTCATCGATTTCCTGCCGCGCCTGTGGGTGCTTCGGGCGGCCGGATACGATCTGGCGTCGCTGCGATACCTGATGCCGCCGGATTTGCAGCCCTTCGCCGGCAAGCTGCTGCACTATTTCGGCATCTGCCCGGACCGGTGCGTGATCTACGATTACTGGCGCGAAATCATCCGCTGCGACCTCGTTCTGCTGCCGACCGGCTTGCGGGCGGAGAACCGGTTTGCCACCTGTTTCGGGGCGGCGACATTGTGGTGGACCGGCGTCATGCGGCGCGCGGCGCCCGATTCCGTTGCGGATTCGCCAAAATTGTTTCTGTCGCGTTCGGGCGCGCCGCAGGCGCGGCAGATGGCGAACCGTACGGCGATCGAGGCGGCCGCGCTGGCGGCCGGCTATCGCTGCGTTCGGCCCGAGGAATTGTCCGTGGCCGGGCAGGTCGCTTTGTTTTCGCAAGCCCGCGTGCTGGTGGGCGAATACGGGTCCGCGCTGCATAATTCGGTTTTCGCGGCGCCGGGCGCGCGCGTGTGCGGGCTGCGCGGCACGTCGCGCCACCCGAGCTTCGTGCAGAGCGGCATCGCCACGGCGCTGGAGCAGCGGGCCGCTTACGTGTTCGGCGACACGGGGGGCCAGGATGTGACGCAGCGATTTGTCGTGGAACCGCGGCTGTTTGCCAAGGCGCTTGAGCTGCTCGAGGCCGCGTGAGGTCGATACCTCCGTGGCGGGGCGAAAACGGGGGTTTTAACCCATTTTTTCGCCCCGCCGCGTGTGTCCGTGGGTTAAAACCCACGCGACACCACCCGTTGCCCTATGTCTCGGTTTCAGTGCCGCTCCGCAGCCGCGCCTGCAATATCGGATTGAGCAGCCGCGCCATCAGAAAAATCCCCACCGACGTGGCCGCCGCCAATCCCGCAATCATGGTAAAAAACGCGGACTTCGCCATGCCGTCCCAGTAGCTGCCCAGATACCCCGCCAGGTAGTTGCCAAATGCGTTCGACAGGTAATTCACCGCCATCATCAGCGACGCCAGCTTCGGCGGCGCCGCCTTGCTGAACAGCGACAGCCCGATCGGCGACAGGTAAAGCTCACCCACGGTCTGGATCGCCATCGCCGCCAGCAGCCACAGCCAGCCCACCTTCTGCCCATGATCGATCGCGATCGCCGGAATGATCAGCAGCCCAAAGGCCAGCGCCGTGCCGGCGCACCCATAGGCCATCTTGATCACCGAGGTCGGCTCCTGCCCCCGCCGCGCCTGCCACGCCCAGAACGCCATGATCACCGGCGTGAGCGTAAAGATGAAAAACGGGTTGAATGACTGGACGTCCTCGGCGTCGAACCTGCCGAACGGAGTGGAGAGATCGGTGTATTTCTCCGCCATCAAGGCGATGGTCAGCCCCTGCTGCTCGTAGCAGCCCCAGAAAAACAGGTTGAAGAACGCCACCACGCACAGCGCCACGACCGCGCGGCGGTCCGTGGCCGTCAGCTTCGCGTGGGCGGTGGCGGAGGCGAGCCGCCGCTGGCGCACATCCGGCGGCAGGGTGCGCTGGCCGGCCAGGTTGATGCCGACGCCGATCAGCATGCCGACGCCGGCGGCGGCGAACCCATATGTCCAGTGCGGCGGTCCGGCGCCGAAATGGGCGGCCCGGCCGCAAATGATCGGTGCGATCAGCGCGCCCAGATTGATGCCCACGTAGAAAACGGAATAGGCGCGGTCGATGCGGGAATCGCCCGGCTTGTAGAGGCCGCCCACCTGGGTGGCGATGTTCGGCTTGAAGAAGCCGTTGCCCAAAACCAGCGTTAGCAGCCCGGGAAAGAAGAAATGCTGGCTGGTGAGCAGAAACTCGCCCACCGCCATGGTCAGGCCGCCGATGATCACCGCGCGCCGCTGCCCCAGAAACCGGTCGGCAATGAAGCCGCCGGCCAGGCCCGTGAGATACGTGCCCATGGCGTAAAGCCCATAGATCAGGGCGGCGAGCGGCTCCGGTCTGAGCGGCCCGTTGAACGACTCGAGCGCCGACTTCACCGCGTGGTAGCCGAAAATGGTTTCGGGCGTGCCGCCGACGAACAGATAGTCCACCATATAGAAGGTGAGCAGCGCCCGCATGCCGTAGTAGCAGAACCGCTCCCACATCTCGGTGCCGAACAGCACCGTAAGGCCGAGCGGATGGCCCAGGAAATTCCGTTCCGGTCGGGCCGGGGCTGGATTTGTCACGCGGTGTTGTCCCCAAGGTAGGAAGCAGTTCTTTTTTGAAAAAAAGAACCAAAAAACTTTTGTCTGTTTGAGGCGGCGGCTGTGGGCAAGCTGCTATCCATGACAGGCCTGGGCGCTGCGCCGAAGCCGGTTTGAGCCGATGTGTGCTTTTTGTGCCGCGCGGGAGAGGCAGCCCCCGCGCCTGCCGACGGCTCCGGCGCGCACGGCTCGCCCGTCGGCAGCGGGACGTAATATTTAGCCGTTCGATCCCCGCCGCCAGATGGGATACGACCGCCGCGCGCACCGGCCCGGAAACAAAACTGTGGCAAAGTGATCACAACCCGGTGGCAGTTACATCGTAAGCACCCCGAGGATGGCTTGCGTTGGCGCGTTACACGACGGCAAAGTCGGTTTCATCACGGGTTGTTCTGGCGAGTGCTGCCGGAGTTCCCGCCTGCCCCCCGGCACGCCGCCGGGGACTTCAGCTGGCGGGACTTTGGCAGTGTGCCAGGGCCCACCGTGCTTTCTGGCCGAGAGCCCGGCGTGGTGACGCCGGGTTCCGGCCGTAACATATTGGGTTGGGGAACAGCATGTCGATCGCTCCAAATTCATTCCGCCACCGGCTGATGCTGGCTGGTGCGTGTGGCCTGGCGCTGTGCAGTGTGGGCACCACTGTTGCACGCGCCGATGCGTCTTCGGCGCAGGTCAACCTCGGCCTTGGCCAGTCGGCCACACAATCCGAAAGCGTCGTCGTCAAGGCGCAGCGCCAGCTGCTGAAGGAAAAGAACTCTCCCTCGGCGGTGACCGAGCTGGGTGCCAAGCAGATCCAGCAGACCGGCGCCGGCGGCAGTATCGCCACGCTGCTGCGGCAGGCTCCCTCGGTCTATGTCTACCAGCAGGGTATCGGCAACAACGAGCCCGTGCTCACCATTCGTGGTGTTCGCGGCCTGGAAACGGCCCAAACGCTGGACGGCGTGCCGATGCAGGACCTGTTGTTCGGCGGCACCGGCGGCTATTTGCAGAACATCATCGGCGGCCGGTTCGATCTGAACCAGATCAGCAGCGTTTCGATCTACCCCGGCGTTGCGTATCCTGACCGTAATACGTTCGGAACCATCGGCGGCACCGTGGCCTATCAATCCAAGCGCCCGGATCCCGACCAATCGATCGAGGTTTATGGTTCGGTCGGCTCCTTCAAGCTGTTCCAGGAAGGTGTCGCGATCAACACCGGCGCGGTGGATAGCGTGTTCGGCACCGGCGACAACGCGGGGCGCGCACTTCTAAGCTATAACCATATGGAGAATGCGGGTTTCGTCGATTGGACACCCTCGCATTACAACGACTTCGAAGCCGCCTTCGACAAGCCCTATGACGACGGTCTGTCGAAATTCCAGGCGACGGTTCTCTACAACACGGGCTATGCGCTGTACACGCCGGAGCCGGTGCCGCTGCCCTATCTGGCCCTGAACGGCCGCTTCAGCAACTACTCGCCGGACGAGGAATTCACCCGCCAGACCAACAACTACCTGTCGCTCATTCTCAAGGACGACACCTATATCAACGACTACCTGACCGTCGGCATCACCGCCTTCTACCTGAATTCCAATTCGACACAGGAAGCCTACGCCAACAATCTGGCGTTCGGCGATCCCTCGCTCGGCACGGTGGGATCATACACCGTGGATGGCGCGGCGCCGTTTCTGCAGACGACAGCGGGTTTCGGCTTAGGCAATAACGTCGGTTATTTCGGCCCCGGCGGCTATTTCTACGATATCTTTGCCTATCGGTATAATCCGCTGGCTTCCTACCCGCCGTATTCGGCGTCCTGTCCGGCCACGGTGGTCAACCGCTTCGGCGGCCCGACCGGTGCCGGCTTGCCTTGCGGACTGAACGCGATCATCGGAACGTCGCACAACGACTCATACGGCATCCAGCCCCGCGCGCTGATTACCGTGCCGGAATTCTTCGGCATCGAGCAGAACATCCATATCGGCGGGCTGCTTGCCAAGGAAACTGAGCCGGGTACCCCATCCTATCTGGGTGGCACCCCGAATATCCCCGAGACGCCGAACAACACAGGCGGAATATTCGCCGGCGGCGGCTATGATGGCGGCGCCGAGCGAACGATTTACCAGGGTTACGCCCAGGATAAAATCGATCTGCTGGATAACACGCTCCACCTGACGCCCGGCGCGACGCTTGAAGGTACATACTCCAGCAACCAGGGCACCCAGGTCTTCGGCGGGGTGCTGACGACTGCCGAGGCAAACAATCCCTATTGCCTCAATCCAAACAATTTCTGCAATTACGGCGACTTTAAAGGAACCAAGTGGGACCGTGATTTCCTGCCGTTCTTCAACATCAGCTATGATTTCGACAAAATTTATCCGCCGCTGAAAGGCCTCACCGCGTATGCGAGCACGGGTGAGTCCGCTCTGTTCGCGCCGGTGGGCGACTTCGAGCCGAACCTCGCCGGCCCGATCCCCAGCGCCACCATCGTTCACCTCTACGAAGGCGGTGTGAAATACAACGTCTCCAACCTTTCGCTGTCGGCCGACTATTTCTACCAGAAGGTGGACCGGGATTTCGGCTTCTTCCAGTATCAGTCAGGTCCGCTTGTCGGTGACTCCGCCTACAACAACCTGGGACAGCGCGAGTTCAAGGGTGTCGAAGCAACGGCGACGTGGCAGGTCACGCCGACGGTGCAACTGTTCGGCAACATGTCGCACCAGCTGGCGAAATACCTTATTACCAACGTTGCCAGCGTCACCGTGCAGGAGGATCAGTTCGGCGACGCGATCAAGGGCCGGCCGGTTTCCGGCGTGCCGGACTGGACGTCTACCTTCGGCGTGGACTGGACGCCGAAATCGATCGTGCGGGATAATGACCAGTTTGAGGCGCGTCTCCAGGGCTTGTTCTCGGGCCACCAATACTCAACCTACGATCTGACCGGCATCGAAAATATCGGTCCGCTGCCGATTGGCGCGTCCTACGGCCAACCCGGTTACTATAGCGCGGTTGCCGGCGCGACGGTGACCGACCCCAACCCGAAGGATGGCATCAGCCCCTATGTGTTGTGGAACCTGGATCTGAACTATACGCTGCCGACGCCGCAGCTTCCGGTTCTAAAGCGGATCAAGTTCGATCTGAACATCCAGAACCTGTTCAACCACATGTATTTCCAATACTTCTACCACCAGATCTCGCCGGCCGCCTGCGAAGGCGTGGTTCCGTCTGGTATCTACAAGGGAACGCCGATCAGCCAATACGGGTGCACCCCGGAATTCGCCGACGGAATCCCCGGCGAGCCCTTCGCGGCGATCTTTACGATCAGCGCGAAGTTCTAAGCCGCACCGAAACAGCAACAAAGGGCCGTGTCGCAAGACGCGGCCTTTTTTGTTCCAAGCGACAGCCAAAGGGGAGCGAAAGTTTTTTGGTTCTTTTTTTCAAAAAAGAACAAACAAGAAAGCACTTCTTTTTTGAAAAAAAGAAGCAAAAAACTTTTGCTCTTTTGTGCTTGCTCTTCGCAACAGCCGCGGCACCCTGCGGCACCGCCGTCATTCCTGACGGCATCGGCGTCAGCGACCCTGCGGCACCTGCCGGCCTCAATCCGCTGTTGGCGCAAGACACCTACACCTTGCAGGTCGCGACATTGCTGTATCGGCCGCTGGTCTGGATCGGCCGCGATATGGGTTTCGATCATGCGCGATCGCTCGCGGACTCGGTGGAAGCGCTCGACGGCAACACGCGATTTCGGGTCGTTTTGAAACCCTGGCGGTGGTCCGATGGCGCGGCGGTGACCGCGGACGATG
This sequence comes from Acidobacteriota bacterium, assembly GCA_903970435.1. Classification (GTDB taxonomy): domain Bacteria; phylum Pseudomonadota; class Alphaproteobacteria; order Acetobacterales; family Acetobacteraceae; genus CAJCIS01. Next base: position 28,765 of record CAJCIS010000089.1, on the reverse strand, counting down.
TGAAATTCGGCTGGGAACGCATCGAAAAACTCGGTGATCTGTTCGGCGCCGCGGGGCAGGGCGGCATTCCGGATCGGGTTGCCGCCCCGCCGCACGTGGTGGATTCTCGAACGCTGGATTTCGTGCTGAAGGAAGCAGTCAATCCGGACTGGTTTATCCTCAATGGGCTCAGCGTGGTCTATGCCCTGCCGCGCCACGCCTGGGGCGATATCGGCGGCGACGAGATGTGGCGAAGGCAGAACGATCCCTCGCTGTTCGCGGTAACGGACGGCCCGTTCCGTCTCGCCGAGTTGCGGCCGGACCGTTATTTCTCTTTCGTGCCGAACTCCCTTTATGGAGGCCGGCAACCGGGGCTGGCGCATCTGGTGGTGGTGTTCCTGGAGGGCGGCGGCGCCCTGCGCGCGCTGCAAGCGGGCGAAATCGACATGGCGCGGGTGCCCTACGCCCTGTGGCAGCGCCTGCTGAGCATGCCAGGCTTCAATTTCTATGTGCTGCCCGAAGCCCTTGGCTACGGCCGCATGGTGCTCAACCAGCGCAGCGCGCGGGCAGGCTTTCTGAGCGATGTGCGGGTCAGGCAGGCACTGGCCGAGGCGGTGGACCAGCCCACCATCATCAAGCTTGCTTATCACGGCTTCGGTACCGAAAATCACCTGCCGGTGCCGACGGACTCGGCCAGGTGGCGCAACCCGGCGCCGGCCGGCACCGCACCGCAGATACGTTACGATCCCGCCGCCGCAGGCAGCCTGCTGGAGGCGGCAGGGTGGTTTCTAGGCGCCGATGGCCTGCGCCGCAAAGCGGGTGCGCGTCTTGCCCTCTCCGTGCTGACGAGCGCCGACCCGGATGGTTCGGAGATGGAGGAGTTGCAGGTCTTGCAAAGCGACTTACGTGCGGTCGGCGTGGACATGCAGGTGCGGGCAGAAAATTTCTCGCAAGTTTTGCAGACGGTCAACGCTGGGGGCACCGACTGGGACGCGGCAAATTTGCCGTGGGGAACACCTCCGGTGCCCGACGGCTCGGGCGTTTGGAACACCGGCGGCGGCAATAATTACGGGCGCTACAGTGATGCGCGCATGGACCGGCTGATCGCGGACACCATCTCACAGCCGGGAACGGCGGCCATGTTTCAATACCAGGACTACTTTGCCGGGCAGCAGCCGGGGCTTATCCTCCCGCAAGGCAAACAACTTGTCATGGCGGCCGATCGGCTGCACGGCGTGGAGGAATTTTCCAATGCTGATGGGTACTGGAACCCGGAATCCCTTTCCGTGGACGATCCGGTTTGCCGGGGCGCCCCGCCTGATGGGCCGCGTCGCTGAAGCAATCGCCACGCTGTTCTTTCTGGTGACACTCACATTTCTGCTGGCGCATGCGGTGCCGGACGGGCCGGCCTACGCCATCCTGGGTTTGAAGATCAGCCCCGAGCGGCTGAATGCGCTCAACACGCAGTTTGGGCTGGATGCGCCATTGTGGCGTCAATACGCGACATGGTTATGGCATCTGCTGCATGGCAATCTGGGCTTTTCCTATTTGCAAACGCGCCCGGTGGCGGCGGTGATCGGTGCCTATGCAGGCCGCACCGTGGTGCTTTACACGGTGGCCACCGCTTTGGCTGCTGTGGCGGCAATCGGGTTCGGCTGGCTGCACGGCGTTTTCTATCGGTCGTGGCCGGGCCGCGTGTGTTCCGGGATCGAACTTTTTCTCTACGCCATGCCGGGATTTTTCATTGCGACTGTGTTGGGCATGGTGTTCGGCAGTTGGCTGCATGTGTTGCCGGCTTGTGGCATGGCCGATCTGCACCAGGCGGCGCCGGGCTTGGCCGACCGCATGGCACATATGGTTTTGCCGGCCTCGAGCATGGCCCTGTTTGTCACGCCCTGGCTGGCGCGAATTTTCGCGCAGGGCGTGCATGAGGAATTTTCCCGCGATTATGTGCGCACCGCGCGGGCAAGGGGTGTCGGCTTCGGATCGATCCTGCTGCGTCACGTCACGCCAAACGCCATCCGGCCAATGGTAACGATGCTGGGCCTGTCGCTGCCGGCGATTTTCTCCGGTAATGTGGTGGTGGAAAGCGTGTTCGACTATCCCGGCATTGGCTGGTTGCTCTGGCGCAGCGCGGTGGCGCATGATTATCCGGTGCTGGTCGGCATCGTTCTGGTGCTTGGGGTGGCCACCATGCTGGGCAACCTGGCGGCCGATCTGGTAAACGCCTGGCTCGATCCGCGCGTGACGTATGCTGAATAAATTGGCCACGGGAGCGGCCCCGCTGGTACTGCTCTTTCTGTTTTGCCTGCTGGGACCAGCCATCTGGCCAACGGATCCCGCCGCGCTGAACGTGGGGGCTCCGCTGGCGGCGCCGTCATTGTCATATCCGCTCGGCACGGACGCGCTGGGACGCGACGAGTTGGCCCGGCTCATTCATGGCGGGCGCGAGACATTGAGCGTCGCGGTACCCGCAACCTTATTGGCGTTCACGCTGGGTACAGGCTACGGCCTGATCGCCGGATTTGCATCTGGCATCCTGGCACGCCTGCTGATGCGGCTGCTGGACGCATTGCTGGCATTGCCGTCCCTGGTGGTGCTGTTATGCGGCGCGGCGTTGCTGCCGCTAAACCGCGTGACCGTCGGTGGGTTGATCGGGGTGACAGCATGGTTCGCGCTGGCGCGGGTGGTGCGAACCGAAATAATGTCGTTGCGCGAGCGTGACTTCGCGCAGGCGGCACGCCAGTTGGGGGCAGGCCCGTTGCACATGGCGCGGCGGCATCTTCTGCCCAATATCGCGCGGCTTCTGACGGTGAATGCGACCTTCCTTCTGGGCGACAGCGTTCTGGCGTTGTCGGCCCTCAGCTTTCTCGGCCTGGGCGTTCCCCCGCCGGCCGCAAGCTGGGGCAGCATGTTGCAATCCGGCATCGGCTTGATGGATCTGGGCGCCTGGTGGCTGATATTGCCACCCGGTTTTCTCATTGCAGGATCGCTCTTTGCGGCGGCATCGGCAGGAAGAATGTTCCTTTCCGAAGCAAGCAACCAACAGACAAAAGTCTTTTGGTTCTTTTCTTCAGAAAAGAACAGCCTTCCTTCCTCCTGACCCAACCGTGGGCCAGACGCTAACTCTAAGCAACGTAGGCGTCGCGCTGCAACGCGGCGGCCGCCAGGTGCCCGTGGTGGAGAATATATCGCTGTCCCTGGCCGCCGGCGAGACGTTGGCCATTGTGGGCGAGTCGGGAAGCGGCAAGACCACCACCGCGCTGGCCATACCGGGGTTGCTGCCGGAAGGCGCGACCGTTTCCGGCCAAATCCTGTTGCAGGGCCAGGATCTTCGCCGCCTGGCGCAGCGCGCCTTGCGCAAGCTGTGCGGCGCCCGGATCGGCATGGTGTTCCAGGATCCGCTGGCCGCGTTGAACCCCACCATGCGGGTGGGCGCGCAGATTACTGAAGCGATACGGTTGCATCTTGGCCTGTCACGCCGCGCGGCCTGGGCACGCGCGGTTGAATTGTTGAACGAGGTCGGCATCGAAGGCGCCGCCGCGCGCGCGGCGGATTATCCGCACATGTTCTCGGGCGGCATGCGCCAGCGCGTCATGATTGCCGCGGCACTGGCGTGCGACCCGATTTTGCTGATTGCGGATGAACCCACATCGGGGCTGGACGCGGACCTGAAGGAGCAGATTTTTACCCTGCTCGCGCGCTTGCGTGCGGATCGTCGCCTGGCGGTTTTGCTGATCAGCCATGATATGTCGCTCGTTGCGCGGCACGCCGATCGTGCTTCCGTATTCTACGCGGGGCGCTGTGTGGAAACCGGCCCGGCGGCTTCCATGTTGCGGTCACCGCGCCACCGATATACATGCGCATTGTTACGCGCCGCGCCGAGATTGGGCGGCGGCGTGCCCGCCGCCATTCGCGGCGCCATGCCGGAGCCGGAAGCATTTGCCGCTTCCTGCCGTTTCGCACCCCGTTGCGACCATGCGCAAGCCGAATGCGTCGCGACCGCACCGGCTCTGACCGCGGCGCCCGATGATGAAGGCCACATCGCCGCCTGCTTCTATCCGGCAACGACCCCGGTCGCCGGAATGCATGTGCCTTCCGCGGCCGCGCCTTCGCCGGCCTTGTCAGGCGAGAGTCTTCGTGTCGAAGGGCTGACGGTTCGATATCGCAGGGGTTACCGATCGGGTACCGCGCGCGTAGCGGTGCAGGATGTTTCGTTTCAAATGGCGCCGGGCGAGTGCCTGGGCGTTGTGGGTGCGAGCGGATCGGGCAAGACCAGCCTGGCGCACGCCATCGTGCACATGGTGCCGTATGAAGGCCGCGTGCTGTTTCGTGGCGAGCCGCTATCCACGCTGCGGGGCGCGGCACTCCGCCGGATGCAGCTGGTTTTCCAAAATCCGGCAGCATCGCTCGATCCGATCCAAACGGCCGGCGCCGCGATCGAGGAGGCGCTTGAACTCGGCGGCCTGCGCGACCGGCGGCAGCGCCGCGCGCGCGCCACCGCGCTGCTGGAGCAGGTGGGGCTCGCGAATTCATTGCTGGATCGGCTGCCGGGCACCTTGTCCGGTGGTCAGGCGCAACGCGTGGCCATTGCGCGGGCGCTGGCGGCGGAGCCCGCGCTGCTGGTGCTGGATGAACCGACCGCCAGTCTGGACGTATCGACGGCGGCCGGGCTGCTGACGCTGCTGCGCGATCTGGCGGTGCGGCTCGGGGTCGGCTACATTGTGATCACACATGATGTGGCGGTGGCGTCGGTATTGGCGCATCGGGTCGCCGTCATGCAGAATGGGCGTTTGGTAGAGATAAGGAATAATGTTCCTTCTTGAAAAAAAGCACCAAAACTTTTGAATTTTTTGGCGGCGCGAAGACAAACAGACAAAAGTTTTTTGTTTCTTTTTTTCAAAAAAGAAATACTTCCTTCTTCATTTGCGCCGCCCCCCTCCCGATCCCCTGCCTCTTATTAAACAAATGGGGCCTGCGGCCTAAGGCCCCAGCTTGGTCCAGGGGGCAGAGCCCCTGGCCTTCTTCGACAGGTCGCCATCACACCGAATAGTACATTTCGAACTCGACCGGATGCGGCGTATGCTCGAAACGATAAACCTCCGTCCATTTCAATTCGATATAACTCTCGATCTGATCCTTGCCGAATACGTCGCCGGCCAGCAGGAACTCGTGGTCCGCCTCCAGCGCCCCTAGGGCCTCGCGCAGCGAACCGCACACCGTCGGAATACCCTTCAATTCTTCCGGCGGCAGATCGTACAAATCCTTGTCCATCGGATCGCCGGGATGGATCTTGTTCTTGATGCCATCCAGCCCCGCCATCAGCATCGCGGCGAACGCGAGATAAGGGTTGGCCGCCGGGTCGGGGAACCGCACCTCCACGCGCTTGGCTTTCGGGCTCGTCGCGTAGGGAATGCGGCAGGAAGCGGAACGGTTGCGCGCCGAATAGGCCAGCAGCACCGGCGCCTCGAAGCCGGGGATCAGCCGCTTGTATGAATTGGTCGACGGATTGGTGAACGCATTGAGCGCCTTGGCGTGCTTGATGATGCCGCCGATATAATACAGCGCGGTTTCGGAAAGATCCGCATACGCATTGCCGGCGAATAGCGGCTTGCCGCCCTTCCAGATGGACTGGTGCACATGCATGCCGCTGCCATTGTCGCCATACACCGGCTTCGGCATGAAAGTCGCTGTCTTGCCATAGCTGTGCGCCACATTGTGGATGACGTATTTGTAGATCTGCAAATGATCCGCCATGCGCGTCAGCGGCCCGAACTTCATGCCGAGCTCATGCTGGCTCTGTGCCACTTCGTGATGGTGCTTTTCGATAATCAGCCCCATCTCGCCCATGGTGGAGAGCATTTCCGCGCGCAGGTCGCTCTCGCTATCCACCGGCGGCACCGGAAAATAACCGCCCTTGATGCCGGGACGATGGCCCATGTTGCCTTCCGGATAATCCTTCATCGAGGCTTGCGGGCCCTCGAAACTATCCAGTTGGAACATGCCATAATTGCCGCCGGTGCCGAACTTCACGCTGTCGAACACGAAGAACTCGGCCTCGGGCCCGAACGACGCGGTATCGCCGACGCCGCTGGAGGCCACGAACGCCTCGGCCTTCTTGGCGGTGCTACGCGGATCGCGGCTGTACGGTTGCCCTGTGCTCGGCTCATAAATATCGCAAATCAGAATCAGGCTCGGCTTGGCGGAAAACGGATCCATCACCGCCGTCGTCGGGTCCGGCATCAGGATCATGTCGCTTTCGTTAATCGCCTTCCAGCCGGCGATCGACGAACCGTCGAACATGAAACCATCGCGGAACACATCCTCTTCCATGGTGGAGATGTGCTGCGCCGTGTGCTGCCATTTGCCGCGCGGATCGGTGAACCGCAGATCCACATATTCGACCGAATTTTCCCGGAGCAGATCCATCACCTTCGTGACTTCACCGGCCTCCGCCTGGGCCTTTTTTGCCATACGCCTGTTTTCCCCACACTAATGCCGGGCCGGATCGGCGCACGGCATGAAATATCCCGCCACAACGACACGGCACGGCCGGGCGGTTGGCCGTCCCTCAGGTCACCCCAGGTCCCTCCAATTACGCTGCAAGAAGAAGGCCATATCAAGTTTCCGCCATCAATCGTCAACCGTCATGATGGCGGCCCCGGCATCGCCCGGCACGGAATTACAGCGCCGGCTCGCCGCGTTCGCCGGTTCGGATCCGCACCACGTCCAGCACGTCGGTCACGAAGATCTTGCCGTCGCCGATCCGGCCCGTGCGCGCCGCGTTGACGATCGCCTCCACCGCCCGCTCCACCAGGTCGTCGCTGCAAACCAGTTCGATTTTCACCTTCGGCAAGAAGTCCACCACATATTCGGCGCCGCGATACAACTCGGTATGGCCCTTCTGCCGGCCAAATCCCTTGGCTTCCACCACGGTAATGCCCTGCAGCCCCACCTCATGCAGCGCCTCCTTCACCTCATCGAGTTTGAAGGGTTTGATGACGGCCTCGATCTTCTTCATGGCGGGCCTCTGACGCACTGTCTCCAGCCGGCGGTTTCGCACGCAGCGCGTCCGCCTGCAACCTGTGCGGCTGCACGCCGCCGCCCGTTTGGGCAAGATCCGCCTAAAGGTTGGGCACCTGGCGGCCCGCCGCGCGCGGCGTCGCCGGGGCGCCATTTTGCCTTTATGATCGCCAGGTGATTCGAGTCGCGCCCCCAATCCGGCACCCTGCCGTCAGCCTGTCGGCCGCACCGGAGCCGCCCGCCGCCGCCACCTTTCTCGATGATCTGGGTCGGTTCGACGCCTTGGGCACGCCGACGCGGCAGGTCCTCGCCGACGGCATTCCCTACCTCATCAACGAATACTGGACCGCGCGTCAGCGGCAGGCGCATGTCCTGCACGAAATCAGCTACCGCGCCTGTTTCAAGCCGCAATTGCCGGCCTTTTTCATATCCCGGCTGACCGCCCCGGGCGACGCCGTGCTGGACCCGTTCATGGGCCGCGGCACAACGCCGCTGCAGGCGGCGCTGATGCAGCGCCGGCCCGTCGGCAGCGACATCAACCCGCTCTCCATCCTGCTGACCCGCCCGCGCCTCGCCCCGCCGGACGCGGATGCGGTGGCGGCCGCGCTCCGGCGCGTCACCTGGCACCGGCCGGGCGACATGCCGCAGGATTTGCTGGCCTTCTACCATCCGCGGACGCTGTCCCAACTCTGCGCGTTGCGGCATTGGCTGCTGGACCAGGCACCGCCGGACGCCGCCACCGACTGGATCCGCATGGTGGCGCTGAACCGGCTGACCGGACACTCGCCGGGATTTTTCTCGGTCTACACCCTGCCGCCAAACCAGGCGGCAAGCGTGGCGGCGCAATTGCGGATCAATGCGCGCCGCGGCCAGGTGCCGCCGCTGCGCGATGTGGCGGACATTATTCTGCGCAAGTCACGGCAATTGCTGAAGGACGGCGGGCCGCCGCCGCATCCGCCGGCGAACCTGGCAACCGGCAAGGCGCACGAATTGAGTCATGTGGCGGACGCGTCCATCGCCCTCGTTGTGACGTCCCCGCCGTTTCTGGATGTGGTGCAATACCGGCAGGACAACGCGCTGCGCTGCTGGTTCGCCGGCATCGATGCCGCCGCGGTGAGGATCGACATGCACCGCACCGAGCCGGCCTGGCTGGAAATGGTGCGCGCGACGTTGCAGGAATTGGCGCGCGTTGTGCGGCCGGGCGGCCACATTGCGTTCGAGGTCGGCGAAGTTCGCGGCGGCAAGATGTTGCTGGAACGCAGCGTCTGGCAGGCCGCTTATGGGCTGCCGTTCGCGCGGCTGGCCGTTATGGTGAATGCGCAGAGCTTTACCAAGACGGCGAATTGTTGGGGTGTTCGGAACAATACAAAGGGAACGAATAGTAATCGGATTGTTCTGTTGCAGCGGATGTGAAGAAAGAAGTATCGACCCCATTCGAATGGCAGTGCGCGTGCCACAAGACAAAAGTTTTTTGGTTCTTTTTTTCAAAAAAGAACGCCTGCCTGACTTCCTAAGTATTTTCCGAGGGTACCCCCATACCGCCACTGTGCGCTACCTAAGTCACGCCGTGGAAGGGCCCCTTTGAAACTCATCTCTGCCCGCCTGCACCGGGGCATGCGCGCCGCGCCGCCAACGCTCGGGTCGCCGTGGGACAATCCCGCCCCCATCCGCGAAGAGCTTTTTGGCATCGAGCGGCTGGAGGAGCACGCAAGCAGCCTGGCGCGCGCGCAAATCGTGGCGCCCGGCCGCCGGCGCGATGGGCGATTGGCCAAACGCCTCGCCGACAACGAAGCCGCCTTGCAGGCGGCGTATCTCGACATCGAACGCTCGATCGCCGCCGGGTTCGCTATTACGCCGGCAGCGGAATGGCTTCTCGACAACTACCATCTGGTCGAAGCGCGCATCTCCGAAATAAAATCCGATTTGCCGCCCGGATATTATCGGCAATTGCCGAAACTCGCATCCGGCCCGTTCGCGGCCTATCCGCGCGTGCTCGGCGTGGCGTGGGCGTTCGTCGCCCACACCGACAGCCGGTTCGATGCGGCCATGTTGTGCCGCTTCCTGCATGCCTACCAGGATGTTCAGCCGCTGACGATCGGCGAATTATGGGCGGTTTCGATAACGCTTCGCATCGTCATGGTCGAGAATCTGCGCCGCCTCGCCGATCGTATTGCGCAAAGCCGCGACGCACGGCAGGCCGCGAACGCGGCCGCCGACCGTTTGCTCGGCGTGGCCGGCGCGGTGGCCGAACCCGTCGCGCTGGTGCTGGCGGATTTGCAATTCGCCCAGGTGCCGGATGCGTTCGCCGTGCAAATGGTGCACCGGCTGCGCGACCAGGACCCGCGGGTGATGCCGGTGCTGAGCTGGCTCGAGGAGCGTTTGGCGGCCCGGCACACCACGGCCGAGCGCACCGTGCACGACGAGCACCAGCGCCAAGGTGCGGCCAATGTCACCGTGCGCAACATCATCACCAGCCTGCGCCAGATCGCCGATGTCGACTGGAGCGACATGTTCGAGCAGGTCAGTGTGGTGGACGCGACATTGCGCGACGGCATGGCGGGCGAGCCCGTTCCGTTCACGGACATGGATTTTCCCACCCGCAATTTGTATCGAAGTGCCATCGAGGAGCTCGCGCGCGGTTCACGCCGTACGGAATTTGAAGTAGCCCGCGCCGCCGTGCTGGCCGCGCAGAACACCGCGGCGGATGGCGATGCACGGCAGCGCGACCCGGGGTGGCACCTCCTGATGGATGGGCGCCCCGCGCTTGAAATTTCACTCGGGTTCCGTGCCCCCGCGCGCACATGGCTCAGGCTTCTGAACGCCAGGCTTGGCATCGCGCTTTATCTTGGCGTCACCGCGGTCGTGGCGCTGACGGTGCTGGGCTACCCGCTGCTGATCCTGGCGGGTTTCGGAATGACCGCTACCGGGCTGATGCTGCTCGGCCCCGTGGGCGTGTTGCCCTCCATCGACGCGGCGGTCTGCCTGGTGAACCGCGCGGTCGCGGAGGGTTTCAGCGCGCGGCCGTTGCCGAGCCTCGCGCTGCGCGACGGCGTGCCCGCGCATTTGCGAACGATGGTGGCGGTGCCGATGATGCTGACGACCGGGCAGGCGATCCGCGAGCAGGCCGAGCGGCTGGAGGTGCACCATCTGGCGAGCCCGGGCGGCGACCTTCATTACGTCATGCTGGGCGATTTTGTCGATGCCGCATCGGAACGCCTGGACAGCGACGCGGCACTGCTGGCGGTTGCGGCCGCATGCATGGCGCGGCTCAACCGCCGTCATGCGCCGGGGCCGGGCGGGCCCCGTTTCATGCTGCTGCACCGCCGGCGGGTGTGGAACGAAAGCGAGCGCAAATGGATCGGCTGGGAACGCAAACGCGGCAAGTTGCATGAGCTGAACCGCCTGCTGCGCGGCGCCACCGATACCACCTACGAGGGCGATGATGGTGCCTGCCCGCCGGTTCCCCGCATGGTCCGCTACATCATTACGCTGGACGCGGACACCAGGCTGCCGCGCGACACGGTGCGCCGGCTTATCGGCAAGCTGGCGCATCCGCTGAACGCGCCGCGCTTCGACCCGGTGTGGGGCCGGGTGGTGGAGGGCTACGCGGTGCTGCAGCCGCGCGTTACGCCATCGCTGCCGGTGGGCAATGAAGGGTCGGTCTTCCAGCGCATATTCTCCAGCATGAACGGCATCGATCCGTACGCCGCCGCGAGCTCGGACGTCTATCAGGACCTGTTCGGCGAAGGGTCTTACGCCGGCAAGGGAATTTACGACGTCGATGCGTTCGAGGCGGCCCTTGCCGGCCGGGTGCCCGATTCGACGCTGTTGAGCCACGATCTTTTCGAGGGAATTTTTGCCCGCGCCGGTCTCGCCTCTGACGTCGAGGTGGTGGAGGAATTTCCGGCGCGCTATTACGTCGCCGCGATGCGCCAGCACAGATGGGCGCGGGGCGACTGGCAGCTTCTGCCATGGATTATCGGCGCCGGCCCGCGATTACCGGCGGACCGGTCCGGGTTAGCCGGCATGCCGCCGAACGGGCGTTGGAAGATGCGCGATAATCTCCGGCGCACGCTCTCCGCGCCCGCCGTTATCGCAGCCTTGTTTGCCGGTTGGCTCCTGCCGTTCCCTGCAGCTTTGACCTGGACCTTATTCATTCTCGTGACGATCGGATTGCCCGCCGCAATGCCCGTCCTCGGCGCCATGGTGCCGCGCCGGCCGCGCACGACGTGGCGGAGTTACCTGTCGACGCTGCAAACGGAGGCGCGGCTTGGCGCCGGCCTGTGGCTACTGACGGTGACATTTCTGGCGCATCAGGCATCGCTGATGGCCGATGCGATCATCCGCACATTGTTCCGTATTTTTGTTTCACATCGACATTTGCTGGAGTGGGTGACCGCCGCGCGGGCCACGCTCGACCCGCGTATGTCCGTGTCCGGCATCTACCGCCGCATGATCGGCGCACCGTTGATCGGGTGCGGTGCCTTGGCTGTGGCGCTGGTGGCCGGCCACCGGGACTGGCAGCTCGCAGCACCCCTGGCCGCGATGTGGATCGCATCCCCGGCGGTCGCGCGATGGGTGAGCCGTTCCCCGCGCGATGCGGGCCACCTGCCTGTCACGCAAGCCGACCGAATGGCGTTGCGGCTGACCGCCCGGCGCACCTGGCGCTTCTTCGAAAGTTTCGTGACGGCAGCTGATCATATGCTGCCGCCCGACAATTTTCAGGAAACCCCGCGGCCGGTGCTGGCGCATCGAACCTCGCCCACCAATATCGGCCTCTATCTGCTCGCCGTGGTCAGCGCACGCGATTTCGGCTGGATTGGCACCGGCGACGCCATCGCCCGCCTCGCAGCAACCTTGACAACCCTGCATGGCCTGGCACGGTTTCGCGGACATTTCTATAATTGGTACGACACGCAGGATCTCCGGCCGCTGGAGCCGCGCTATGTGTCGGCGGTCGATAGCGGAAATCTCGCCGGCCACCTCCTGGCACTCGCGAACGCATGCCGGCACTGGCGGCATCGTCCGCCGCCGCCGGACTATGCGGGCGTGCTCGATGCTGTCGCCCTCGCGCAAGCGGAGGTGGCGGCGCTGCGCGGCGGACACAATACGCAAACCGTTACATGGCAGCAACTCGATGATGTATTGGCCGAGCTGGCAACGATGGCAAGCGCCGCGGCGCCCGCAATCGGCCAGGGGAAAACATCGCGTTCAAATCAGGCAACAATGGCGCCGGCGGCGGATAGCCGCAATATGGTTCCACTTGCCGCGCTCGCAACCACGGTGACCGACATCGCCGCCGCGCTCGCCGCCGAACGCGGTGACGGCTCGGCCGACGATCTCATGTTCTGGGTCGCCGCGGCACAGGCGGGCGTTGCGGGTCAGTGCCGCGATCAGGATGCGCAGGCGGCGGAAATTCCGCTGTGGCCGCAACGTTTGCGCGCCCTGGAGGCCGCCGCCCGCGATATGGCGCGCGCCATGGAATTCGGCTTTCTGCTCGATCCCGAGCGGCGCCTGCTCTCCATCGGCTACCAGGTGGCCGAGGAAAAGCTTGACCCGAGCTGCTATGATCTGCTGGCATCCGAAGCGCGCCTTGCCAGTTTCATTGCCATCGCAAAAGGTGATGTCGCCGCGCGCCACTGGTTTCGTCTCGGACGCACAATCGTGCCGGTTCCCGGCGGCGGCGCCCTGGTTTCCTGGTCCGGCTCGATGTTCGAATATCTCATGCCATCGCTGGTGATGCGGGCGCCCACGGGCAGCCTGCTGGAACAAACCAACCGGCTGATCGTACGGCGGCAGCAGGCGTATGGCAAAAAGCGTGGGCTGCCCTGGGGTGTTTCCGAATCCGCCTACAACGTCCGCGATCTGGAATTCACTTATCAATACTCGAACTTTGGCGTGCCGGGCCTGGGTCTCAAACGCGGCCTGGGCGATGATCGGGTTGTCGCACCTTATGCCACGGCGCTGGCCAGCATGGTCGACCCGGCGGCGGCGGCGCGCAACCTTGCGCGCCTGGCAGGCCTGGGCGCGGCAGGACGTTACGGATTCTACGAGTCTGTCGATGCGACGCCCAGCCGCCTGCCGGCCGGCGAGAAGCTTGCCATCGTCCGCGCCTTCATGGCGCACCACCAGGGCATGAGTATCGTTGCGATTTCCGATACGCTGTTCAACGGCGCCATGCGCGCGCGCTTCCACGCCGAGCCGATGGTGCAGGCAGCCGAACTTCTGTTGCAGGAGCGCACGCCGCGCGATGTGGTGCCCGCCTTGCCGCGACTGTCCGAAGCCCGCTCGCATGGCAGGATTCGCACGTCCGAGACGCCCGGCGAGCGGCGCTTTACCGCGGCCGCCGATGCCACGCCCGCCACGCATCTGCTGTCGAACGGCAATTACGCTGTCATGCTGACCTCGGCCGGTTCCGGTTACAGCCTGTGGCGCGGACTGGCCGTGACACGGTGGCACGCGGATACCACATGCGACGGCCAGGGGTCCTACATCTATCTCAGGGATGTCGAAACCGGCGGCGCATGGACTTGCTGTCTGCAACCTGCCTGTGCCGTGCCGGAAGACTACAAAGTCGCGTTCAACGAGGGCCGCGCCAGTTTCGCCCGGCGTGACGGAAAGCTGGCCACCACGCTGGAGATCATCGTTTCGGCCGAGGACGATGCCGAAGTTCGCCGCGTGACACTCGCCAACGAAGGGTCCACGGCAAGGGAGGTCGAGATTACCTCCTATGCCGAACTTGTTCTGGGCCCGGCCGCCGCCGATACGGCGCACCCGGCATTCAGCAAATTGTTTGTCGAGACGGAATATCTTCCCGCGCTCGGATGCCTGCTGGCGACGCGCCGCAGGCGGGAGCCCAACGAGCCTGAAATCTGGGTGGCGCACGTCGCCGTCGTGGACGGAAATTCGGTCGGTGAGCCGCAAATAGAAACGGATCGCGCCCGCTTTCTCGGCCGCGGCCACGGGCCGCGCACGGCCGTGGCGGCGATGGACGGTCGCGCGCTGTCCAACAGCGTCGGCACGGTGCTCGATCCGATCTTCGCCTTGCGGCGCCGTGTGCGCGTACCGCCCGGCGGCCAGGTGCGCGTTGCCTACTGGACGGCGGCCGCATCGACACGTGCCGAAGTGCTTGATCTGATCGACCGGCATCGCGATGGGGCCGCGTTCGACAGGGCCGCGACCCTGGCATGGACACAGGCGCAGGTCCAGCTTCATCATCTCGGTGTCGATTCTACCGAAGTCGGCCTGTTCCAGCGTCTGGCTGGATTCGTGCTTTACCCATCGCCATCCCTGCGCCCGTCCTCGGGCACCATTCTGCGCGGCGCCGGCGCCCAATCCGGATTATGGCCGCTCGGCATTTCCGGCGACCTGCCGATCGTGCTGCTGCGCATTTCGGACGCGGAAAATCTCGATATCGCGCGCCAGGTACTGCGTGCGCACGAATATTGGCGCATCCGCCAGTTGCCCGTCGACCTCGTCATCCTGAACGAGCGCAATACGTCCTATGTCCAGGACCTGCAGATCGCGCTGGAAAGCATGGTGCGGATCAGTCAGGGACGGCTGCCGCCGGGCGTGCCGCAGCCGCCCGGCCAGGCGTTCGTTGTGCGTTCCGATCTCGTTGCCGATCATTGCTGCGCCTTGCTGGCCTCGGTGGCGCGCGTGGTGCTGGTTGGGCAACGCGGCCGCCTGGCCGATCAGCTCGACCGCGTGGCCGCGACGCCCGCGCGTCCCCCGGCCGCCCGGCCGCGCGGCGCGCCCGAGTCCGCGCCGGCGCTCGCCGAACCGATGCCGGCACTGGAATTCTTCAATGGGCTCGGCGGTTTTGCCGATGATGGCCGCGAATATGTCATCCGCCTCGGACCGGGACAATCCACGCCGGCGCCGTGGGTCAACATTATCGCAAACCCTGAATTCGGCTTCGAGGTCGCGGCGGAAGGCGGCGGTTCCACCTGGTCGCGCAACAGCCGGGAGAACCGCGTCACGCCATGGCCAAATGATCCTGTAGAAAATCGTTCCGGTGAGGCGTTCTACCTGTCCGAGCCCGAATCCGGCGCCTTTTGGAGTCCCACCGCATGGCCGATCCGGGATCCGGCAGCGACGTACACCGCGCGCCACGGGCGGGGCTACAGCCGTTTCGAACATGTGGCGCACGACATTGCCAGCACTCTGCTGCAGTTCGTGCCGATTGCGGACACGGTGAAGATTTCCCGCCTCACGCTGCGCAACCTCTCCGCCCGCGCAAGGCAGATTTCGGTCACATTCTATGTGGAATGGGTCCTCGGGCCCAACCGTGCGGCCAGCGCGCCGTTTGTCGCCACCGAAATCGATCCGCGCACGCAGGCGATGTTTGCCCGCAATGGCTGGTACGAGGATTTCGCGTCCCGCGTCGCTTTCGCCGATATGAACGGCAGGCAGACCGAATGGACCGGCGATCGTACCGAATTCATAGGCCGTAACGGATCGCTTGCCGCCCCGGCGGCGCTGACAGGCGCCGCTTCCTTGTCCAAAACGGTCGGGGCCGGCCTCGATCCGTGCGGTGCCCTGCGTGCAAGCGTCACGATACCGCCGGGCGGTAAAGTTGAAATCGTTCTGCTCGTCGGCGAGAGCACCGACGCCGAGGCGGCACGCGTGCTGATCAGCCATTATCGCAGCACCAACCTTGATGATGCGATGGCGGAAGTCACCCGCCAATGGGCCGACATTCTGGATGCGGTTCATGTGGAAACGCCGGAACGGTCGCTCGACATCATGCTGAATGGCTGGCTGCTATACCAGGCCCTCGCCTGCCGCATGTGGGGGCGGGCCGGTTTCTATCAGGCCAGTGGCGCCTTCGGCTTTCGCGATCAATTGCAGGACAGCATGGCGCTCACCGCCGCCTGCCCCGCGCTCGCCCGCGCGCATCTCGTCCGGGCAGCGTCACGCCAGTTCGTGCAGGGGGACGTGCAGCATTGGTGGCTGCCGCATTCCGGAAAAGGCGTGCGCACGCGCATTTCCGATGATCGCGCCTGGCTCGCCTATGCGGCCGCCCACTACGTGCAAGTGGCCGGTGACAGCACAGTACTCGACGAAGTCATTCCATTCCTGGAAGGCCAGATGCTCGCGCCCGCCGAGCACGACAGCTTCTTTCACCCGAGCATTTCGGATCAAAGCGCCACCTTGTTCGAACATTGCGCGCGGGCGCTCGAACACTCGCTTTCCGTCGGCGCCCACGGCCTGCCGTTGATGGGTACCGGCGACTGGAATGACGGCATGAACCGGGTGGGCGAAGGCGGCCTGGGCGAAAGCGTATGGCTCGGCTGGTTCCTGCACGCGGCGCTGACGGAATTCGCGCCGCTCGCGCAGGCCCGCAACGAACACGATCGTGCCGCCGCGTGGCAGGCGCACGCCGCGCAAATCCGCGCGGCGCTGGAAGAACACGCATGGGATGGAGCGTGGTACCGCCGCGGCTATTTCGACGACGGAACGCCCCTGGGATCGGCCGGCAGCCAGGAATGCCGCATCGATTCCATTGCGCAATCGTGGGCCGTGCTTTCAGGCGCCGCCGACACCGGGCGCGCGCAAACCGGCATGGCGTCGCTCGAGCGCGACTTGATCAGCAGCAAGTCCGGCCTGGCCCTTCTTTTCACACCACCCTTCGACAAGACGGCGCTTGAGCCAGGCTACATCAAGGCCTACCCGCCCGGCATTCGCGAAAATGGCGGCCAGTACACGCATGCGGCATTGTGGTCCGTCATGGCGTTCGCCGCCCTCGGTCAGGCGGAAACCGCGGTGCGGCTGCTTTTGCTGCTCAACCCCATCAACCATGCGCGCAACCGTGCTGAACTGTATCGATACAAGGTAGAGCCCTACGTCATGGCGGCCGACATCTATGCGGCACCCGGCCATGTGGGCCGCGGCGGGTGGACATGGTACACCGGCGCTGCCGGCTGGACCCAGCGGGCCGGTATCGAAAGCATCCTGGGCATTCGCCTGCGTGGCGCCGAACTTCATATCGATCCGTGCATACCCGCCCTCTGGCCGCGCTTTACCGCATCCATCCGTTACAAATCCGCAAGATACGACGTGCTCGTCGAAAATCCGAACGCTGTCGGAAAGGGTGTGCAAGTCGCGGCGCTGGACGGCGCGCCGTTGGCGCAACGGCCATTCTTCGTGCCCTTGGCGGACGACGGCATCGTTCACAAGGTGCATGTCATACTGGGGTGAGGGCAGGCAGGGCAGAAAGGAAGTATTTCTTCCTTGAAAAAAAGCAACAAGAAACCTTTATCCTGGGCATGTCGTGCCGGGCAATTCCTGCCGCTGCGCATCGCCGGCACAGGTTAGTGCGTTGAAATTGGCTGAAATACCCCCTGGTCCAAACGTTGCTCCAATCGCTGCAGGCCGCGCGGTCGGCGCGCGGCCGGAAGTTGACGGAGTATTCTCTATGTCGAACGATTTTTCGCGTAGCGCGGGCCGCTTCACAACCTTCTTCACCAGCATTTCCGCCGGTGACGTGAACGTGCCTGGCCTGACACCCGGCAGCGCCGGATCGCGCAGCATCCCCAGTCACAGCCTGACGACGCGCGCTGCCCGGTTCACCATCGGACCCGATACGGCCCCTCTGATGGCCGACACGTCAGCTCGCCGCTTCGAACCCACCCTGCTCGCCGCCGACTAGCAAAAGTCTTTTGTTTCTTTTTTTCAAAAAGAAATACTTCCTTCCTTGCGTGCGAAAGGGTCCGCCTATGCCGCCTTCCGAGTTTCCGCCTTACTGTACCATGAAGCCATCTGCTCCAGCGGAATTGGCTTGACCTTCTCGGCCTGCCCCGCCGACCCGAACGCCTCGAATCGTGCCGCGCACAATGCGCGGGCCGCCTTCACCGCTTCGGCCAGGAACTTGCGTGGATCGAATTCGTCTCGTTTCTGGCCCATCAGCCTCCGCATCGCACCCGTCATGACCAGGCGAATATCCGTATCGATATTCACCTTGCGCACGCCGTTGCGAATGCCTTCCTGAATTTCCTCCACCGGCACGCCGAATGTCTCTTTGATTTCGCCGCCATACTCGCGAATAATCGCCAGCCACTCCTGCGGCACGCTGGAAGACCCGTGCATCACCAAATGCGTATTCGGTATGCGCGCATGGATCTGCTTCACGCGTTCGATGGCCAGAATATCGCCCGTCGGCTTGCGCGAGAATTTATACGCCCCATGGCTGGTGCCGATGGCAATCGCCAACGCGTCCACCCCCGTTCTGGCAACGAAATCGGCGGCCTGCTCCGGGTCCGTCAGCAACTGGTCGTGCGACAATGTTCCTTCCGCGCCCGATCCATCCTCCTCCCCCGCCTGACCCGATTCCAGGGAGCCGAGGCATCCAAGTTCGCCTTCCACCGTCACGCCCACATCGTGCGCGAGCTCCACCACCTTGGCAGTGACCGCGACATTGTAGTCGTACGAGGCCGGCGTTTTCATATCCTCCATCAGCGATCCGTCCATCATGACGCTCGTGAATCCGGATCGGATGGCGCGCAGGCACACCGCCGGGCTGGCGCCATGGTCCTGATGCATGACAATGGGAATGTGCGGCCAGGTCTCTACGGCGGCTTGCACCAGATGCCGCAGGAAGGCTTCGCCGGCATATTTGCGCGCGCCGGCCGAGCCTTGCAGGATGACGGGGCTTTTCACCTCGTCGGCCGCCTGCATGATCGCCTGGATCTGTTCCATATTATTGACATTGAACGCAGGCAGGCCATAGCCATGCTCCGCCGCGTGGTCAAGAAGTTGACGCATCGAAACCAAAGCCATTGCACGTCCTTTCACGGTGAGCCAGGAACACAGCCTGGTCTTGGCTTAACTCAGCAGAATTCCATACCGATAATACAACGTTCTAGAACGCGCGCTTCTTGCGATCCATGATCTGCCATATCATCGGCGTAAAAATAAGTTGCATCGCCAGCGCCATCTTGCCGCCTGGGCAGACAATGGTGTTGGCGCGTGACATGAAACCGTCCTTCAGCATGGACAGAAGATAGGGAAAATCGATCCCCTTCGGGTCGCGAAACCGAATGATCAACATGCTTTCGTCGGCGCTTGGAATGTCGCGCGCAATGAACGGGTTGGATGTATCAACCGTCGGCACCCGCTGGAAATTGACGTGGCTGTGGCTGAATTGCGGACAGATGTAATTCACGTAGTCGGGCATCCGGCGCAGAATGGTGTCCACCACCGCCTCATGCGTATGGCCGCGCGACTTCTTGTCGCGCGAAAGCTTTTGTATCCATTCCAGGTTCACGATGGGGGCCACACCCACCAGAAGGTCCACGTGGCGGGCGACATTCACGCGGTCGGTCTGCACGCCGCCGTGCAGGCCTTCATAGAAAAGCAGGTCGGTGCCCGGCGGAATTTCCTCCCACGGCGTGAAGGTCCCCGGCGGTTGCTTGTAGGGCGCCGCCTCTTCCTCATCATGCAGGTATTTCCGGGTCGTTCCGGTGCCGGTGGCGCTGTAGCTTTTGAAAGTCTGCTCCAGCTCCTCGAACAGATTGCTTTCAGGGCCAAAATGAGAAAAATGCTGGTTGCCGGCCTCATATTCCTCGCGCATCTTCTTGCGCATTTCGGTGCGGTCATATTTGTGGTACGCATCGCCTTCGATCACCGCGGCCTTCACGCCCTCGCGCCGGAATATCTGCTGGAAGGTCCACATCACCGTGGTCGTGCCGGCACCGGAGGAGCCCGTAATCGCAACGATAGGATGCTTGGCTGACATATTCAGGCGGTCCGGAAAATAGTGCGTGTCTTGAACAAGGGTGCATCGAATACCAGCGTCTCGCCGCCATCATGCATGGCATGATAACGTTCCAGCAACTGCACGTCGCGCGTGCATCCGAACATCAGGGGCGTGAGCTGATGAACATCCTCCGGCACCACATCGAGGATCTGCTGGCGGCCGGTGGAGGCGGCGCCGCCCGCCTGTTCCACCAGCATCGCCACCGGATTGGCCTCGTAAAGAAGGTGCGTGTGGCCGCCTTTGCCATGCGCCCGCGTGTCACGCGGTATCAGGCAAACGCCGCCGCGCACCAGAATGCGGTGCAGCGCGGCCACCAGGCTATCCACCCAGCGCATCGTATAAACTTCGCCGCGCGGGCCCGCATCGGCCTGCGTGCATTCCGCCACATAGCGCCGTATCGGCGCTTCCCAGTGCGGCTCGATGGCGGTGTCGATCGCGAGATCCGAGCAACGATCCGCAATGCGCATGTTCGGATGTGTCAGCGTATAGGCCCCCGCCTCGCGGTCCAGCGTAAATCCGTGCACGCCCGCGCCGGTGGTTATCACCATCATGCCGGTCGGCCCGAACAGAATATAGCCTGCCGCCACCTGCCGCCGTCCCGGTTGGAGAAAATGCTCCGGCAACGCATCGGTCACCCCGTCCGGCGCGCGCAACACGGAAAAGAACGTCCCCACCGGCAACCCCACATCCAGGTTCCCGGCGCCCTCCATCGGGTCCAGCACGAGCAAGTACCGCCCGCGCGGATATTCGCGCGGAATCGCATAGGGTGCATCCATCGCACCGGACAGAATGCCGCAGAGCTGGCCGCCCCACTCGGTGGCGCCGATGAGAATTTGGTTCGCCACCTGATCCAGTTTTTCCGGCGGCGCGCCCGGCACCTGCACCGACGTCGTCACCAGCGCGCCTGAAGCATCCAGTGCACCGCGCGACACCGCCGCGGCGATCAACTTGCCGGCACGCTGCATTTCATTCAGCAGCGCCGCAAGTTCGGGGTCGTGCTCGCTGCCCTGGCGGCGCAAACCCTCGATGACGAACTTGCTATAGGTCGTGCGGCGGTATGCCATTGCCGCCCCCTCCCTCGAGGCGCTCCCCAGTGGTCCGATCCTGACGCCATCTTGACCGAGCGTCATTGTGAAGCAGCCCACCAAATAGACTCAAGAAAATTTGCGCCTACTGCGTAAATACCCTGCTTTGTCGTATATCGTCGGCCTCGATGATTTCAAGGGCGCTGCGGGCGAACGGCGTGCCCCGGTTGGCGAACAGCCGGTTGGCCTGCCGCAGCCGTGCGCGATCCAGCGCATTGCGGATCGAGCGGGCGTTTGAAAAACGCGGCTGCTGCATGCGCCGCGCGATATAATCACGCAGAACGGGCACCGCGTCTTCCGACAGGCGGTAATGCATCTTCTCCAGCATAAGTTCCGAAATGCTGATCAGCTCATCCTGCGAGTAGTCCGGGAAATCGATATGGTGCGCGATACGCGACGCCATGCCGGGGTTGCTGCGGAAGAAAATATCCATCCGGTCCTTGTAGCCGGCCAGAATAACCACGAGGTCGTCCCGCCTGTCCTCCATCACCTGCAGCAGAATTTCGATCGCTTCCTGACCGTAATCGCGCTCATTCTCCGGTTTGTAGAGGTAATAGGCCTCATCGATGAACAGCACGCCGCCCATCGCCTTCTTCAGGATTTCCTTCGTCTTCGGCGCGGTGTGGCCGATATATTGCCCCACCAGATCGTCGCGCGACGCCGTTACCACATGGTTGCGGCGTATATAGCCCAATTGATGCAGGATTTCGGCCATTCGTTGCGCCACCGTCGTCTTGCCGGTGCCGGGATTGCCGGTGAAGCACATGTGCAGCGACGGCGGCTCCGCCTGCAAACCCAGCTCGCGCCGGGCGCTCTCCACCAGCAGCAAGGCGGCGATTTCGCGTATGCGGGTCTTCACCGGAACCAGACCGACCAGGTCAACATCCAGTGCATCGATCGTGGCACCTATGCTGCTTTTGGCATAGATCGCGTCCAGGTCTATCAGTTCACTCATGGAAACGTTTCCTAAGAAGGAAGGAAGTCGTTCTTTTCTGAAGCAAAGAACCAAAAGACTCTTGCTCTTGATGCAATCCCCAACCTATCGGGCACGGCCCCGAACCGATGTGCAGGCGCAAGGAAAAAGTCTTTTGGTTCTCTTCTTCAGAAAAGAACAACTTCCTGCTTACCGCCGGGCGCCAGCCGCTACAGCGAAGGTTCGCTGACAGGCGCCCGTGACGTCGAATGGCTGCGCAACGTGTAGCGCAACTGACGGCCGGGCCCTTCCTGACGCACCAGCTCGAACCCGGGCTCGAACGCAGGGCGGTTGACCATGAAGCTCAACCGCACGCTCTCCCAACCCTTCTTCGAGTCGAACGCCAATATCTTGATGTATTTGCCGCCATGCTCGGCGCGGCACGCCTCCAGTTCCATCATCGCCCCGGCGGGATCGCGCAGGTCGAACATCGGGTTGCCCCACATGCTCCAGAACACGTTCCGCGGATGCGGATCATCGGTATACTCGATCGCCACGGCATAACCCTGATTCAGCGCGTATTCGATCTGCATCTTGATTTCGTCGTCAGTCAAATCCGGCAGAAACGAAAACTGCCCTTGCGTAACCTTCATGGGAACCTCCCTTAACAGAGCGAAAGAAGTCGTCTTCTCTTTTTGCAGAAAAGAACCAAAAAACTCTTGCTCCTAGGCTGGCGTGGGTGTCGGAACGAAATCTACGCTGTCGGTGCTGGCGTAGTTGAAGGTGACGTCCTTCCAGGTGTCCAGGGCGGCGCGCAGCGGGCGGCACCATTTCGCCGCTTCCGACAATATCTGCGGGCCCTCGTTCCAGATGTCGCGGCCTTCGTTGCGCGCCTTGACAATGGTTTCCAGCGCCACCCGGTTGGCCTGCGCGCCGGCCTGAATGCCGTCCGGGTGCCCGATCGTGCCGCCGCCGAATTGCAGAATCACATCCTCGCCCAGATAGGTGAGAAGCTGATGCATCTGTCCCGCATGAATGCCGCCGGACGCCACCGGCATCATGCGCTTCAGGCTGGCCCAGGGCTGATCGAAGAATACGCCGTGGGTGAGGTCCTTCTTCACATAGATCTCGCGGCAGGTGTCATAAATACCGGCAATGACCGCCGGGTCACCCTCCAGCTTGCCCACCACGGTGCCGGCATGAATGTGGTCCACGCCCGCCATGCGCATCCATTTCGCAATGACACGAAACGAAATGCCGTGATTCTTCTGCCGCGTGTAGGTGCCGTGCCCGGCGCGGTGCAAATGCAGAATCATGTCGTTCTTGCGGGCCCATTTCGCCATGCTCTGAATGGCGGTGTAGCCGATTACCAGATCGATCATGATAATCACGCTGCCGAGCGCCTTGGCGAACTCCGCGCGCTCATACATTTCTTCCATGGTCCCGGCGGTCACGTTCAGGTAGGTGCCCTTCACCTCGCCCGTCTCGGCCATCGCCTTGTTCACGCCTTCCATGCAGTACAGATAGCGGTCGCGCCAATGCATGAAGGGCTGGCTGTTGATGTTCTCGTCGTCCTTGGTGAAATCGAGGCCGCCTTTCAGCGCCTCATACACCACGCG
This sequence comes from Acidobacteriota bacterium, assembly GCA_903970435.1. Lineage (GTDB taxonomy): Bacteria > Pseudomonadota > Alphaproteobacteria > Acetobacterales > Acetobacteraceae > CAJCIS01. The sequence goes on along the minus strand of CAJCIS010000089.1, from coordinate 5,386 downwards.
GCCATAGTTGCGGCCGGACAGACCAAGCTTGGGTTTCATGGTGGCGCCGAGCAGCGGCCGGCCGAAACAATTCAGCCGCTCGCGCTCCACCACGATGCCGGTCGCCGGACCCTGAAACGTTTTCAGGTAATGCGGCGGTATCCGCATGTCCTCCAGCCGCAGCGCCTTGAGCGGCTTGAAGCCGAATACGTTGCCGATGATCGAGGCGGTCAGGTTGGCAATCGATCCTTCCTCGAACAGATCGAGGTCGTAGGCGATATAGGCGAACCACTGCCCCTCCTGCCCGGGAACCGCCTCCACCTTGTACGCCTTGGCGCGGTAATATTCGCACGCGGTGAGGCGGTCGGTCCAAACCACCGTCCACGTCGCCGTGCTGCTCTCCCCGGCCACCGCGGCGGCCGCCTCCTCGGGGTCCACGCCGTCCTGCGGCGAAATGCGGAACACCGCCAGCACGTCCGTGTCCTTCGGCTCGTACTCCGGCTCCCAATAGCCCATCTGGCGGTATTTCAGCACGCCGGAGCGGTAACGCTCCTTCATGTCGGTAATCTTGTCGCCTGGCGGCAGAGTATCCATCGGACGTCCTCCTGATTTCTTCCCTGGTGCTCACATAGAGGCTGGACACCTTCAAGCATAACAAATTATTTTGGGTGTTCTTTCAAGGTATCCCTTAAAAGGTCCGTATGCGTAACGTCACCGTCCGCCAGTTGCAGATGTTCGTCGCGTCGGCCGATTCCGGCAGTTTCACCCGGGCCGCCGAACTGCTCCACGTCTCCCCCGCGGCGGTATCCTTCCAGATCAAGCAGATCGAGGACGGCAGCGGCTTTTCGCTGTTCGAGCGCATCGGCAAGAAGGTCGCCCCCACCGAAGCCGGCAGCGCGCTGCTCGCCTACGCCCGCACGGTGCTGCAAGCCCTGCACGATGCCGACCAGTCGCTGATGGCGCTGCGCGGCGTGGTCGGCGGCCGCGCCAATCTCGGCGCCGTGTCCACCGCCAAATATATCGTGCCGCACATCATGGCGCGTTTTCAGCAGGCCTATCCGGGCGTCAGTATCGATCTGCGGTTCGGCAACCGGCGCCAGATCACCACGGCACTGGCCCGCGGTGAAATCGAGCTTGCCGTCATGGGCCGCCCGCCGGATGATTCCGACCTCACCGCCGACCCGTTCGCCGTGCACCCCACCCTGCTCGTCGCCTCCCCCACCCACCCGCTCGCGGCGGCGCCGCAGCTGACGCCGCAGGACCTCGCCGGCATCGCCATGGTGGCCCGCGAGGAAGGGTCGGGCACGCGCCTTCTGATGGAGAAGTTGTTTTCGGACGCCGGCCTGCCGACGCGCATCGCCATGACCACCGACAGCAACGAAACCGTCAAGCAGGCGGTCATGGCCGGCATGGGGATCGCCGTGCTGTCGCAGCATACGGTGGGCCTGGAACTGGCGCTGGGCCTGCTGAAGACCTTGCCGGTGGCGGGGTTCCCGGTCATGCGCTCCTGGTTCGTGGCGCACCGCCGCGCCATGCCGCTGATGCCGGCGCATATCCGCCTGCGCGCCTTCTTTCAGGCGCACGGCCAGGCGGTCATCGACGACCTCGCGGCCGGCTACCGCACGGCTGCCCAGCGGTAACCGCCGCCGCCGGCCGGTCCCGGCCTGCAACCTTCGCCACCCGATGGCGTTCCCTGCGGCATACGGCGGCGCCCTCCATACATCTGCGCGCAGCGCACAAGGGCCCCCGCAAGCAGGAGAAATTTACCATGCGCACCGTTCTGTTCAGCGGCGTTGCGGCGCTGGCTTTGACCTTGGCGACCGGCAGTCTGTCCCGCGCTCACGCGCAAGCCGCACCCGACCAGCCGGCGCCGGCGGATCCGTCCGTGGCACCCGATCCGTCGGCGCCCCCCGCGCCGGCGCCGGTGAAACATCATCACCACATGCGCCACGTCGCCAACGCCGACGCCACGGACGCCTCCGGCAGCGACCATTGGGCGCACCAGCCGGGCACCGGCGAAAGCGGCCCCGCTTCGACGGAGGCCAGCAATATAGACGCCGCCGACACACATTCTCACATCGCCCCGCACTTCCCCGAGCCGGCCGTAGGGCCCGGCGCCAGCCCGGACCGGCTGTTGCAAGCCGCCGACGCCGCGCTGACAAGCCACCGCACGGGCACCGCCGATCAGGCGTTGGAAATGGCCGAAACCCGTCTTCTCGACCGCAGCACGCCGGTGAGCGACGCGAACCAGCCCGACGAAAGCCAGCGCATCCGGGCCATCGAATCGGCTCGCAAGGCGCTCGCCAGCGGCGACACAAAGGGCGCCGAGGCGGCGATCCAGACCGCCATGAATAGCACGAATACGCAGTAGGCCCCGGCGGGGGGTGCCACTTGGGTGGCGCCCCCAAAACAGGCAGAAAGCAGTTCTTTTTTGAAATAAAAGAACCAAAAAAAATCTGCTTCCCGAGATGTGGCCGCGAGGCGCCTTCCTAATCAGGTTTCTTGGAGGCGGTTGGCGGATACTGCATGATGAGTGTGTGGGAGGAATAGGATATCCAAAGATGCACCCGGCGCTGGAACTCCTCGCCCAGCAGCATCTCCACCTCGTCGCCGCGGCGATCGTCCAGCACCTCGACGGGCATGTTGGTGAATTCAAGATCGCCGACGTCGACCGTATCGAGCTTCATCCTGACGCTCGCGACGGTTTGCGGCCCGATGCCGCGTCCGCTGCCGTGCTGACGTGCGCTGGCATCCTCCATGTGGACGCCAACACGCTCCGCCGTGTGGCGAAAAATCGCGCTGAAATTGGCGCCAGTGTCGATCATCGCCACCACGTTCTGGCCGTTGACCGTGATATTCAGCCGCGGCCGGCGGTCCTGGCCCTCAGGCCGCAGGGGGACACTGTAGAGCGGGCCATTCAGAAAGGCGGCCGGGGCGCTGCAATCACCCCGGGGGTAATAAAGGATCACCTGGTTTTCGGGGAAATCCAGATCGACATCATATTTCGAGATAATGTCGACGCTGAGTAGCCCGTCCGCCGGTGGAAAATCCAGATTGGCGGCGAGAAAATTGAAGTTCCGCGATTTCAGCCCGCCGATGTCGACCTTTCGGGCGGTGACCGCCGTCGCTGTCCGTTCCCCGCCGATACCTCCGACAGACGTCAGAACGCCCTCCGTGACCAATGCCCCGCCCGCTTCGTCCGCGCGCAGGTGCGGAAGTCCCAGACGCTGCACGGCTTTTAGGCTGAGAATGGTGGTAGCGGCGCCGGTGTCGAAAATCAGTTGCGTCGGTTTGTCATCGATGCTGATGGGCACGACCATGTCGCCATGCAACGGGCTGAGCGGCAGATGTGAGACGAGCTGCATCTGGCACGCCGCCGACGCGCCCGGCGCTCCCCACGACTGAATCGAGCAAACCGACGCGCTTATCAGCAGATGACGCAAGGTTGCCAAGCGCGGTCTCGCGTCCGGATAGATCCGGCGTGGCGCGTCGCTAAACCATGGCGGCAGAGGGTTCAAGCCGGTCACAACAGCGACGACGAGACGCTCGACCCATCTCGCCTGGCGCCACCCAACGCGGTATGAAATTTTTGCCGTTCGATTTCAAAAAAGATCACTGACATTCTTCCGTTCCTTTCCCCTCGCATTGCAGCACGTCCGGGCCTATCTGTCGTGACGACAGTCGCAGCAAAGGGTCTGGCCCAAGGTCAGGCCCTTTTCGCATGCGCGTCTCACGGCCGAAAGACAGAGCACCACCCCATGGACATCCGCAATATCGCCATCATCGCCCACGTCGATCATGGCAAGACGACCCTCGTGGACCAGCTTCTCAAGCAGTCCGGCGCGTTCCGCGAGCACCAGGTCGTCGCCGAGCGCGCCATGGACAGCAACGTGCTGGAACGCGAGCGCGGCATCACCATCCTGGCCAAATGCACCTCGGTGGTCTGGAAAGGCACCCGCATCAATATCGTCGACACCCCCGGCCACGCCGATTTCGGCGGCGAGGTGGAGCGCATCCTGAACATGGTGGACGGCGCCATCGTGCTGGTGGACGCCGCCGAGGGCGTGCTGCCGCAAACCAAGTTCGTCGTCAGCAAGGCGCTCGCCCGCGGCCTCAAGCCCATCGTGGTCGTCAACAAGATCGACCGCCAGGACGCCCGCGCCGACGAAGTGCATAACGAGGTGTTCGACCTGTTCGCCGCGCTGGACGCCACCGACGAGCAGCTCGATTTCCCCATGCTCTACGCGTCCGGCCGCCAGGGTTGGGCCGATCTCGAGCTGCAAGGCGACCGCCGCGACCTGTCGCCGATGTTCGACCTGGTGCTGCGCCACGTCCACGCCCCGGTGCTGAACAAGGACGCGCCCTTCGGCATGGTCGCCAGCATTCTCGACTACGACAATTTCCTCGGCCGCGTGCTCACCGGCCGGGTGGAGCAAGGCCGCGCCCGCCTCAACATGCCGGTCAAGGTGCTCCGCGCCGACGGCAGCGTGGTCGAAACCGGCCGCCTGACCAAACTTCTCTCCTTCCGCGGCCTCGATCGCGTCGTCGTCGAGGAAGCCGAGGCCGGCGACATCATCGCCGTTGCCGGCCTCTCCGACGGTACCATCCCGGACACCATCGGCGGCATGGACCTGCCCGGCGCGCTGCCGGCAACCCCCGTCGATCCGCCCACGCTCGCCATGACCTTCCGCGTCAATGATGGCCCGCTCGGCGGCCGCGAGGGCAAGAAGGTCACCAGCCGCCAAATCCGCGACCGGCTGTTCCGCGAAATCGAAGGCAATGTCGCCATCCGCGTCACCGAAAGCTCGGAAACCGAAGCCTTCGAAGTGGCCGGCCGCGGCGAACTGCAACTCGGCGTGCTGATCGAAACCATGCGCCGCGAGGGGTTCGAACTCACCATCGGCCGCCCCCGCGTGCTCACCCGCGAAAACCCCGACACCGGCGAGACCGAAGAACCGTTCGAGGAATGCCTGGTCGACGTGGACGAGCCCTACGCCGGCGTCGTCGTCGAAAAGCTCAGCCGCCGCAAAGGCGTGATGCAGGACATGCGGCCCTCCGGCGGCGGCAAGCTGCGGCTGACCTTCCACATCCCCAGCCGCGGCTTGATCGGCTATCACGGCGAATTCCTGACCGACACGCGCGGCACCGGCATCATGAACCGGATGTTCAGCGGCTATGAAGCCTGGGCCGGCACGATCGAGGGCCGGCGCGCCGGCTCGCTGATCAGTTCGGAAGGCGGCAACGCCGTCCACTACGCGCTGTTCTATCTGCAGGAACGCGGCACGATGTTCGTGGAGCCGGGCGAGGCGGTTTATGTCGGCATGATCCTCGGAGAGCACAGCCGCGAATCCGATCTGGACATCAACCCGATCAAGGAAAAGAAGCTCACCAACATCCGTGCCGCCGG
>CAJCIS010000088.1 GCA_903970435.1 Acidobacteriota bacterium | reverse complement strand
GCCCGCCACAATCAACGCCCCAATGGCCGCGACCCGGAGCCCGCCCAGGCCCGCCTGCAGCGCGTTGCCCGATTTCACCCCGATGCAATTGGCGGCCGCCAGCGCCGCGAGCACGCCAACCACCACCAGCCGCTCGGGCAGGGCGCCGCCGGCAAGCACGTTCACGTTCCTTGCAAACACGATCGCAACCGCCGCCTGGCCGCCCGCCTGCACCACCAGAAGCGTGGCCCACCCGAAGAGAAATCCCGCCAGGGGCCCGTAGGTCGTGCGCAAATACACATATTCGCCGCCCGTCGCCGGCATGCGGGCGGCAAGCTCCGCATACACGAAGGCGCCCAGCAAGGCGACGAAACCACCCAAAATCCAGGCCGCGAGAACAAGCCGGGGCGCATGCAGGGAGCGGGCGACAACGGCGGGGTTGACGAAAATGCCGACGCCAACAATGCCGCCGATCACGAGCATGACCGCGCTCGGAAGGCCGATGGCAACTCTTAGACCTTCCGGCGTTATGTTTTGGCGTTTCATCTCAGAGGCTTTAGCGAAGAAGACTGCTTTTTTGAAAAAAAGGAAGCAAAAAACTTTCGCTCGTTAAGCGGAACTCTTGCGGTTGGCCAACAAGCCGGCGCGCGCGGATTTGTTACAACCCTGCGCCGAGCGCGTTACGCGCCCGTGCGCCCGCCGGGCGGTTTTCGACGCGCATGGCTTCCCGATCGCGCCGGCACAGGCGCTCGAACGCCTCGGCCGGTAGCATCGCGGTTCGCCGCGGGCGGCGGCTGGTGACGGCCACCGGCGGCGGCCGGGGTGACGAAAGGCCGCCCTCCCACACGTGTAGTCTTGCCCCATAATGCGCGTTAAGGTTGTATACGCCTCGCATGAGCCTCGCGATCATCCGAAGCTTCTCGTTCTCCGGCATCGAGGCGGTGCCGGTGGAAGTGCAAGTGCAGATCGCGGCGGGGCTGCCGGCCTTCCTGGTGGTGGGGCTGCCCGACAAGGCCGTCGGCGAGGCGCGCGAGCGGGTGCGCGCGGCACTCACTGCCATGGGATTGGCCCTGCCGCCACGCCGCGTGCTGATCAACCTGTCGCCCGCCGACCTGCTGAAGGAAGGCTCGCACTACGACCTCCCCATGGCACTGGCGGTGCTCGCCGCCATGGATGTCGTGCCGCGCGAGGAGTTGTCGCACTACGCGGCACTCGGTGAATTGTCGCTGGACGGCAGCCTCAAGCCGGTTGTCGGCGTGCTGCCGGCGGCCATCGCGGCGGCCGAGGCCGAACTCGGCCTGATCTGCCCCGGCGTGCAAGGCGGCGAGGCGGCCTGGGCCGGCACCGTGGAGGTTCTGGCGCCCCCCGACCTGCTCAGCCTGATCAACCATTTCCGCGGTACCCAGGTGCTCACGCCACCCGAACCCGGCGGCATCGCGCCGGCCGGTATCGTGGCCGACATGGCCGACGTGAAGGGGATGGAAAGTGCGCGGCGCGCGCTCGAAATCGCCGCGGCCGGCAACCACAATCTGCTGCTCGTGGGGCCGCCCGGCGCCGGCAAGTCCATGCTCGCGGTCCGCCTGGCCGGGCTGCTGCCCGATTTGACCCCGTCGGAGGCGCTGGAAGTGAGCATGATCCATTCCGTGGCCGGACTGTTGCAGGATGGCCGCCTGGTCAAGCGGCCGCCGTTCCGCGAGCCGCATCATAGCGCCAGCCAGGCCGCACTTGCCGGCGGCGGCAGCCGGGCACGCCCCGGCGAGGTGTCGCTGGCCCATCGCGGCGTGCTGTTTCTCGACGAATTGCCGGAATTTCCCAGGCCCGTTCTGGAAACGCTACGCCAGCCCATGGAATCCGGCCACACGACGGTCAGCCGGGCGGCCGCCCATATCACCTACCCGGCCCGCTTTCAGCTGGTTGCCGCCATGAATCCGTGCCGGTGCGGACATCTCGGCGAAGGCGGCCGCGAATGCGGCCGCGCCCCCCGCTGCGGCGAGGATTACCTGTCCCGGCTCAGCGGACCCTTACTGGATCGCATCGACCTGACCGTGTATGTGCAGCCCGTGCCACCCACCGAACTCTCCCGCGCGCCGGCCGGCGAGCCCAGCGAACGTGTGGCGGCACGGGTGGCCGCCGCGCGGACCATGCAGCGCGCCAGGGCGGGGCCTGGCATGCCGGTGACGAACGCGGAACTCGACGGTGCGCGTGTGCGTATTGCGGAAGATGCCCGCAAGCTGGCCGAGCACGCCTCCGAGCGGCTGGGCCTGTCGGCGCGGGGCTTTACCCGCGTGCTGCGCGTGTCGCGCACGATTGCGGACCTCGCGGGGGCGGACATGGTGCGGCGGCAGGATGTGGCGGAGGCGCTGGCGTTTCGGCAACGGATACCGGGGAGGAAGGCAGCGTGAAGGAAGGAAGTATTTCTTTTTTGAAAAAAAGAAACAAAAAACTTTTGTCCGTTGTGACGCGTTAATGAACCCGCTATGCGCCTGCCCCACGTAAACAGTTTTCCTAACTTCGCGTGAACCATCCACACCGCCCGGCAATTAACACCGGGCGATATGGATCCTACCCTATGACGCCGCTCGACATTCTGGCCGATCGCGCCGGCATTGAATCGGAATTCCGCGACGCAGGCGGTCAAATCCGGCAGACAACACGGGAAACCAAGAGCGCCCTGCTGGCGGCGATGGGTATGCGCGCGGACGGCGATGCGCAGGCCGCCGCGGAACTCGATAACCTCGAACGCGTGACCTGGAGCCGGAAGCTGCCGCCGGCATGCGTGGTCTGCGCGGAGCCCGGGCCGATCGCCGTGGACATCACCATGCCGGCGGGGACGGGCGAAATCGGCTGGCGCATCGCTTTGGAAGCGGGCGGCGAGCGGACCGGCAGCGCCGGCTTCGAAACACTCGCCCTGGCCGAACGGCGCAACATCGCGGGGCAAATGCGCGAACGGCGCAGATTGATCCTGGAGCAAGATATTCCCTGGGGATATCACCGCCTCACCCTGCGGCCCGGCGATGCCGAAACGATGCTGATCGTGACCCCCGGCCGCTGCTGGCTGCCGGCGTCGGTGCGGGAGGGCCGCCGTCTTTGGGGTGTGGCCGCGCAGCTTTATCTTCTTCGTTCCCGCACGAATTGGGGCATCGGCGATTTCACCGATCTGAAAAACCTCGTCGAAATGCTATCGCATCGCGGCGCGGACGTGGTCGGTCTCAATCCGCTGCACGCCATGTTCCTGGACGATCCGGAACATGCGAGCCCGTACTCGCCCGCCAGCCGCCTGCTCCTCAATGTCCTCAACATCGATGTTGCGGCCCTGCCCGAACTCGACGCGTGTCCGCAGGTGCGGGAGATGATCGCGTCACGCGATTTCCAGGATCGTCTCCACGCGTGCCGCGCGACGACGCTGGTGGATTATTCCGGGGTGGCGGAGCTGAAGCTGAAGGCGCTCCGCGCCGTTTTCCATGTGTGCAGGTCGGCACCCGGGTCCGATCGCTGGCAGGCGTTCGAAGCGTTCAGACGTGAACGCGGCGATGTGCTGGCGCGGGGCTGCGTTTTTCAGGCCCTGCGCGAACAGTTCGCGGCCAGCGGGGCGGATGCCGATTGGCATGCCTGGCCCGAGGAATACCGCGACCCGGATTCGCCTTCCGTCGCGCGGTTCGCCGCGGCACATAGCGATGGCATTACGTTCCGCATATGGCTGCAATGGCTGGCCGACCAGCAACTGGCCGCGGCGGCGGCGGCGGCGGCGGCGCAGGGGATGGCGGTGGGACTGTACCGCGACCTGGCGGTCGGTGCCGACAAGTCGGGCTCGGAAACATGGGCTGACCAGGCCGCGGTTGTTTCGGGTGCGCAAGTTGGCGCGCCGCCGGATATCCACAATCCCGCAGGTCAGGACTGGGGATTGCCGCCGTTCCACCCGCGCGCGCTGCGACAGGAGGCGTATCGCAGCTTTGTCGATCTGGTGCGCGCCAACATGCGCCACGCCGGCGGCTTGCGTATCGATCACGTCATGGCACTGCAGCATCTCTATTGGATACCGCAAGGAAGACCGCCGTCCGAAGGGGCCTATGTGCGCTATCCGCTGGAGGATCTCGTCGGCATCCTCGCGCTTGAAAGCCACCGTAACGAATGCCTCGTGGTGGGCGAGGATCTGGGAACCGTGCCCGACGGATTCCGCGAACGCATGGCGCAAGCCAATATTCTGTCCTATCGGGTTCTGTTTTTTGAAACCGATGAGCATGGCTATTTGCCGCCCGCCGCCTATCCGCCGCTCGCGCTTGCGGTCGCCGGCAGTCACGACCTGCCCACATTGCGCGGCTGGTGGGAAGCGGCCGATATTGAGGTGAAAGCACGGTTGGGCCTTTTTCCCGACACCGCGGGGCCGGACCTGGCACGGCAGGCGCGCGCGCATGACCGCGCGCGCCTGGTGGAGGCGCTGCGGCGGGAAGACTTGATGCCCGATGGCGCCGTCATGGATGTCGCGCGCCTCATCCGAACCGCGCATGCGTATCTGGCGCGAAGCCGGTCAGCACTCGCCATCGTTCAACTCGACGATATTACCGACGAGGCCGATCAGGTGAACGTGCCTGCAACGTCCGACGAGCATCCGAATTGGCGCCGGCGCCTTTCCCTAACATTGGAGGAAATGTCAGTGCATCCGCGGCTGCACGCGGTGGCGCGCATATTCGCGTCCGAGCGCGGCGAGAAAATCCCTTGCGCTACCTCCGCGTCGCCCGTACATCGGGTGCCCTCGCCGCACCTGACGTGACGCTTCCTCAAAGGAGGGTCCCGATGCATCGCAAGCCGGACCGGCTATCGTGCAGTCGAACCAGGGTTCGCATCATGAGCGTCCGTGCGGGACGCGGCGCGGCCCTGATGGCGCTGGTTCTTCTCGCGGCGTGTCAGCCCGCGGTGCTCGCGCCGCGCGGCGACATCGGGCGGGCGGACGCGACGATCCTGCTGGATTCGCTGGCGATCATGCTCGCCATCGTCATTCCGACGATCCTGGCGATCCTGGCGTTCGCGTGGTGGTTCCGCGCGTCCAATGCCAGGGCGCGCCACTTGCCGGAATGGGCGTATTCGGGCCGGATCGAACTGATGGTGTGGTCGATCCCCCTGCTGACCATTCTGCTACTGGGCGGCGTCGCATGGATCGGCTCCCACCAGCTCGACCCCGCAACGAAAATTGCCTCCAAGACACCGCCGCTCAACGTGCAGGGCGTGTCGCTGGATTGGAAGTGGCTGTTCATCTATCCCGACCAGCGCATTGCCAGCGTCAACCAGCTCGTGATTCCGGTCGGCACGCCCATCCATTTCTCGCTGACCTCGGCCAGCGTATTGAATGTGTTTTTTGTTCCGCAACTGGGCAGCATGATTTACACGATGAACCATATGAGCACGCAATTGAACCTGGACGCGAATTCGGCCGGTACCTTCTACGGCCAGTCAAGTCACTTCAGCGGCGATGGCTTTTCGGACATGCATTTCGATGTACGCGCGCTGCCGCCTGCACAATTCGCCGCCTGGGTGACCGCCACGCGGGGCGCCGGTGGCGCGCTGGATGCCGCAAGCTATGCCGACCTCGCCCGGCAAAGCACGAATGTTCGGCCATTCACCTACCGCGCGGCCGATCCGCTCTTGTATCAGCAAATCGTCACGCAGCAATTGCCGCCCGGACCTGGACCGGCCACCGACCGGCCCGCCCAGACCGTGTCTCCGAAGCCGGAGCGATAGCATGCTGGGAAAACTCACATGGTCGGCCATCCCGTTCGACCAGCCCATTCCGCTGGTCTCGGCGGCGGTGGTCGGATTGGCGCTGTTTGGCGTTCTCGTCTGGATCGTGGTCAAGGGATGGGTGCCTTATTTGTGGCGGGACTGGATCACCAGTGTCGACCACAAGCATATCGGCATCATGTATTGCCTGCTGGCGCTGGTGATGCTGCTGCGCGGCTTTATCGATGCCATCATGATGCGATCGCAGCAGGCGCTGGCATTCCGGTCGCCGGGCTATCTGCCGCCGGATCATTACGACCAGATATTTTCGGCGCACGGCACCCTGATGATTTTTTTCGTCGCCATGCCGTTCGTCATCGGCCTGATGAATTTCGTCATACCGCTGCAGCTCGGCGTCCGGGATGTGGCCTTCCCCACCCTGAATTCCGTCGGATTGTGGCTGACAGCGACAGGTGCGTTGCTGGTCAACCTGTCGCTCGTGATCGGCGAATTTGCCCGCACCGGATGGCTGCCCTATCCGCCTTTGTCCGAACTCGCGTACTCCCCGGGGGTCGGTGTCGATTATTATCTGTGGGCGCTCGAGATTTCCGGCGTGGGAACCCTGCTGTCCGGCATCAATCTGGTGACGACCATCCTGAAACTGCACGCGCCGGGCATGACCTATATGCGCATGCCGATGTTCTGCTGGACGGCGCTTGCGTCCAACCTGCTGATCGTGGCCGCCTTCCCGGTTCTGACGGCGACCTTGGCCATGCTGCTGCTGGACCGCTATCTGGGGTTCCATTTCTTTACCAACACGGCCGGCGGCAATGTGATGATGTTTATGAACCTCATCTGGGTCTGGGGCCACCCGGAGGTGTATATTCTCATTTTGCCGGCGTTCGGTGTTTTCTCCGAAGTGGTCTCGACATTTTCCGGCAAGCCGCTGTTCGGCTACCGCTCGATGGTGATGGCGACGATGGCCATTTTCATTCTCGCCTTCACGGTGTGGCTGCACCACTTCTTCACGATGGGCGCCGGCGGCGACGTCAATGCCATCTTCGGCATTCTCTCCATGATCATAGCCGTCCCGACCGGCGTGAAAATCTTCAATTGGCTGTTCACCATGTACGGCGGCCGGATCGTTTACGCAACGCCCATGCTGTGGTCGATCGGCTTCATGGTCACCTTCACCATCGGCGGCATGACGGGCGTTCTGCTGGCGGTGCCGCCGGCCGATTTCATGTTGCACAACAGCCTTTTTCTGGTTGCTCATTTTCATAACGTCATCATCGGCGGCGTGCTGTTCGGCGCGTTCGCGGGATATAATTTCTGGTTCCCCAAGGCATTCGGCTTCCGCTTGCATGAAGGGCTCGGACGCGCCGCATTCTGGTGTTGGCTTGTCGGCTTCTATGTCGCCTTCATGCCGCTTTATGTCCTGGGCCTGCAAGGCATGACGCGCCGCATGCAGCACTACGATGTGCCGGCGTGGCGCCCGTGGCTGCTGGTCGCGGCCGCCGGGGCCGGCATCATTCTGGTCGGAATTATCCTGCAAGTCGCGCAACTCGTCGTCAGCATTCGCCGGCGCGAATCGTTGCGTGATGTGACCGGTGATCCCTGGAACGGGCGTTCGCTGGAGTGGGCGACGCAATCGCCGCCGCCGGCCTTTAATTTCGCGGTGCTGCCGAACATTCATGGCGAGGAAGCCTATTGGGGCATGAAGCAACGCGCCATTCAGCAAGCCAGGCTCGGCGACGAGCCACATTATGTCGATATCGAAATGCCGCGCAACAGCCCGACGGGCTTTATTTGCGCCTTCTTCGCGACGTTCATGGGTTTCGCGCTGATCTGGCACATCTGGTGGATGGTGGCCCTGGCTGCGGTGGGCGCCTACGCGACGTTCGTCGCCTTTGCCTGGCGGGACAGGGACGAATACATCATTCCGGCCGGCGAGGTTGCGCGCCAGGACAGGGCGAACCGGCATGCGCGCAGTGAAGCCATCGCGCGCATGCAGGCTGCGCCATGAGCGCGGCGGCGGGTCACGGCGACCCATATCGGCTGGGGCGCGACGCGGCGCCGCATGAACGCCGGCACACGGCCGAACATGGGCAACGAGCCCTGGCGGCCAAGCGCATCATCGTGGGTTACGGTTTCTGGATTTTCCTGCTCAGCGACATCGTCATGTTTTCCTGCTTCTTCGCGAGCTACGCAGTGCTCGTGCATGCGACTGCCGGCGGCCCCGACACCCGGCAGTTGTTTGACGTCGATCGCGTCGCCATCGAGACGGCGTGCCTGCTGGCCTCGAGCTTTACCTGCGGGCTGGCATTCGTTGCCTCGGGCAGGCGAAGCGCGGCGCTCTTCTATCTATCCATGACGGCGACGCTGGCGCTCGGTGCGGCCTTCATTGCGCTCGAAGTTGTGGAATTTGTCTCACTGGCGGCG
>CAJCIS010000087.1 GCA_903970435.1 Acidobacteriota bacterium | reverse complement strand
ATTATTGTCATTCCCGAGCTTCGGCGCAGTGCCGAAGAGCGGACATTCAACGCGGTTGGGAAGTTAAACAGACTGCACGAAAAACGTGCTTGCTCAGCGGGCCAACGGCGGAGCGCAAGGGAGGTTATCGAGCCGGAATTTATGATTGCAGCCGCTTGGTCGGGGCCGGGAGCGGGCTGATCCACGAAAGGCCCTTCCGAAGAACGGTCCCAGGAAAGGGTGCGGCACCCTCCTGCTTGCGCAGCAACATGGGTCAAAACCCACCTGCGTTGATATCGGGCACCGGGCACTTTACCAGTCGGTGTCGAAGCCCCACTGTAGCAACGGCAAGGCGCGATAAAAGGACGAAACGATGAGACTTTTGAGCAATCTTCGTGCTGTTTCGGCCTTGCTGCTGGTGGCTGATCTTGCATCGGCCGAGGCACCTGCCGCTCGCGTAGCTAATGTCACCGACACCCATTTTGGCGAGACGCTGACCGACCCCTACAGGTGGATGGAGAAAACCGGTCCCGAATTCACAAAGTGGGCACACGACCAGGACAACGCAACGCGGGCTCGTTTTCGCTCGATGTCGGGCTATGCCGCATTCGTGGCAGAGGAGCAGCGCGCCTACCAGGCGGAGACCCGCATCAGCGCTCTGCAGCGCAACGGTGATCTTCTTTTTTATGAAAGGCAGGGTGCTACCGACGCCGAGCCGAGCCTGTTCGTGCGTCCACGCGCCGGGGGGCCGGAACGGTTGCTGGTCAATCCAATATCGCTTGCCGGTCCTACTGCGAACATTACGCTCTACGCACCGTCACCGGACAACCGCACCCTGGTTTATGCCGTGGCCGAAGGCGGATCGGAGGAGGCGGTTCTGCATTTTCTCGATATCGCCACGGCCAAGCCGCTCCCTGAGACGATCGACCGCGCGCGCCAGGCAGTGCCATCGTGGTCAAGCGATAGCAAATTTGTTTTCTACACACGGATGAAAGCCCATTACACCGATGCCGAGGACCGGTTCGCCGACCTGGTGGTCTTTCGCCACCGGCCTGGGAGTGATCCCGGGGGGGATGTCGCCATTGTTACGGCACAGTCGCTCGGCAGCGAGCTTGGCCGTCATGCCTGGATTTATGTCGTTGGCTTGCCGGACTCGCACTACGTGCTGGCTGCTGCCAATAGCGGCGTGTCCGCAGAATCGGAATGGTTTGTGGCAGCTGAGTCCGAGGTGCTCGGCCCGGCCATGGCGCATTGGCGGCGTCTGTCGCATCTCGCCGACAAGGTGGACCTCATGCCGATCGTGCATGGCGACGAGGCTTGGCTGGCCGTATTTCGCGACGCTTCGAACCGAAAGATCGTCAGTATCGACCTGCGCGCGCCGGACTTGATGCACGCCAAGATTGTGGTGCCTGAGCAGCCGACAGTTCTGCGCAACTTTGCCGCGGCAAGCGATGGCCTTTACGCCAACTACGCCGACCCGGTGGGCTTCCGACTGGAACGCATAAGTTACGACACCGGCATACGCACCGATGTTCCAATGCCCTACGCGGGCACCATCGTCGACCTGGCAACGGACCCACGAAAGGCCGGCGCTTCGATCACCCTTAATTCCTTCGTCAAACCCATCCAGGCTTTCGACGTGGCGGGCGCGTCGCTGCGCGATCTTAAGCTGGCACCGCCGTTCGGCATGGATATTTCACAACTGGCTACCGAGACAATTTACGCGGCAGCTGCCGACGGCACAAAAATCCCGGTTACGGTATTTCATCGCCGCGATATGGATCGGGACGGCTCTGCGCCAGCCGTCGTCGACGCTTACGGTGCTTACGGCCAGGCCTCCGATGAATTCTTCAATCCTGGCTTCGTCCCCTTCGTGCTTCGCGGCGGAGTGGTGGCGGAGGCCCATGTGCGCGGCGGCGGCGAATACGGCGAGGCTTGGCACGTAGCGGGAAAAGGTGCCACCAAACCGAATACGTGGCGCGACTTCATTGCCGCCATACACAGGCTTGAAGAACTCGGTTTCACGTCGCGGTCGAAAGTCAGCGGCATTGGCATCAGCGCGGGCGGCATCATGATCGGCCGCACGGTTACCGAGGCGCCGGATCTTCTGGCTGGTGCCATCATGTGGGCGCCGATCACCAATGCTATTCGGTTTGAGACGACAGAAGGTGGGCCGGCCAATACCGCCGAGTTCGGTTCCACGGAGTCCAAGGAAGGTTACGCGGCGTTGCGCGCGATGGATGCATATTCGCACGTGGTGCCCGGCACACGCTATCCGGCCGTTCTGATTACGATCGGCATGAACGATCATCGGGTAGCACCGTGGATGGGCGCCGAAATGGCGGCCCGGCTGCAGGCGGCCACAACCAGCGGAAAGCCTGTGGCACTGCGCGTGGATTTTGAAGGTGGCCATCACATGTTGGGCGTCACCAAGGATGATATGGCGGCGCAATTCGCTGACACATTCGCCTTTGCGCTCGAGGCGGCAGGGGCTCCTGAGTTTCAGCCGTTGCACTGACGACGGCGGCATAAGCGTGTTCGAGGCTGCCAAGTTTTGCGCGACACGGAGGCCCAGGTTCGCTCTGAACAACGTCCATCAAAACGCGCGAAGCTGCGCCAAAGGAGAACGGGATTCCGGGACGGGGTCCCGCCTCGTTCTGGGCCGACTTCGTAAGGGTCTGAGCTTCAATCCAATGCGGTATCGAAACAGCTGCGGCGCCCGCGCAGCGCTCGTCCAGGACCGCCTCCGATTCGCCGGCGTTGCATCGTTCATGAGGAGACGGTCCGCGGACTCTGCTTGATCTTACAGCCGCTAGCTACGTCCCGCGGAGGCATGTCCGCTTTCCTGCGCTTCCTAAATCGTATCGAGTAGCGCCCGTTAGCGCGAAGCGGCCGGCCATATTGCGAAACTCAAAAGTTGACACAATGGCACGAAACCGGCTCATTCAAACGCTCAGGTTTTGCGCAAATCCGGTACGAAATGTCGCCATATTTACGAGACCGTCCCCTCAGCGGCCCCGGCGTTCATGTCCGCAATTCGACCATGGCGCCCGAAAGCCGCCTGACCGATTACGGCCA
>CAJCIS010000086.1 GCA_903970435.1 Acidobacteriota bacterium | reverse complement strand
GCCTGCCGCAACTGCTCCTCCAGCGCGCGCCGCGCGGTGACCTCGCGCGCGCTCACAACCACCCGCCTGGCGCTGCCCGGCTCATGCGGCACCGGCGTCGCCACCGCCTCCACGATCCCGTCACCCACCGACCGCTCGTAGCGGTGCGGCGCGCCGGACCGCAGGCACGCGGCAAGCTGGCTGTTCAGGAAGGCCGCCGCCGCCGGGCTGAAAATCTCCTCGAAACTGTGGCCGACCACCGCCTCCCGGCTCATATTGTATAGACGCAACGTCGCCGGATTGATCTCCTCGAAACGAAACTTGCCGTCCTCCGTCTCCACGAACACCGCGTGGCATTCGGACGAGTGATTGAAGAAGGTGCTGATCAGGGCTTCCCGCGAAAGCAGCTGCGCGGTCCGCTCCTCGATACGTTGTTCCAGGGTCAGATTGAGCAGCCGCAACGCCGTCTCGGCGCGGCCGCGCTCGGTCACGTCGATGCCCTCGACGAATATGCCGGTGACCTGCCCGTCCGCGTCGGTCACCGGCTGATAGACGAACTCCACGAAGCGTTCGGCCGCCGCTTCACCGTCCGTTCCTTGCACGAAAAATCGCGATGCCGCGGAATGAAACGCCGCGCCGCCTTCATAGGCGTCATCCAGCATGCCGAGGTGACCATGTTCGAACGCGTTCGGCAGAATGTCGGCCACCCGCCGTCCCACCACATCCTCGCACCCGACCAGCCGCTTATAGGCCGCGTTGGCCAGTTCGATGCGGTGTTCGGGGCCGGTCAGCAGCGCAATGAATCCGGGCGCCTGCTCGAACATCCGCGCCAGGCGCTCGTTGGTCTCCTCCTCCCGCTGCCGTGCCAGCACGGCGCCGGTGGTTTCCGTGCAAGTACAAAACAAGCCAGTCACGCGGCCGGCATCGTCGCGCACCGGCGTGCCGGAAAACCAGAAATGCGCCGTCTCCGGCCCGTCGTAACGGTCCAGCACGAACGCCATGTCCTCCATATGAACCGACGCGCCGGCCCATATGCGATCGAGCAGCGAGGCCAGCTCGGCGCGCGCCTCGCTCCATACGTCGAGATACCCCTGGCCGAGTGCCGCCGGATGCTTGCGCCCCAGCAGCGGCACATAGGCATCATTATACACCAGCGTGTGGTTCGCGCCCCACGCAATGAAGGTCGGCTGCGCACAGGCCAGCATCAGGCCGGCCAATGTCTGCAAGGATTGCGGCCACGCGTGCGGATGACCCAGCAGGTTGCCGGACCAGTCGAACCGGCGCATTGCCTGGCACATGGCGCCGTCACCCGCCAGGAACGGGGGCACCTTCACATCGGGGAATGGCGTGAGGCTGGGAATGGGCTTGGCTCCGGGACTCGCATCACTACGTTGCAAGGCGGGCGTTCCGGGCCGGCGCCGCCTGAAACTGACCCACTACACGTTCTAGAGCGGCCCCAGCCTGACGGGAAAATCGTCGGGTGCCCGTCGGGCCGCTCCAGGTTATTGTCTGCCGAACATTTGTATCAGCCTCAAGTTGGGCGTCTCCATCGGGCGATTCCAGTCAGGCTGAAAATGCGCTAAGCCCCTGTTTGTTAAAGCACGCCGATAAGCCACTATCGCGAGTCGGCGCGCCTGCGAACCTGAATTGCGCCGCCTCACGCAATCCTTACCGGCACCGGACCGCCCCACCGCGCCGCACGGCCAAACCGCCGCGCGCCGCGTGACCCCCCATCTGCCGCTCTGACAAACACGCGGCAACCAGGAGACGTTCATGCGCATCAACAAGCTCGGCCGCACCGGCCTTTTCGTCTCGGAACTCTGCCTGGGCACCATGACCTTCGGCGGCAGCGAGGGGATGTGGGCGCAAATCGGCGCGCTCGGCCAGTCCGACGCCGAGCGCCTGATCGGCCGCGCCATCGACGCCGGCATCAATTTCATCGACACCGCCGACGTCTATGCCGCCGGCGTTTCCGAGCAAATCACCGGCCGGGCGCTGCGCCACCTGAAAATCCCGCGCGAAAACGTCGTCGTCGCCACCAAGGTGTTTGGCGAAATGGGGCCGGCCGCCAACACACGCGGCAATTCGCGCGGCCACATCATCGACGCCGTCAAAGCCAGCCTGACGCGGTTGCAGCTCGACCATATCGACCTCTACCAGATCCACGGCTTCGACCCCGCCACCCCGATCGAGGAAACCGTCCGCGCGCTGGACACGCTCGTGCAACACGGCCACGTCCGCTATGTCGGCGTGTCCAACTGGGCCGCCTGGCAGATCGCCACCGCGCTCGGCATTGCCGCCCGCGAAAACCGCGCCCGTTTCGAAACGCTGCAAGCCTACTACACCATCGCCGGCCGCGACCTCGAGCGCGACATCGTGCCCCTGCTGCGTCACGAAACCATCGGCCTGATGGTCTGGAGCCCGCTCGCCGGCGGCCTGCTCAGCGGCAAATACACCCGTGACCAGGAAAAATCCGGCGACGGCCGCCGCGCCAATTTCGACTTCCCGCCCGTCGACCGCGACCGCGCCTATGCCTGCATCGATGCCATGAAACCCATCGCCGACGCGCGCGGCGTCTCCGTCGCCCAGATCGCGCTGGCCTGGCTGCTGCACCAGAAAGTGGTCACCAGCGTCATCATCGGCGCCAAACGCATCGAACAACTCGACGACAATATCGCCGCGTGCGACGTCGACCTGACGCCGCAGGAACTGGAAGCGCTCAACACCGTCAGCACATTGCCGCCGGAATATCCGGGCTGGATGTTCGAGCGCCAAGGCAGCGCGCGCGCAAAACAATTGGAGAGCGCGCGGACGGAAACTTAGGAAGGAAGTATTTCTTTTTTGAAAAAAAGAAACAAAAAACTTTTGCTATTGAAGGAGAAAGCCGGGGCGGTGGGCCCCGGCTTTTCCTTGTCAGGCTAACCGCCGTTCGAGCATACACCTAGGCCGGTGTAGCCCTGAAATGTGAAGTCGTAGGGCGCCGGCATCGCGGTGCTGGTCGGCGCGCCGAAATAGGGCGGCAGAACCAGATCCTGCAAATGGTACGTGAAGCCGTTCACCGTGTAGGTCCAGGTGCCGTAGGGGTGACCGTTCTGGCCGCCTTCCAGCGGATCGCCGACTTCGTAAATGCCGCAGGCCACATTGTTGGTGGTCAGCGGATCGTCCAGCCACTCGCCGATTTCGTGGCTCATCGCCGATACGTCCTGGCTGAACACGCCGGTCGCCTGGATGTAGGTGAACATGCCGTAGGCCTGCACACCGTTGAAGTTATGATAGCCGCCGATGCAGCACTCGTTGCCGGTCGTCAGATAGGTCTGCGTGGTAACGAATAGCGGCAGGCTGGTTGCCGCGTATTTCCTCACCTTCGCCTGGATTTCATTGTCGAACGTATTGATGTCGAGCAGGAGCACCGATTGACCGAATTCGCTGCCCTGGCTCGTCGCATCGATGGTGAATTTCTTTTCGACCGTGGGCGTGCCGAGCAGCACATGATAGCCGGTGTTTTTCGACACCCCGTAGCCCCAGGTCTGGCCGCGCATGAACGCATCCTCGTACTGCGTCTTGCCGAGATCGGTGCCGCCCTGGTTGTAATCGGTCGTTGTATCGAAGATCGGGCTGGCAACCGTACGCGTCATGACGCTCGCGCCATTGGTGACAATTGTCGGGTCTTCCTTGACCTTCTTGTACTTCATCACGACCGGAATGAGCTCGACGGGGATCGTGGTTGTCGTGCCGCCCGCGGTCGGATTGGTGCCGAGGAAAACGGCGCTGTATTTCGTGTTGTTGTAGGTCCAGGTGAAGTCCCAGCTGGTCGGGATCGAAGCCTTGCCGTGGATATTGGGGTGCAGGCCGACGCGGCGTGCGAACATCGGGTGGGCTGGCAATGTGTCGGCCGCGACAGCCGAACCGGCCAACGCCAGCATACTGACGCTGGCGAATACCGTGGATTTGAGCATGTTTGCCTCCTTGGGCCATTTGGCCCTGTTTTGACGATGGGGCGCAACATGTACGAAAACGGTCCTGGTTGCCAACGCGAATCTTACACGCGTACCAATTTAGCGTGAATCCCCGGTGCGCTGCGCTTCCGCGCCCCCGAGGTTTAGCGCAAGGTTGTGTTAATACGTGGTGCCGTTACGGTGCAATGATGAGATTTCCCGTTCCGGTTGCGCGATCATCCGGACGGACACGAATTTCAACAGTTCGCCCCGGCGCATTCAGCCATGCCGCGAGCTTGTCAAGGGTCACACTCTCCATGCGCCGGCGCAGAACTTTGGAAAGCGTCGGCTGATCGGTGCCGCCGCCGGTGCAAGGCCGAGGTCGGCGAACAGGTCACCTGTATCGCCTTCGCAAGGAATAATCTTCACACCGGACCTCGTATCGAGAAGTTGCTCACGTCTCGTGATTCTCCAACCGCTCCTTGAAGAATGCGATAACCTCATCCACCGCCTGCCGCGTCGGCTCGCCGGCTTCGTCCACGAGATCCACGGTGAACACCGAATGCGGCGGTTTGCCCTGCGACCGCATACCGCCCGGATTGCCGCTTGCATCCGGCAATACGCGCTCGATGAAGGCGTCGCCGAATTCGCGGCGCAGCGTATCGAACCGCGCGGCGCGGCAAAGTGTATCCCCCTCGAAACGATAACCCCGGATGGTGAGGCCGTCGGTTTGCGTCCGCGCACGCACGCGCGCCAGGTCTTCGGGCGAAACGTCCAGTGCGGCGTGCGCGAAGGCGGGCAGGCCCGGCTCGCCCATGACCGGCGCGCGGATCAGCGGGTCCACGGCCATGGCGAGCGCAAACCCGCCGGTGAGGCACAGGCCGATGGCGCCGACGCCGTGGCCGCCGCATTCCTCGTGGGCCTGGGCCGCCAGCGCCCGCAGCCAGTCGGTGAGCGGACTGGTGCGGCCGCCGCGCAGCAGGAAGAATTCCCGTGAAATGCACAGATGCAGCATGCGGCCGGTGGTGATGGTTTGCGGATTGGTGGCGTCCGGCGTGCCCAGCAGGATCGGCGCATACACGCGGAACCCCGCGTCGCGCACCCAGCGGCAGAAGCGCGCCAAAGTCGGCGTGAACCCGAAAATCTCGTGCAGAACAATGACCGCCGGCCCGTAATCGCCGATGGTCAGCACCACGCGCGTCTTCTCGTCGAACGTCAGCTCGCGACGATGGAAATCATGGATGTCCGCAGTGAGTGTCATGGCGCCTACCTAGCAGAAAAAGGTTTTCTGGTTCTTTTTTTCAAAAAAGAACAACTTCCTGCTTGATGTTAAAGGCGGCTCCGGCCCAGGAGTTCACCTCCAGACGGCCGGGCAGCCGCTGGCCGGCAACGGCTGGAGGAAAGTCCGGGCTCCACGGGAATGCGGTGCCGGCTAACGGCCGGCGGGGGCGACCCCAGGGAAAGTGCCACAGAAAACAAACCGCCACACGCCCATGGGCAACCAGGGGACGGGCAAGGGTGAAACGGTGCGGCAAGAGCGCACCGCGCCCCTGGCAACAGGGGCGGCAGGGTAAACCCCACCGGGAGCAAGACCGAATAGGGGCGGCGGGCCGGGCGCGCGAGCGCCGCGGCCGGGGGCATTTCCGCCCTGCCGTCCGGGTTGGTCGCGCGAGGCGCGCGGTAACGCGCGTCGCAGAGGAATGGCTGCCCCTTGCGGCAACGCAAGGACAGAACCCGGCTTACAGGCCGTCTGGATTTTAGCCGTTCGCGGCGTGCGGGACGTGGACATGGCCCACACACTTACCCACAGGAACAAAACAAATACGAAATTATCCACAGATAAAATGCGGACGCCCCCGACCCGTCTCGATTAACTATTTGTTTTTCTTGTGCTTTTTCCGGGCGCCAACCCGCCATCCCAAATCAAGATGCTTGAGTGGGGCGCCATCCCATGTTAACCCAAGCCATCCCAGACGTTGATGGTCATCCACATGCCTGGGCCAACGAAGTCGGTGCGGTGCGGAAAAGGAAACAGCAGGCCGGATGCGCGGGTTCATGGGCACGCACACCAATCGGGTGGACGCCAAGGGGCGGGTTTCCATTCCCGCGCCCTTCCGCGCCGTCTTGCGCGCCGGCGCCGTGGACGGCCCCGTGCACGTCGTGCTGCGCCCGTCACACAAATACCCCTGCATCGAGGGCTGGTCCGCCGCGGGGTTCGACGAATTGCTGGGGTCGCTGGACCGCCTGGCCACCTACAGCGACGACCATGAGGATCTGGCGGCCGCCCTTGCCGGCAGCGCCCTGTTGCTCGAGGCCGACAAGGAGGGCCGCATCAGCCTGCCACCCGCCATGGCAGCCCATGCCGGCATTACCGAGGCGCTCTCCTTCGTCGGCGCCGCCAAGAGTTTTCGCATCTGGGAGCCGGCCGCGGCCGAGCAGAGGTTGCGCGAAGCCAACAGTCGCCTCCTGTCCGACAGGCTGAGCCTGCCCGCCGGACGCGGCGCATGACACCGTTAGAAACAAATTCCATGCCACCGGCGTCTGGCCATGTGCCCGTCATGCTGCCAGAAATACTGGCCAACCTGGCGCCAGCAGATGGCGAGGTTTTCGTGGACGGTACTTTTGGCGGCGGCGGCTACGCCGAAGCCATCCTGCGCAGCGCAAGCAGCACCTTGTGGGCCATCGACCGCGACCCCGACGCGGTTGCCCGCGGCGCCATTTTAGCCGCGCGCTACCCTGGCCGACTCCATGTCATTGAGGGCAGTTTCGGCGACATGCTCACCCTCCTCCAGGCCCGCGGCGTGACCCAGCTCGACGGCGTGGTGCTCGACCTCGGTGTCTCCAGCTTTCAGATCGACGATCCCGCGCGCGGATTTTCGTTTCGCCTGGACGGGCCGCTCGACATGCGCATGGGCAATGCCGGTCCCACCGCCGCGGACCTCGTCCGCACCCTGCCCGAAGGCGAACTTGCCGACATGCTCTACCGTCTCGGCGAGGAGCGTCTGTCGCGCCGTGTCGCGCGCGCCATTGTGGCGGCGCGCGCGGAGGCGCCGATCAAAACCACCGCCCAGCTCGCCGGCATTATCCGAAGCGTGGTGCCGCGCGCCAAGGACGGCATCGATCCCGCCACCCGCAGCTTTCAGGCGTTACGCTTGCGGGTCAATGACGAGCTGGGCGAAATCGAGCGCGCCCTGCAAGCGGCGGCCGCGTTGCTCGCGCCCGGCGGACGCCTGGTGGTGGTGTCGTTCCATTCGTTGGAAGACCGTATCGTCAAGCAATTCTTCGCCGCCGCCGCCGGCCGCGCGCCAGCCCCCTCGCGGCACGATCCGCGCGGCCTTGCGGCGCGCGCGGCCGTGCGTTTCAGGCTGCTGACCGCCAAGGCCGCCCGCCCCGGCGCCGCCGAAATCGCCCGCAATCCCCGCGCCCGCAGCGCCCGCCTGCGCGCGCTCCAACGCCTGCCGCGCCTGCCAGCGGACCGGCCGGAGGTGACAACATGATCCGTCCCTTCACCTTCCTGTGCCTGACCGCCGCCTGCGGTTCGGGCCTGTATCTCTACAGCGAGAAGCATAGGGCCGAATTGCTCGACCGGCAGATCGGCCACGTCATCCGCGCCACCGAGGCAACGCGCCAGACCACCGGCCTGCTGCGCGCCGAATGGGAAGTGCTGAACAACCCGGACCGGCTGCGGCCCATGGCGCAGAAATACCTCAACCTGACACCGTTGCTGCCCGGCCAGTGGGTGCAACTCGCGGATCTGGCCGCGCGGCTGCCGCCCCCGGCGCCGCCCGGTCAATCGGGCGGCACCGATGACGGTGCAACCGCCGTGAGCGATGCGACTCCCGCCGAGACCCCGGCGGCGGCCGACACCCCCATCGTCGCCGCGCCGGCCAACCCCGGTATCGACGAAACACCCCCGGTTCCGCCCAAGCCCCCGGCGCCAGCGCACCCAGCGCCCATCCGGCCCGCCGCCAAACTGGTTGCCCACGCGAGCCCGAAGAAATCGCCGCCGGCGGCGCTGGCCGATGGCGAGCCGCCTTTGCACACCAACCCGCTGGCCCATAGCGCGCCGCTTGCCCTCGCCACGCCGCAACCGGCGCGCGCGCGTGTGCTTTCGGCAATGGCGCGGCCCGTCCGGATGATGCAGCCGGCCGTGGTGACCGCGGTGCCTAGCGCATTGGGTGTCCGGACCGCCGTGCCGCCGGCCGTTCCCATGGGGGCGGAATGACGCAGGCGAAAAAAGCCAGGGGCTCTGCCCCTGGCCCAAGCTGGGGCCGTCACGCGAACGCGTGCTGCGCGCCCCGCCGGGGCCGTCACGCGAACGCGTGCTCCGCACGACGGCCCCAGACCCCCCTTTGTTTAAGGAAGGTCAGGGGCAAAGCCCCTGGCAATAAGCCCTTATGAGCACACCGCCTTCCCGTCTGCGCGGGGTGCCGGACAGCGGGGCGATGCCGCGCATGGAAACCGTCCGCATTACGGCGCCCGACCTCGCCCGCCGCGCCGCCCTCGAACGCACCCGACATCGCCTTGTCTTCGCCGCCGGCGGCTTCTCGCTGCTGTTCGGCGCCGTCACCGCAAAGCTCACCTGGGCAACCGTGCTGTTCCCCATGCCCCCCTCGGCCGCCGCCTCGCGCCCCGAAGTGCCCACCGACCCCGGCCCGCCCGCGCAGGACGCGCCACCCGCCA
>CAJCIS010000085.1 GCA_903970435.1 Acidobacteriota bacterium | reverse complement strand
GTGTGGGCAGCCAATGCCTGTCGGCGGCGCGTGGCGGCGGCAGCATCGTGCGGCGTCCGGACTGCTATTCGGGCCCAGTAGCATCAGCGGCCTGCAGGCGTAACCTGACGGCGGGCTGACATAAAACTTTTATCTGGCTGTAACGCGGCCGCCATCGCACCCGCGCGCGCCGCCGGTAAAACGCGCCGGCGAAAGCTGACTGACACCCGCCGCGTTGCGCCGCGGGGTGCAACGCGGAGCACTACATGAAGCCAAGGACGACGATGGGTGCGCTGCTGGCTCTGGTGGCGGCCAACACGGCCCGCGCGCAGACCGCGCCCCAGCCTGTTACGGTGCCCACGCCAGTAACGGTGCCGCAAGTGGATGTGGTCGGCAGCACGCCGGTGCTCGGGTCCGGCATCGACCGCGATCAGATCCCCGCCGCCACCAATGTGCTCGGCACCGCCGATATCGACCGCACGGGCATTCCGTCCCTCACCGGCGCCATCCTGGAGAACATCCCTGGCGCCACGATCAACGACACCGAGGGGAACGTCTTCCAGCCCGACATCATCTTCCGCGGCTTTACCGCGTCCCCGGTTTCCGGCACCTCCGAGGGGCTTGCCGTTTACGTCAACGGCGCTCGCTTCAACGACTCCTTCGCCGACACGGTGAACTGGGACCTGATCCCGTCGGTGGCGATCGATACGGTGAACGTGGAGGCATCGAACCCGGTGTTCGGCCTCAATGCGCTCGGCGGTTCGGTCAATGTGCAGCTCAAGAACGGGTTCGACTTTCACGGCGCCGACCTGACCGCCTATGGCGGCTCCTACGGCCGCGCCTCGGGCAGCCTGGAATACGGCCAGCAGGTCGGCAATTTCGCCGTCTATGCCGCCGGCGAAATCATTCACGACGACGGTTTTCGGCTGACCAGCCAGTCGCAGATCTATCGCCTGTACACCGATCTCGGCTGGCGCAGCGATGCGGCCGAAGTGCATCTGGGCGTCACCGCCGCGTCCAACCAGCTCGGCAACCCCGGCGCCACGCCGGTGCAGGCGCTGGACGCCAATATTTCCAACATTTTCACCGCGCCAAACCTGGTCACCAACAAGTATGTCAGCGTCAACCTGAACGGCACGTATGCGCTGAACGACACGACGAATTTGCAGGGTCTGGCCTATTTCCAGAACCTCAATCAGCAGGTGCCGAACGGCGCCACGACGGATGTGGCGCCTTGCGACAACGGCACCGGCCTGTTGTGCAATGACGATGGCACGGTGGTTACCGGCCGCGGCGGCGTGCCGACACCGGACTTCCTCGACGGCGGCGTCTATTCGGCGCTCAGCACGCAAACATTGTCGAGCCATGCCTATGGCGCGTCGGTCCAGGTTACCAATGATGCGGATATATTCGGGCTGCACAATTACGTGGTTGCCGGCGCCAGCTTCGATGGCTCGGACAATGTCGTGACCGGCACCGTCGCCAATGGCGGCTTCAACCCCTACACGCGGGAATATATCGGGCCCGGCGTTGTGCAGGATCAACCGAGCGAAGGCATAAATCCCGTCGATGTCGCCACCACGACGCGATATTACGGTGTATTCGCGCAGGATATTCTCACGATCGCCCCGCGGCTGGACCTCAGCCTGGCCGGGCGCTTCAACAATGCGGAGACCGACCTGCACGACAAGCTGGGCGGCCCGGTGACCGGCCAGAACAGTTTCAATCATTTCAATCCCAGCGCCGGCCTGACCTACCGCATCGCGCCGTGGCTGCAAGTGTATGGCAGCTTTTCACAAACCAACCGGGTGCCCACGGCGCTGGAACTGTCCTGCGCCAGTCCCGCCTATCCCTGTTCGCTGCTCAGCTTCTTTGTCGGCGATCCGCCGCTCAAGCAGGTGATTTCCACCACCTTCGAATTCGGTGCGCGCGGAACCGTGGCGGATTTCCGGCAGGGCAAACTGGGCTGGAACGCCGATTTCTACCACACTGAAAATCGCGATGATTTGATCGACGAAACGACCACGTACAACCCGAATCTTGCCTATTATACCAACGCGGGCAAAACCCTGCGCCAGGGCGTCGAAGCCAATTTGCATTATGATACACAAACATTCCACGCGGCCCTCGGCTACGCCTATACGGATGCCACGTTTCAGACCGCGCTGCTGCTGGGCAGCGATTCCAATCCGGACGCGGACGTCAATGGCAACGAACATGTCGTGCCCGGCGATCGCCTTCCGGGCGTTCCGCGCCATCGCGGCACCGTTGTTCTCGGCTACGATGTGACCGACCGCTGGGTGATCGGCGGCTCGGCCATCCTGCAAAGCTCGGTCTATCGTTTCGGCGATGAGGCGAACCTCACCAAGCCGGTGGGCGGCTACGGCGTGGTGAATTTGAACACGTCCTACAAGATCACCCGCAACATCATGGTGTTCGCCCTGGTCAACAATGTTCTCAATCAGCGGTACGATACCTATGGCGGTTTCGGTCCGGTCGACACGGTTCCCTGGCCCATGGTGCCCGGCGGCGTGACGGACCCGCGCACGGGCAGCCCGGGAACGCCGATTACGGCCTATGGGGGGGTTAAAGTGAGTTTCTGAGGGAGCAGGCAAGCAGTTCTTTCTTGCAAAAACGATGTTGAGCCTGGCGGCGCTCAAGGAATGCAGGCCCGGCATTCCTAACAAGCAAAAGTTTTTTGGTTCTTTTTTTCAAAAAAGAACTGCTACCTTACTTCTTCGGCAGTCTGATCTCAACCCTGCAAGGAGAGCCCGGCAAGAACGCCACCTTCCCACCATGATTTCGCACCACTTCGCGCACGATAGACAACCCTAGGCCGGTGCCTTCGGACTGGCCGCCTTTGCGAAAGCGCTCAAAGGCGGTCGTTTCCAACTCCGTCGAAAGTCCCGGCCCCTCGTCGCTCACGATCAGCCTCGTCTCGCCCCCGGGCTCGATCGGGCCGGCCTGCAAGCCGATCGTTCCGCGGCCGTGGGACGCGGCATTTTCCAGCACATTGCACAAGGCCTCGCGCAAATCGTCCGCATCGCCGCGCACCATCAGCGCATCCGGCAGATCGATCGCCACGGCCCGTCCCTGTGCTTCGGCCATCGGAACAATCATCGCCGCCGCTTCCCGCGCAATGCGCGACAGATTTACCAGCGGCAGCGCGCTACCCGCACCCTCCGCGCGCGCTGAATTTTCGCGTCGCGCCAAATCCAGCATCTGCGCCACCAGCCGGTTCATGCGCGCGATATCCTGCTCGATCGCCGGCCAATCGGGTTTTGCATCGGATAGTTTCGCCCGCTGCAGCCGCAGCCCCAGCACCGCCAGCGGCGTGCGCAGCTCATGCGCGGCGTTTTCGGTGAACCGCCGTTCGGCTGCAAACGCTTCGGCCATCCGGTCGAGCGCCCCGTTCACCGCATCGACAAGCGGAACGATTTCCGCGGGCAGGCCGTCGCGTGAGATTCGCGCGGCAATATCGCGCGGACCCATCGCGCGTGCTTGCGACGACGCGCGCGCCAACGGCCGCAAGCTCCATGAACTCACCAGCCAGATCAGCACCAATGCCGGCAGGCCGAAACACGCCAGCGCCAGCGCGTCCTGATACGGTTCCTGATCCAGAATGCCAGGCACCGCCGCCCGTGTCGCCCGCTGATGACGTTCCAGTGCGCCAAGCCCCGCCGCCATGCCAAGTGCGAGCACGAATATTGCCAGCATGGCGCCCACCAGCCGCCAGCGCAGCGTACGCAACAAATTCACCTCGCGTCCTGCCCGTCGTGCAGCCGATAGCCGATGCCGCGCATTGTTTCGATACTGACGCGCGATTCGAGCATCGCGAGCTTGCGCCGCAGCCGCGAAACAATCGCATCGAGTGCGTTGGCCGAAACATCGTCGGCCAGGCCGAACAGCCGGTCGGCCAGCATATCGCGCACCACGATGCGCGCGCCGTTCTTGATCAGCGCCTCGAACAAGGTGGCCTCGCGCGGGGTCAATTCGATGTTGCGCTCGCCCACGCGCGCGGCATGGCACGCAATATCGAAGCTCAGGTCGCCAAAACTGGGGTATGGCGGCGCGCGCAGCCCGGGGCGCCGCAGCACGGCGCGCAACCGCGCCTCGAACTCCGCCAGGTCGAACGGTTTGAGAATGTAATCATCCGCCCCGCCATCCAGCCCCGCAATGCGGTGCGCCAGCCCGTCGCGCGCCGTCAGAATGAGCGTCGGCACCATGGCGCGTTCGCGCAGCCCGCGCAGCACGTCCATGCCATCCATGTCCGGCAGCCCGAGATCGAGGACGACCGCGTCATACGAGGCCGCGCCGACCCGCTCCAACGCCTCGCCACCGGTGCGTACCGCGTCCACGACAAAGCCGCGCTCGCGCAGGTGGGTGCTGATCATGTCCAGCAGGGCTGGGTTGTCTTCGACAATCAAGAGCTTCATCGGCAAACCAAAGAAGAAAGGAAGTCGTTCTTTTTTGAAAAAAAGAACCAAAAAACTTTTGTTACATAAGTAAAAGTTTTTTGGTTCTTTTTTTCAAAAAAGAACTACTTCCTTTTTGTTCTGAGTTCTCGCTTCACGCGCGCCCCTTTCCGCTCCAGCATCGGCCGCAGCAATTCCTGCAGCCAGGGCGCGGCACCGGCCAGCTTCGCCAGCATGAGCGTGGATGCCGGCATGGCGCGTTCCCGCCTGCGGTCGAACACGCATGCGAGAATCGCATCCGCCACTTCGTCGGCGGATAGAAACGGCTGCGAAAATACCAGGTCGGGCACGTGGTCCATGTCGTCCAAAACGAACCCGGTGGTGATCGGTCCGGGCGACACCACGCACAGCGATACGCCCGCGCCGCTCAGTTCCGGGCCTGCGGCAAACGTAAAGCCGCGCAGGCCCCACTTGCTGGCGCAATAGCTGGCCTCGCCGGGCAGCGGCACATGCCCGGCAATGCTCGCCACGTTCACCACCACGCCGCGGGTCACTTTCAAATGCGGCAACGCCAGATGGGTCAGCAGCATCGGCGCCTTCAGGTTGGTATCGATCACCTGCTCCACGCCGTCGATGCCGATATCGGCGAAGTTGCCGCGGACATTCGTGCCCGCGTTGTTCACCAGAATATCGATGCGGCCGTCGCGCTCGATCGCGGCCGCCACCAGGCGCTCCAGGTCCGCGCGCCGTGCGACGTCGGTCGGCACAGCGAGGCCGCCGATGCTGTCCGCCACGGCACGCAATGTCGCCTCGGTGCGCGCCGCGAGCACCAGCGCTGCCCCTTGCGCTGCCAACTTGCGCGCGGTTGCTGCACCGACGCCGCTGGAGGCGCCGGTTACGATCGCGACCTTGCCGGTCAGGCGTGGGTCTGGGGCGTTCATAAGAAAAGGAAGTATTTCTTTTTTGAAAAAAAGAAACAAAAAACTTTTGACTCTTATCCTTCCTTCGCAAGCGCCGACAGCCACCGCAGATCCGCGATGCCGCAGGGCAGGGCAGGGCCGTTTAGCAACGTCGCCGGTGTATCCGCGTCGCCGAGGTGGCTCACCACTGCCGACGCGCCGGCGAACGGACCGGTGCCGCCATAGGCGCTGCATGTCACGACGCATCGGAGCCCGGCGCCGCGCGCGCTGGCAAGACCGTTGGCGGTGTCCTCGAACGCGATGCAGGCCGACGCGGGCAGGCCGAGGTCCCGCAGTGCGGCCAGGAATATGTCGGGGGCCGGCTTCTTGGCTGCCACCTCGTCGCCGGCGGCAATGACGTCGAACGCCGGCAGCGGGGCGGCGGCCTTCAGCAAGGCGTCGACGTTTGGGCGGCTGGTTGTGGTGGCGATCGCCAGCTTCAGGCCGGCGTGCGTTGCCTCGGCGAGCAGGCGCCTGACGCCGGGGCGCAACTCCAGGCCGCCCGCGTTCACCCGCGCGGCATAGCGCGCTGTCTTGTCGGCGTGCAGGGTCGCGATCTCGGCCGGCGACAGCGCGGGCGTCAGGCCGGTGCGCTGCTGGAAATACGCCATGCGTTCCTTGCCGCCGGTCACCGCCAGCAATTCGGCGTACAGCGCCTGGTCCCACTGCCAATCCAGGCCGGCCGCGGCGAAGGCTTCGTTGAAAGCGGCCCTGTGGAGTTCCTCGGTTTCGGCCAGCGTGCCGTCCACGTCGAAAATGAGGGCTTGCAGCACGGGGGGGCTCCTGAGGTTGGATAAGCGGTGGGGCGTGCGGCCGCGTGGCTACTTGGCGGCGGCGCCATTGGCAAATGGGGCGCCCCGGTAACCCGGTGTTAAGGCTGCTGCGGCATTCTGATTTCTGCCCGCAAAATGCGGCGGGTCCACACCATCGGGCCCGGCTGGGCCGCAAGGGTCGGAGGCGGACAGCATGTCCAATCTAGTGCTAGAAATGCGTCAGGGCGACATGATGGTGGTCAATGGCGCGGCCATTCGATTCCGCAACCGCACCCGCATCGAACTCACGGCGCACGCACGCTTTCTGTTTGGGCGGCAGATCATGCCGCCCAGCGAAGCCAACACGCCGGCGCGCCGCATCTACTACGCTCTGCAAACCGCCTATATCGGTGATGACGCGGAACGGCGTGCCGGTTTGGAAAGCGCACGTCAGCGGGCCGACGAATTCAAGCAGGCCACCACATCGGCCATGGCGGTCGCCATTCTCGACCAGGCCATGGCCTGTGCCGAGGCCGGGAAATGCTACCAGGCGCTGCGCCTGTCGCGGCGCGTGGTGCAGCACGAGGACGCGGTGTTCGGCCGCGGCCGCCATGCCGTTCCCCGGCAGCTTCAAACGGCTTAGGGTGCGTTTGCGCGCCCGTCTCGAAAGGTGGCCTGAGGTCAGCCGGCGTGGATTTGTGAGCACCGGAGCGGCGCAAATCTGCGGCCCGCGGGCGAAGCACGCCTACGCGCGACTGGCCGTCGGGGCGCCTTTCGGGACGGGCTCTGAGGAAGAACGTTCTGGACCGGGCTGGCGGGCCCCGCCTTCCGCACCGCTCCATGACGGGCTACGTGTGACGGGGCCTTTCAGGCGAACAGCGACAGGAGATTGCTGGTGCCGGTACTGGTGGTGCCGAGCAGGCTGCTCGTGCCGCCGGTGCTGCCCTCCAGAATTGTCAATACGCCGTCGCCGCTGGTGCTGGTGCCGGAGTCGGGAAACAGCGAGAGCGGGCTGCCGACCGCGGGGGCCGCGGGCGTCAGCGGCGCGTTCAGCTGCTGCTGTACCAGATACAATTCGGACAGATGCTGGACATAACTTGGCTTTTGCAGATCGGCGATGTTCAGCTTGGTCTTGAGCAAGGCGGTCTGCTGGGTAAAGCTCAGTTCCTCGAAATCGGTGAGCGGCAGGCCGATCCCGGTCACCGCGACCGCGAGCAGGTTGGCGTCGGACTGCAATTGCGTGAGCGTGGTGATCGATCCGGCGGTGCGTTTGAAATACAGGGCATTCTGCAGTCCCGGCGTCTGCTGGCCGGCGCTCGCCTCGAACTGGTTGGTTTTATAGGCCGTGACGACCGAATTGATGCCCGACGCGGTGGCGAAGGGGGGCGGGTTCCAGTTCGACAACGCGGTGGCAAAGCTGAGATATTTGGCGTTGCCCAACCGTTGCGCCAGCGACGTTTTGCTGTTCGGGTCTTGGGTGAGGAGTTTCTGCAGCAACGCGGTGTCGTTTATGCTGCTGGACAGGCCGAAGGCACCGAGCACGACGGTCAGCGCCTTGTAGTTGCCCAGCAATGCGCTGGGCGAATTGATGCTGCCGGCATTTTTCTGGAAGTAGGTGATAAGGCGGGATTCCTGCCCGTTCGCGGCGGCGGCCGTGTTGGCGTATTTCGCCTCGTCGGCAGCGTAGGTCAGATAGGATTGCAGGGGCGGCAAACCGCTCGATCCGCTCATGAAACGCGCGTCCTTTAACGCCTGGTGTCTCGCGTGGATCCTGCGCGGCCGGGTCGGGCGGTACACGCAGGCTGTATCGCGGCGTCATTATCACCGCGACCGCTAAACCATTGCTTAAAGCTTTGCCGGCTAAACTATAATTCTCGAAAACCTGAGTTGGGAGAAAAACCCCATGTCGCTTTTTTCCGTGAATACCAATATCGGCGCGCTGGCGGCCCTGCAATCGCTTGATCAGACGCAGGAAGCGTTGGATCGGGCGCAGAATGAGATCTCGACCGGCCAGAAAGTGGCCACCGCCGCGGATAATCCGGCGATCTATTCCATTGCCAACACCATCAACTCGAACATTGCCGGCCTGTCGGCGGTGTCAGATTCGTTGAATTTCGGTGCGCAGGTGGTGGCCACGGCCAGCAGCGCCGTGACAAACATCAATAACGTCCTGCAGAGCCTGCAGCAGACGGTCACCTCGTCCAACACGTCGGGCGAGAATCTGACGACGTTGCAGGCCCAGATTAACGCGGAGCTGACGAGCATTGACCAATATGCCGCCTCGGCAAATTTCAGCGGCGTCAATCTCCTGACACCGACGGCGGCGGCCGGCGGCACCAACCAGTTGAATGTGGTTCAAAGCGTGGATGGCAGCGTCTACAACGTCAAGAATCAGGTGACACAGGTGGGCGGCGCCAACTCCACGAGCCTCACCGAGGCGCTGGGCATATCCGGCCTCAACGTGGACGTCGGCTCCGGCAACTCCACGATTGGCGCCAATATCGCTTTTGGCACCGGTACCACCGTCGGATCGACGGCGACGCCGGGCACCTTTGTCGCCGCCGCGGGCAGCAATGCGGCCATTCAGCTCAGCCTGGGCAAGGGTTCGGACGGCAACACGCAAACGATCACCTTCGAATTCGTCGATACCGGCGCGGCCACGCCGCAGCAACTGCAAACCAATCCCACCGCGGACAACACCACGCTGGCGGTGGACTTCAACAGCACCAAGGATTCGACGAACCAGATCGTTGCGAGTTTGGCCGCAGTGCTGAGTGCCAACGGGTTCGGCGTGGTGCAGCAGTCGGACGGGTCGCTGAACATTGTCGGCAACGGGTTGACGAACATCAGTTACGGCACCGCCACCACGGGCGTTTACACCGAGGGTGCGGGTGACGACGCTGTCGCCAATGGCACCACGGGCACGACGGCGTCGAGCGGCGTGCTGGTAACGTCGCTCAGCAACAGTACGGCCAACGAGACCACGGTTCTGAATGCGGTGAATAACCTCAATACCATTGCAGCCAACCTGGGCGCCGCATCGCAGCAGATCACCGGCATCCAGAACTTCACCACGGCGCTCAGTTCGGCGCTGACAGCCGGC
The DNA here is from genome assembly GCA_903970435.1 of Acidobacteriota bacterium. Lineage (GTDB taxonomy): Bacteria > Pseudomonadota > Alphaproteobacteria > Acetobacterales > Acetobacteraceae > CAJCIS01. Next base: position 4,523 of record CAJCIS010000085.1, on the reverse strand, counting down.
GTGGGTGCGCTGACCGACGCGGACCTGGCGGCGGAAAGTGCCCAGCTCACCTCGCTGCAAACCAAGCAGCAATTGGCAACGCAGTCGCTGTCCATTGCCAACCAGGCGCCGCAGAACCTGCTCACTCTCTTTAAGAACGCCTAATCGGAGCTTAGGCGGCCGGCGCGGTGCGCCGGCCGCCATGGTCATTTCAATGTTGGGAGGCAGCCATGCGGAGTGGCGCTGCGCATTACAAGAAGGCCAGCCAGCAAACGCTCTCCGCACGGGAGACGGAGCTGGCAGCCTTTGGCAATGTTACACGGTGCCTCGAGGAAGCCGATTCGACAGAAAAGCGTATCAGGGCGCTGGGCCGCAATCACGATCTTTGGTCCACGCTGCTCAAGGATTTGGCACTCGAGGAAAACCGCTTGCCGCGGGAGCTCAAGACGCAGCTCATCGGCCTGGGCGCGTGGTCGATGCGTTACAGCACCTGCGCCATTCTGCAGAATATACCCATCAAGCCCCTCATCGAGGTCAACCGCAACATTGCCGAGGGTTTGTCGATGCAACGATCCGCCGATCCCCAGGTTGCCGGCGTTTTTACGTCTGCCATCGCGGCGGTGTGAGGGATTGGGGAACGAAGGAAGTCGTTCTTTTTTGAAAAAAAGAACCAAAAAACTTTTATCTGTTGCCTGTTGCGGACGATCTGCGCCAAGCCCAACAGGCAAAAGTTTTTTGGTTCTTTTTTTCAAAAAAGAACGACTTCTTTCCGGCTAACCCTCCTTGGAAACCGACAGCATTTTCAACAGCGCCCTGCTGTGCCATCAGGCCGGCCGCTGGCAAGAGGCTGCGCAACTTTGCCGTGACGTTTTGACCCTCGATCCGCGCCACGCGGACAGCTTGCATTTGCTGGGTGTTGCCGCCGCGCGGGACGGGCAACACGATGTCGCGGCGGACCATATCGGCAAAGCCATTGCGATAAACGGCAACCTCGCACCCTATCACAACAGCCTCGGCAATGCGCTCCAGCATCTGGGCCGGCTGGACGCCGCGATGGCCGCCTATCGCAGGGCGACCGAACTCAGGCCGGACTTTCCCCAGGCGCATGCCAATCTTGGCAACGCGCTGCGCGCGGCCGGCCGCTTGGGCGAGGCCATTGTTTGCCTGCGCCGCGCAGTGGCACTCAAGCCCGATTTTGCCGCGGCGCTCGACATCCTGGCCGATGCGTTAGCGGAACATGGTTGGCTCGATGAGGCGGCCGCGTGCCTCCGCCGCGCCATTGTGCTGAATCCTGACCGGCTGGAGGCGCATAACAATCTGGGCAATGTGCTCCGCCGGCAAGGCAAATTGGAGGAAGCGGCGTCGTGCCATCGTCAGGCCATCGCACTCAACCCGGATCGTCCGGAGGCGCACACCAACCTTGGCAACGAATTTCAGGCGCAGGGACGGCTCGACGAGGCGATCGCCTGCCACCGGCGGGCGATTGTCCTGAAGCCGGATTTCGCGCCTGCCTACTACAATCTTGGTAACGCCCTTGATGGCAAGGGTTTGCTGGACCAGGCGATGGCGTGCCATCGCCGTGCCATCGAGCTTCAACCGGATTACCCGGAGGCCTACAATAATCTGGGCAACGTCTTGCACGCGCGCGGGTTGTGCGCGGATGCAGCCGCCTGTTATCGCGGCGCGCTGGCGCTCAGGCCGTGTTATGTCGAAGCCTGCAACAATTTGGGCAATGCGTTGCGTGAGCAGGGCTGTCTCGACGAAGCGGTGGCATGCCACCGGCGGGCCATCGCGCTGCAGCCGGATTTTGCACCCGCGTACGGCAATTTGGGCAGCGAGCTGCAGGAGCAGGGGCTGTTCGACGACGCGTTTCGGGCCTTTGAGAAGGCCGTCGAACACGCGCCGGGCAGCGGCACGTTCTACCATAGGCTCGCGGGCACCGGCCGCGTCACTGCCGGCAGCCCGCATCTGCGACGCATGGAGGCGCTGGCCGGCGACATGGCGGCACTTCCCGAAACCGAGCAGATGGAACTCCATTTCGCGCTCGGTATTGTTTATGGCGCCGAGGGGGGCGGCGATGGCGCGCGTGCCGTATCGTTCCGGCATCTGCTGGAAGCCAATCGCCTCAAGCGGCGCCAAATTGCCTATGATGAACCGGCGACGTTGGCAATGTTCGAGCGCATACGACGCGTCTTTACGGCCGAGGCGCTGGCGGCCGGGGACGCCGGCGATCCGTCCACGCGGCCGGTGTTCGTGGTGGGAATGCCGCGGTCCGGAACGACTTTGGTCGAGCAGATCCTGGCCAGTCATCCGTGCATGTTTGGCGCTGGCGAACTGCCGGATTTGCCGAGGCTGCTCGGCGCGCTGGAGGCGGACATCGCACCGTTGTCATGGCCCGAAGCGGTGGCCGCGCTGCCGCCCGGCGCGCTGGCGGATGTCGGCGCGAAATACGTCAACCTCATTGCGGCCCGCGCCCCGGCGGCGGCCCGAATCGTGGACAAATTGCCGGGCAATTTCCTGCGCCTCGGCCTGATCCACCTTGCCTTGCCGCGGGCCCGCATCATCCATGTCCGGCGCGACCCGGTGGATACCTGCCTGTCCTGCTTCGCCAGGTTATTCGCCGGTCATTTGCCCTATGCCTACGATCTTGCCGAACTGGGGAGATTCTACAAAAGTTACGATATCCTGATGGCGCATTGGCGCCAGGTTCTGCCGGCAGGCGTGATGCTCGAGGTTAATTACGAGGACGTCGTGGCGGATATTGAAGGCCAGGCAAGCCGCTTGATCGATCATTGCGGGTTGCCGTGGCATGATGGCTGCCTGGCATTTCATGAAAATCGCCGCGCCGTGCAGACACATAGCGCCATCCAGGTGCGCCGGCCCCTGTACGGAAGTTCGGTCGGGCGGTGGCACGCCTACGGCTGCCTCGCCCGCCCGCTCCTCGACGCCCTGGCGTCATAGGGTGCGCCCGAACCGGCATGTCAGCCCGCCGCCGTCAGGCTGGTACCCGGATAGGCATCCGGCGTGTGGGACGCGGGCGGCCGTTGCCCCGATTCCTGCTGATAGGCCTGCAATTGTTTTTGCGACGGAACGCTGCGCGTGACCTCACCTTTTGAATCGTAGAACTGAAGCACGACAATGTTCAGCGCGGGATCGAGATGCAGACCCGGGTTGAACGGAGAGGGGGCCGACGATTTCGACGGCGCCGGGGTGCTTGGCGCCGGCGCCGGCGCGATCACCTCCCGGATGGGCAGTGTCGTCTGTACCGGAGCGACGGACGCAATTGCGAGATTTGTAGACACGGAATGTCTCCCTTCGTTCATGGCGGCGCCCAAAAAGGTCGCCACCGAATCTCACAGTAGGGGAGATTGGTTCACAATCGGTAAAAGGGAGCCGTGATTTGCGACCGGCGTCAGGTCGGACGCCAGTTCAGGCGCGTGGCCATCCATTGGTGCAGCGTGTCCTGCATCGCACCGCTCACCAGGACGGTGCCGAGGGCTGCGGCGGAATCGTTGCCGGTCAGCAATCGCATGTTGCCCGGAAGCCGGCCGGCCAAGGCGTTCGTTGCGCGCGCCTGATCGCAGGCGCCGCGCCAGCGCGCCAGGCTGGTGTCGGGGCACAGGCGCGGCAGGGCGAGCACGGCATCCAGCAGGCTCGCGGCCGTCACGGCGTGCCAGGCCGCTAACAATGGATGATCGCCGGCCGGCGTGCCGTCCAGCATGGACGCGAGATCGGGCAGGTCCGGCGTGGCCGGCGCGGCGAATGCCGGGTGCGGGAAGCTGACGGAAAACACCGGCAGCAAGCCGGCCTGGCGCAGGGACGCGAGCTGGGCCGGCATGTCGAGGCCGCGAGCGAATACGGCGTCCACCTCGCCCCGCTGCACGGCCTCGATGCAGCCCGGCGCAGCCAGAACCGGCCGCACCGGCACGCCGAGCATGTCCAGCGCCATGAGGACCGACAGGGAAGGCGCCACCAGGGCGTCGCAGCCCAGGCGGAGCGGGCCGGCGGCCAGTCCGCGGGCCCCGCCCCGCGTGCATAGCACGCCCGCGCTGACGGCGGCCAGCATGGGGAGCAGCCGCGCGGCGTCGAATCGCACCCGTGTATCGCCGACGAGCCAGGCCAGGGCGGCGGCGCCGGGGAACAGCAGGGCGGCCTGGCCGTCCGGCAGGGCACGGGCGTCGAACATGTTGGCGCCGGTCACGCCATCGCGGCCGCCCAGGTAGCGCAGGCGGAGCGCGCCGGGTGCGGCGAGCGGGCCGAGCGGGCCGCGTAGAAGGCCGGCCCACCGCGCGGCGTCGCTGTCGGGTGGTCCGGCGACGGCAATCGTGGGGCCATCGGCGTCAATTGGCGCGGCGAGCGCGCTATCGGCTTGGGCGCGGCGGCCGGTGACCGCGGTTGCGACACTGCCGGCGAGCAGGACAGAGAAAGAACGTCGGCCGATGCCGGTCACTGGACCTCCCTGTCCTGTTTGTTGAAGCTTAGTCAGCTTTCGAGTTGTGTCAAAACTGTGGCAACCGCGGCGGCGTCGGCGGCGTCGGCGACGG
>CAJCIS010000084.1 GCA_903970435.1 Acidobacteriota bacterium | reverse complement strand
CGTCGCTACTTGGCATTTAGCCAATTTGCGACGCCGGCGGCACGCCGTCACGCGAATGCGTGCTGCGCACGACGGGGGTCCAGGGGGCAAAGCCCCCGGTCGCCGAAGGCGAAACGCGAGGGTCAACATCAAGGACATGGTATTATACCGTCAACGAAACCGCAGCGGAGCGTAGAACCTCGATGTCCAGTTCATTCATGATGCCAGCTTGTGTTGCGCTCGCCGTATCGGGGGCCATGCCGGCCTGCGCGGCCAGCTACGAAGCGATCTATTCCTTCAAGGGAGGCACCACCGACGGCTCGAATGTTCCGGCCGGACTGATCAAGGTCGGCGGCCTGCTCTACGGCAGCACCTATGGCGGCGGCGCGAACGGGCAGGGGACGGTGTTCTCGATCACGCCGGCAGGTGTTGAGTCGGTGATATATTCGTTCAAGGGCGGCAGCGACGCGGCCAATCCCTGGGCCACCCTGATCAATGTCGGCGGCACGCTATATGGCACCAGTTCGAACGGCGGGACCGAAAGCGTCGGAACCCTGTTCAAGATCACCACGGCCGGTGTCGAGTCGGTGTTGTACTCATTCAAGGGCGGTCCAAACGGCACCGAGATCGACGGCGCAAACCCGATGGCCGGCCTGGTCCGCGTGGGCGGTACGCTCTACGGTACCACGGCCGGCGGAGGCATCTATCCTTTCTGGGGAACCTTGTTCAAAATGAAGCTGAGCGGCGCATACAAGGACACTTACAATTTCAATGGCCCGCCGGACGCGGTCGGGCCCGTTGCCGCTTTGGTGCAGGTGGGCTCAAAGCTCTACGGCACCAGTTTCGAAGGCGGTAAATATCAGAGCGGCTTTGGAGCGATGTTCGAAATAAGCACTGACGACAAATACAAGTTCCTGTATTCGTTCGGCGGTGGCACCGATGGGGCCGATCCCGGCGACAGCCTGCTCCACGTCGGCGGCACATTCTACGGCACCACCGAGTCGGGCGGCACCAGCGAATTCGGCACGGTGTTCAAGATCACGCCGGCCGGCGCGGAAACGGTTCTGTATAATTTCTCCGGTGTGGGCAAGGATGGTGGAGGCCCATCGGCCGGCCTGATCAATGTCAACGGCACCTTCTACGGCGTCACCGGCGCAGGCTACAACAAGAACGGCGCATTTTCCGGCACGTTGTTCTCGATAACGCCGGCCGGTGTCGAAACGGTTTTGCACAGTTTCGGCAAGAACGGCGACGGCATTGCCCCGCTTGGTGACCTGATCAAGGTCGGCAACGCGCTCTACGGCACCACCTGGTCGGGCGGCGCCAACGGCGACGGCCTGGTGTTCAAGTACAAGCTATAAGTGGCAAAAGTTTTTTGGTTCTTTTTTTCAAAAAAGAACTGCTTCCTTCCTTACTTCATTCTGCCCCAACACCGTCCAGCCCGGCAAGCGTTTCGGCCGGCAGCCTCAACGCACCTGCGGCGAGGTTTTCGCGCAAGTGGCTCACGGACGACGTACCCGGAATAAGCAGGACGTTTGGCGCGCGGTGGAGCAGCCAGGCGAGGGCGACTTGCATGGGGGTGGCGTGAAGGCGGGCGGCGACGGCGGACAGGGTGGCGGATTGCAGCGGGGTGAAGCCGCCGAGGGGGAAGAAGGGGACGTAGGCGATGGACGCGGCGGCCAGGGTGTCGATGAGGGTGTCGTCGTGGCGGTGGGCGAGGTTGTAGTGGTTCTGGACGCAGACCACCGGGGCGATGGCGCGGGCTTCCTCCACTTGCGTGGGTGTTACGTTGCTGAGGCCGAGATGGTGGATGAGGCCTTGGCGCTGCAGGTTGGCGAGGGCGGTGAAGCGGGCGGCGATGGAGCCCTCGGTGGGGGCGTGGATGTCGCCGGTGATGCGCAAATTGACCACGTGGAGCGCTTCCACGCCCAGATTGCGCAAATTGTCGTGCACCGCCTGGGATAGCTCGGCGGGGCTTTGGGCGGGGTTCCAGGAGGCGTCCGGCCCGCGGACGGCGCCGACCTTGGTGACGATGGTGAGGTCGTGCGGATAAGGGTGGAGGGCCTCGCGGATGAGAAGGTTGGTGATGTGGGGGCCGTAGAAGTCGCTGGTGTCGATATGATTGACGCCGCTGGCCACGGCCTCGCGCAGCACGGCCAGCGCGGTGTCGCGGTCCTTGGGCGGGCCGAACACGCCGGGGCCAGCGAGCTGCATGGCGCCGTAGCCGAGGCGGTTTACGGTGCGGTCGCCGAGGGTGTAGGTGCCGGCAACCGCCGCGATTTCGGACATGATCGTTTCCTTTTGAGAAGGCCAGTTAGAAGAAGGAAGTATTTCTTTTTTGAAAAAAGAAACAAAAACTTTTTTCAGTTTTGGGCTAGCCAGATGGTGCGGTGGCCGCAATTGGGGTCCTCGACGACGTGCGCAATGACGTGGAAGCCATTTTCGTTCAATAACGATGTATATTCCTGTGGATCGAGGCTGGCGTGGTAGAGCGGTTCGCCGGCGTAGGCGCCGATGGCTTCGCCAAGGTATGTGCCGCTGGTGAACATGAGGGCCGCACCGGGGGCGGCGTGTTCGCGGAAGATCGGGAACATGCGGCGTTGCGCCTCGGGCGACACATGAAAGAAACTATCCCAGGCCAGCAGGCCGTTGCAGCGCTTGGTCAGGGCCAATGTTCGCATATCGGCAACATGCCAGGTCTGGGCAGGAAAGCTGGCCGTGCACAGGGCGATCATTTCGGGCGCCGAGTCTATGCCGGTGACGTCGCAGCCGGTTTCGATAAAATATCGGGCGATCGGTTTGCCGGAGCCGCATCCGATGTCGAGCACTTCGGTGCCGGCGCCCATGTGGGCGCGGAAGCGGTCGAGCCAGGCAGTTTCGTAGAGCCGGTCGCCACGGTCGGCGGCCCAGGCGTGGGCGTGGCGTTGGTAGAGGCCGATGACGCGGTCAGCTTCGGAGGTCATGGTTTCACTTGAATGCGTATGTTAGTGTCGGTGGCAACGATGGAGGCGTCGGATGGCGGTGGATGCTGCGCGGGCTCGGGAACTGGCGCTTGCTTTGCCGAATGCAAGCGAGGCGCCGCATTTTCATCGGCTGGCGTTTCGCACGCCGCGGAAGATTTTCGCGACGCTGGATGCGAAGGCATGTGATGTGAATTTCATGTTTGATCCTGCGATGCGGGATTTCTATTGCGAGCAGGCGCCCGATGCGTTTGCACCGGTGCCCGGCGGCTGGGGCAAGAAAGGCGCCACCAGGTGTGATCTTAGGGTGGTTGATGAAGCCACGCTGAAGTCGGCCTTGTTAGCGGCTTTTGGGCTGGCAAGTCCCCGCTGAGAGCAAAAGTTTTTTGGTTCTTTTTTTCAAAAAAGAACTGCTTCCTTCTTCTATGCCCAACGCTCCCCACGCGCTTTAACGAAGTGCCTGAACACATAAGGCCACGGCACCGCAGCATATACAATGACAACCATGGCACAGGCAAATACTGCCGGCTTGATCGCGTCGTCGACGTGGCCGGCCCACCACTGCGGCAACGGAACGAGTGCCAGCCAGATTGTTTTCCAGGTGACTTCCCATAGCAGCACGGGCAGCATCTGGAGCGGATAGCGCAAGCCCAGCAGGCAAAGCAGGGAAAAGGCTGCGAGCATGCAGTCGGCATGGCCCTCGCTGAGGTGCCAATGTTTCGCCGGATTGATGATGTCGGGCCAGAGAAACGTGCCCAGGCCGACGACGATGAACAGATACATGGCGCGCAGGACATAGAGGCGAAATAACGAAACTTCGGGCATGGGAGGGTTCCTGTCTGGTGGATTATTCGACGTCCTTGAGGATTTTCGTAATGGCGGCGAGTTGGGCTCGGATGTCCGCGAGCGCGGCGGCTGTTTCATTTTGCGCGGCCGCCGCCTTGGTCGCGACGTCGCGATAGGCTGCGTCCTGCGCGAGGCGGACGCGCGCCTGCAGCACGGCGGAGACGTATTTCATGAAGAAGACCAGCACGGCCGCGGCCGCGGGGAAAAAGAATGCAGCCAGAAAGGCGGTTTCAGTCATTGGGATCTCTCGGGTTCGGGTTTGAGGGTGAGGGACTTTGCCGCTGCCGCAATGGTCTCCGGCGTGAGCGGACAGGCGAAGTCGCGCAGTTCGTAATAATTGAGCGCCTTGCCGTCGGCGGAGAGTTCCAGCCGGCTGGCGACCAGGCCGGCTTCCTCGAGCTTCTGGAGGTGCAGATGCAGCAGCGGCCGGCTGATTCCGATGTCGCGCGCCAACCGGCTGACATAGTTGCGGCCGCCGGTGGCCAGGGCCGCGATCACGCGGAGCCGATGCGGATTGGCCAGGGCCGCGAGCACGGTAAGCAGTTGGTCTCCGTTAGTGGTTGGCGTCTCTTTCATGCGTAAGGAATATCTTACACATGATAGAGTGTCAAGCACATTTTCGGCGGCCATTGCCCGATGGTGGCCCACATTGCAGGTCTGGCCCCCGATTGCGCTTGGCGCGGGTTCCACCGGGTACGGTAGAAGAGGAGGCAAACTTGCGGGAACCATCCATGGCCCTCACACGCGGCGTTATTTCCACTCTCGGCCCGGATGGGCGGGAGCTTATGGGGCCGGGCGTTCTCGCCTGGCATTATCCGGACAACTCCATCGTGTCCGGCTCGCTGCTGACGGTGGAGAGCAACCATTTCTGCGTGCTGAAATCGCGCGGGGCCATTCTGAACGTGTACGATACGGGCCAGTATCCGGTCATTACGCCGGACAAGCCGCTGCTGGGCAGTTTCACCACCGCTTTCTTCGGCGGCGCCAGCCCGTGGCAATACGAGGTGATCTACGTCAACCGCGCCAAGATGGTGGTCAAGGCGCGGGGCCTCGCGCTATCGGCCGAAATGGCCGAGATGGCGTACGAGGTGGATTATTATTTTCATTGCACCAGCAAGGATGATGCGGTCGCGCTGGTGACCCACATGCCGATTGCCGATCATCTCATTTCGGCCGACCAGGTCAATTCCTATGCGACGCCGGTGGTGGAACAGGCGATCAACCAGGTGGTGCAGGTAACGCCGCTGGAGCGGGTGAACGAGAAAATCCACGACATATCCGAAATGGTGCACAGCCACCTGGGGGATTTCCTCAAGGTGTTCGGCATTACGCTGGATATGGTGAAGGTGCTGATTTTCCCGCGCGACGAGCGGATGCGGGCGCTGATTTCGCTGAAAGCGTTCGGATTGTCGGAGCTCGATGCGGTGCGATATTATACCGCCATGATCATGGCCGAACGCGGCGTGCTGAGTGCGCCGAACATGGCCGTGGGCCTGCCGTTCAATATCGGGTCCGGCGTGCAGATGGCGATGCCGGCGCCATCGCCCGCCGCGCCCGCGGCAAGCGCACCCAACGCCAGTGTCCCTGCGTTCGGGCGCATGGATGTTTGACGCGGCGGCCGTGGACCCTGTGGATCTGGACGGACTCCAACGGCTGAACCAGTGCGGCTACGGCTTCTACCGGGACGTTGCACGCACGCGGGCCGACGATCTGCTGGTGCGCAGCCAGGCCGCGGACGCGCTGTGCCGCGCGGCCGAAACTGTCGCGGCTTCGATCCAGGCGGCCCATGCCGACCTGCCGCCGCTGAGCCGCGAGCACCCCTTTCCGGACGCCGCCGCCCTGGCCGCCATCCGCACGCTGCGCGCCCTGCATGATCGTATCGCGACCGTGCAGACCAGGCTGCGCGGCGCGGCTGCGCTGCCGGACCGCGATTTCTCCCGGGTGGTGCCCTCGGAGGCAGCGCGCCAGGAACTGGTGGCGCTGGACGCGGCGCTGCTGGCGCGCGCGGTGCAGACGGGCGGAAATGCCGCGCTGATCGGGGCGGTGGAAACCGTGCTGGCGGCGCGGGAGGCGTTTGCGAGCCGGGGGAAGTCCTCATGACTATAATAAAAATAAAGATTAGTCAGTGACTTACGAAGGAAGAATGTTCTTTTCTGAAGAAAAGAACCAAAAGACTTTTTCCCTGCGCCTGCACCCAACCCATGGACACGCTGGCGACGCCGGCACCCTTGCTCTACAAGCCGCTTCAATGCCCGCCCCCCGATCACGGCCCCGCTGGTCCGATACGTTGAAGGACTTCACCGCCCTCGGGCCGCGGGAGCGCATAACCCCCGCCCTCGTGACCGGCTGCCCGCGTGGCGACGGCGGCGCCGTTCTCGTCCTGCCCGGCATCCTGCACGGTGACGGACAAACCGCCTTGCTGCGCGGCAGCCTCAACACGCTTGGCTACCAGGCGTTCGGCTGGGATCTCGGCCCGAACGCCGGCCCCTCCCGGCAACTCATGGAAGGCGTCACCAAACGCCTGACGGACCTTGCCGCCGAACATGGTACCGTGCGCCTGATCGGCTACAGCATGGGCGGCCTGTTCGCCCGATGGCTTGCCCACCGCCGCACCAACCTGGTGCACTCCGTCGTCACCGTCATGAGTCCGTTTGCCAGTCCCCTCGACAGCGCCTGGTTTCCCATCCGCCCCTTCCTGCCGCTCTGGCGCGACGTGGATATCGGCGCGCTGAGCTACATGGTCCGCCAGCCGCCACCGGTGCCCTGGGCCTCCATCTATTCGAAACGTGACGGCATCGTATGGTGGCAGAGCTGCGTCGACGATGAGATACCGGAACGTTGCGTTGAGGTGCAATGCCGGCACCGGCTGGCGCCTGTCGAGGCTGAGGTTTTTCGGTGGGTGACGGCCTGTCTTTCGGAGATGTAGGCGAGACGAAAAAAAGCGGTTCTTTTTTTGAAAGAAAGAACCAGAAAACTTTGGTTTTTTGCTACGCTGCCATATCGAACACCAGAAGCTCGGCGGCGTCGTTCGCCGCGATCGCCAGCGACTGCTCGCCGCTGACCGCGGCGCCGTCGCCTTGCGCCAGCGACACGCCGTTCAGCGTGGCGGTGCCACGGGCGACCTGCACCCATTGCACGCGGCCGGGGCGGACAGGCAACGATTCCGTTTGGCCGGCGGCCAGGCGTGCCGCGTAGATTTCGGCGTCCTGGTGGATGGTGACGGAACCTTCGCGGCCGTTCGGCGAGGCGACCAGGCGGAGATGCCCGTCGATTTCGGCGGCGAACGATTTCTGTTCATAGCCGGGAGCCAGGCCCTGCACACCAGGCAGCAGCCAGATTTGCAGCAGGTGAACCGGCTGGGTGGCGGACGCATTGTACTCGGAATGGCGAATGCCGGTGCCGGCCGTCATGCGCTGCAACTCGCCGGGCCGGATTTTTTCCGCGTTGCCGGTGCTGTCCTTGTGCGCAAGCTCGCCCTCCAGCACCCAGGTGACGATTTCCATATTCTGGTGGGGGTGTGTTGGAAATCCGGCGCCGGGGGCCACGTGATCTTCGTTAATCACACGTAATGGGCCCCAGTTCATCGCGGCCGGATCGTAATAATCTCCAAACGAAAAACTGTGCCGGCTGTCGAGCCAGTCGATCTTCGTCTTGCCGCGCGCGTCGGACTTGCGGATGGCAATCATGTCTTCTCTCCTTACGGTTCGATGAGGAATTGGCCGAGGCGGCCGTCGGGAAGTTCGTAGGTGGTGACCGTGACGTCGCGAGCCGGGTAGCTGACGTTCCAAACGCGGAACACCATGCCGCCGCGGTCCTCGTGCAGCCGCTCATGCACGCCGAGCGGCTGGCCGAGCGGGGCGAGGCTGCGGCGGTAGTCCGCCAGCACGCCCGGGCTGAAGTAGGATTGCGCGTTCTCGTTCAGGCGCGCGCTGTCGACGTGGCCGTGCGCGAGATCGTCCAGCATGGACAGAACCAGCGTTGCGTTCTTGTCGGTGGGGGCTGCCGCGTTGATGTTGAAGGCGATATGGGCGACCTGCTGGGCGATGATCCGGGCGGCGCGCGATGCGTCCTGGTTGGTCAGCACCACGACCGCGTCGTGATCGTCCGGGAAGACGATGTTTTCCGCAACGAAACCGGTTTCCTCGCCGCTATGCTCGAAAAACCGGTGGCCGCCGCGGCTGCCGACATCGATGCCGAGGCCGTAGCCGGTGCCCTTGCCGTTGTTGAGTTTCGTCTCCGTTTCCATGGTGTTGTACGAAGCCGGCGACAGCAGGCTGCGATTGATCAGGCTGATGTCCCACAAGGCGAGGTCGTGCGCCGTCATGGCCAGTTCACCGCTGCCGAAACTCCAGCCCGGGCGGTCGAGCGGGGCGGGGCGGGGCGGCGAGAATGCGTAACGTTCGTAGCCGGTGGGGCCGCCCGGCGGGATGCCGGCGGCGTTGTAGTCGACCACGGTCTTCATGCCGAGCGGGATGAAGATGCGGGTGCGCAACTGATCGAAGAACGGTGCGCCCCCGGCTTTTTCGGCGATCAGGGCGGCGATGGTGAAGCCGGTGTTGGAATATTGCCAGGCGGTGCCGGGCGGGAAATCGAGTTTCTTCTCGCCCCATTTTTCGGCGATGGCGCGTGGCGTGGTGGGGTTGCGGAAGGCGAGGGGGGAATAATCCTCCGGCCAGAAATCCTGGTAGCCGGCGGTGTGCGACAGAAGCTGGCGGATCGTGATGTCGTTGGCCTGGGTGAGTTGGGGCAGGAATTTGCCCACCTTGTCGCCCAGGCTGAGCTTGCCGTCCTGCACCAGGAACATGATGCCGGCGACGGTGAATTGTTTTGAGATGGAGCCGATGGCGAATTTCATGTCGGGTGTCGCCGCCAACGGCGGGGTGATTCGTGCCAGGCCGTAGGCGGCGGTGAGGACGATCTTGTTGTCGCGCACGACGGCGATGCTGGCGGCGGGAACGCCGGTGAGCCTGAGGGTCTGATTGGCGGCTTCGTCGATGGCAGGGTCGGCCAAGGCGGCGGCGCTGGCGAGACAGGCCAAAACGGCAAGGGACATCAGACGCATGCAATTCTCCAAGGAACGCCAGGGGCCATGCCCCTGGACCCGTCTCACCCGAATGGGACAAGTCCCCAGACCCCATTACTTAGCACGGACCAAATAACGGGGGTCTGGGGCCTCAGGCCCCAGCGGGTCCAGGGCAGAGCCCTGGCCTTTGACCTATCCCCTCAATTTCTGCGCCACCTGCGCCACCCGCTTGCCCTGAAACCGCGCCACTTCCTTCTCATCATCCGTCGGCAGCGCACTCGCCCCCGACACGGCGCTCGCGCCATACGGCGTGCCGGCCTTGAACACCGCCGGATCGGCGTAACCCGTCGGCACGATAATCATCCCCAGATGCGCCATCGGATGATAGAGCGACACGATCGTCGTCTCGTTGCCGCCATGCTGGCTCTGCGTGGAGACGAAGGCGCTGCCCACCTTGCCGTTCAGCTTGCCCTGGAACCATAGGCCGCCCAGGCCGTCGATGAACGCCTTCAGCTCCGCGCTCGTGTTGCCGAAGCGCGTCGGCGTGCCGAAAATAATGGCGTCGGCCCAGTCGGCATCAGCCTCCGTCGGCGCCTCATATAACGCGTTCATGCGCTCGGCATTTTCCTTCCAGCCCTGCGCCAGCGCCATCACCTCGGGTCCCACGAATTCGCGTGCACGGCGCAGCCGCACCTCGGCGCCCTCCGCGTTGGCACCCTCCGCCACGGCTTTGGCCAGCGCCTCGGTGGAGCCGTTACGCGAATAGAAGACGATCAGGATTTTTGCGGTCATGTCTCTCTCCGGTTTCTTCTGTGCGACCAAGATGGGATATTCTATCCATCGAAAAACCCCCATAATCTCGATGTGATGTAGCGAGATTATCGATGCCAGAAATCGGTGAGCCGACCCTCGACCAGCTTCGCGTGCTGGCTTCCATTGCCGACGCCGGGAGCTTTTCCGCGGCCGCCCGCAAGCTGCGGCGGGCGCAATCGGTCATCAGCTACACCATGACCAACCTCGAAGCGGTGTTGGGCGTGGCGCTGTTCGACCGGTCCGGCCGCACGCCGGTGCTGACGGACGCCGGTGGGGCGTTGCTGGCGGATGCGCGCCGGGTGGCACTGCGGGTGGACGAACTGCGGGCCCGCGCGATGGCGTTGCGCCAGGGCACCGAGGTTGAAGTGGCGCTGGCGGTGGATGTGATGTTTCCCATTCCGCGCCTCACCACGGTGCTGCGGGACTTCGCCGCCGCCTACCCCACGGTGGGGCTGCGGCTGCGGATGGAGGCAATCGGCGGGGTGGCTCAGCTGGTGGTGGATCGAACGTGCAGTCTGGGCGTGTGCGGCTGGGCGGGTGATTTGCCGGATGTGTTGCGCCGGCGGGCCATCGGCGAACTGATGCTTATTCCGGTGGCGGCGCCATCGCATCCGCTTGCCGCTTTGGACCCGGTGCCGAGCGGCGCGGTGCGCGAGCACACGCAGCTTGTGTTGTCGGATGCGAGCCGGCTGACCGAGGGGCGGGATTTCGGTGTGTTGTCGCTGCGCACCTGGCGGCTGGGCGATCTCGGCGCGAAACATGCGCTGCTGGTCGCCGGCCTGGGGTGGGGCAATATGCCCGGGCACCTGGTGGCGGACGATATCAGGGCCGGCCGTCTGACAAGGCTGAAATTGGCCGAGGCTGGTGATTATGTGTACCCGCTCAGCCTGGTGCACCGCGCCGATGTTCAGCCCGGCCCCGCGGCCACCTGGCTCGGCGAAAGGCTGTCGTTAGAGCATTATCAGCCTGACTGGATCGTGCCTATCGAGCCGGCGGCCTGACGGCTGATGAAAATGCTCGTTCAAACAAAGAGCGAGTGGATAAATTCAAACATAAGAGTCCGTAGCTTTCGGCCAGAATGGCCAGCAAGCAGTTCTTTTTTGAAAAAAAGAACCAAAAAACTTTTGCTCTGTTAGTTGATGCGTTAGGCGCGATCGATACTTACCTATGAGCGTAACTCTATGAGAGTAAAAGTTTTTTGGTTCTTTTTTTCAAAAAAGAACGACTTCCTTCACGCCTTCCATCGCCTGCCATAGTCTGCCGCCCGCGCCGTCACCTGCGCCTGCCGCCCAGACTTGCTCACACGCGGCAATGCAGCGTCCAAATCCCGGATCTTCACGAGCCGGACATCGCGCACGCCCTTCGCGTTCGCGGCGAGCGGCTCGGGCAATTTCTGCCAGCGCACGAACATCGATCCGTCGTGCAGGCCGGTTGTATCCAGCCAGTTCGCCACGCCCGGATCTTTCGCGGCGATGACGACCGTGATCGTGCCATCTTCATTCGGGCGGGTTTGCGCCAGGTTCAGCGACGCGGCGTGGTGCACGTAATCGAGCGAGCCGAGCCACGCGCTCGCCAGTTGCACGGCCAGATATTTCGCGCCGATCGGGTCCAGTGTGAGCACCAGCGCATCGTCGCCGGCGAGGTGAAAATGCCCCGATGAGGACAAGCCCCAACGGCCGCCCTCGCGGATTTTGGGGGACGTCAACAGGTTGGCCGCGCCCTGGAAAAATCCCGGCGCATTGGCAAATCCGCCGCCCTTCGCCTGCTGGATTCGCGGCGTGATGTCACGCAGCCGCGCCGCGCTTTGCGCGGCCAGCTGGGCATCGCCCGCCGGCGCCGCCGGCGCCGGCCCGTCCAGCCGGGTCACGCTCAGCCGGTATGGCGTCTCGCGGCGCCAATCCTGGATTGTGTCGCGTATCAAAATGAAATGCGCGGCCGCGGTGGTGGCAATATGGTTATGACTGGCCGGCTCCGGACCGATCGTCAATTTGAACGAACCGTCCGGCGACCGCTCGATATCGGTATCGACCAGTTCCTGTATCACCTTGCTCCACTGCGGTTCCGCGGGCAGCGCCGGCAGCAACTGGATGGAAAACTGTGTGGGAATCGGCCCGGCAGGTGCCGCGGTGATGAGGTAATGCGAAACATGATCCACCGGCATGATGCGGAACACGTTATCGACGTTCGGCATCAGCACTTTGCTCGCCGGCACATCGCGGCCGAACCAGGCATGCGCCGGTGACCAAACCCATTGCAAATGCGGCCGGGCGGCATCCCGGTTGATCGTATCGACAACCGCGGCAAACGCCACTTCCCGCGCCGCGCCTGGCAAGGTCGCGCGGCCTTCCGGCGTTTGCCCGTACGGGTCGGTGGCAAAGGTTCGCGCAACGAAGCCGATCCCGTCCTGCACCGCCTTGGCGCGAAACACCGCCAGCGCCTGTCCGTCCAGGGCGATCTGGTCGGGCGTTGCGAGCGGATTTGGGCTCGCAAAACCCGGCGGCGCAAAGGCGGTGCCCCCGCAACCCAAGGCGAAGGCAAGCGTTGTTCTACATATATTCATAGTGAATCTCTGTTATACATTCTCTGGTTGTGTCTACTCGCATACACAGCCATAGATAGTCATTAGTTTTTTGCCCCATGCTGCGCCGTCGTGATGTAATGAACCGCCGTGCTGTCACGGCTTGAAACAGACAAAAGTTTTTTGGTTCTTTTTTTCAAAAAAGAACGACTTCTTCTTCTTATTGAATGCGCGGGAGCACAAATGCCCGAAAGCCAACTGCCACGCCGCGACCTACTGCTAGCCCCCCTCCTGACCGCCTTGGTCCCCCTCGCCGCGCGCGCATCGCCGCTAAATCCGGCCGAGACCATCGTGACCGTGCCCGCCGACATTCCATGGAAGCTGCGCCCCGACTACCCCAAGGACAGCGTCACCTCCGCGCCGCTTTTCGGCAGCCGGACCGGCAACGGTATTTATTACGAGTTGATCAAATGGTATCCCGGCTACATGAGCGCGCCGCACACTTACGTAACGGACCGGCTGTGCGTGGTGGTCTCGGGCACCTGGTGGGTCAACAGCGGCGCCGACTTCGATCCGGCGCATTGCGTACCCGTGCCGGCCGGCAGCTTCGTGCACCGCGTTGCCCACACGCCGCACTACGACGGCGTGGTGGCGAGCGGGCTCGAGCCGGCGGTTATTGCTATCTGCGGATTGGCGCCGGTTGACATGCGGTACTTGGAACCGGGCAGGCCGGGGTGGCGTCACGTCGAATAAAACAAGGAAGTCGTTCTTTTTTGAAAAAAAGAACCAAAAAACTTTTGCCCCTGCGCCTGCACAGAGGTTCGGGGCATGGCCGATACGTTGGGGATTGCATCAAGAGCAAAAGTCTTTTGGTTCTTTTCTTCAGAAAAGAACTGCTTTCTTGCGCGCAATGCGCCTCTATTATTCGCCGGCGCGGCAACCTAATATGCGGCTGCCCCGTCCTGGAGCTTGCGCATGCCGTCCGACCTGCCCGAAATCCACCCGGTCCATCCGCGGCACGGCCCTTATTGGCTTGAGCTCATCCTCTCGGTCGCCGCGCTTGTTACGTCCGCTATCTCAATTTTCATGGCGGTCCAAAACGGCCGCGTGATGGAAAAGATGTTGCAAGCCAGTTCGCTACCGTTTCTGACCGTCTATAGCGGCGACTATATGAACGACTCCTATATTGCCCATCTTACCCTGCGCAACGAAGGCGTGGGCCCCGCCCGCCTGATGAACTTCCGCCTGCAACTCGACGGCAAGAAGCTCCACAACATGCAGGATATCATGGATATCTGCTGCCATAAACAGCACCCCTCGAGTGGCCTCAGCATATCCAATGCGTACGAACGATTCATCCCGGCCCGCGGCGAGAGCGAAATCTTTTCCTATCGCCGCCAGGGCGATGCCGATCCGTTCTGGCATAATTTCGACGAGGCCCGCGCCCATCTGCAATTCGACATCTGTTACTGCTCGGTTTTTGCCGATTGCTACCGTTGGATCGAGTTCGCGGCAACGGCGCAGCCGGTGGCGTCCTGCCCCGCGGACCCGGCGTCTGATTTCGTTCCGTAAGGCAGTCGTTCTTTTTTGAAAAAAAGAACCAAAAAACTTTTATCTGTTACGGGCTACGGCGGATTCGTAGGCCGACTGTAATCGGGCCATCACCGATTCCTTGGGCTGCGGCGCGCCTCGGTGGAGATGCCGCAACTCCGCCATGAACGCGGACCATAAAAGCGGGCCGCCATCTTCCAGGATTTGCGCGCGTATGGAGAGTTCCTCCGACGCCGGCGTGTGGCGCAAGCCCCAGCCGCCCATGTGGGCGAGCAGCGGCACCAGCTCGATCGAGGCTTCGGTCAGGCTGTAAATGGCCTTCTGCTTGTGGCTCGGATCGTCGCGGCGCGACACCAGCCCGGCCGCCTCCAGCCGCTTCAGCCGGTCGGCCAGAATGTTCGAGGCAATGCCCTCCTGCGACCGTGTCAGCAACTCGCGGAAGTGACGGCTGGTGCCGAACATCAGGTCGCGAATGACGATCAGGCTCCAGCGGTCCCCCAGCGTCTCCAACGTCAGATTGATCGGGCAGCCTGAGCGATTCGCGTTCACGCGCACTCCAAAAAACCGCTTGCAACTTAAAACC
This sequence comes from Acidobacteriota bacterium, assembly GCA_903970435.1. Lineage (GTDB taxonomy): Bacteria > Pseudomonadota > Alphaproteobacteria > Acetobacterales > Acetobacteraceae > CAJCIS01. Next base: position 30,593 of record CAJCIS010000084.1, on the reverse strand, counting down.
GGTCGAGCTAACCCGCAACTGATTGCATAACGCAATCAGAGAAATGGGCGCGCGGCGCCCGGGCGGCGGAGGAAGGCATGGCCAAGCTCGTATTCGGATTGCAGCAGTCGCTGGACGGCTACGTCGACCATCAGGCGCTCGGCCGGCCAGGAGCCGCGCTCTTTGGTCACTTCCTGGAGCACGTGCGCGCGCTGGCCGGCACTGTGTATGGCCGCCGCACGTACGAAATCATGCAATATTGGGACGAAGACCAGTCCGATTGGGACGCCGAGGAAAGCGGCTTCGCGGCCGCGTGGCGACGCATGCCGAAATGGGTCGTCTCGCGCTCGTTGACGTCGGTCGGCGCCAACGCCACCCTGGTTCAGAATGATGTGGAAAGCGCCGTGCGCGAACTGAAATCCCGGCTCGCCGGGGAGATCGACGTCGCCGGCCCGAACGTGGCGCGAAGCCTGACCGACCTGGGACTCGTCGATGAATATAGACTCTACTTCCGCCCGATCGTGCTAGGCCACGGCACCCCCTTCTTCGCCGCCCCCCGCCCCCCGCTTCGCCTTATCGCCAGCGACACGATCGGCGACGAAGCCTTCCGGCTGACCTACGTCCCCGCCTAAAGGAAAAAAGTTTTTTGTTTCTTTTTTTCAAAAAAGAAATGCTGCCTTGTCTTGCTTCCCCTACATGGAAAACCTGTCCCCCAGATAAACCCGCCGCACATCCGCATGCGCCACCACGTCCTTGGGCGAGCCTTCCATCAGCACCACCCCATCATGCATGATATAGGCCCGATCGATAATCTCCAACGTTTCGCGAACATTATGATCCGTAATCAGCACGCCCAGCCCACGATGCTTCAGATGGCTCACCATGTCGCGAATTTCGCCGACGGCGATAGGGTCGATGCCGGCGAGCGGTTCGTCGAGCAGGATGTAGCTCGGCCGGGTGGCGAGCGCGCGGGCGATTTCCACGCGGCGGCGTTCGCCGCCCGATAAAGCCAGCGCCGGGGTGCGCCGCAGGTGGCCGATGCCGAATTCGGCGAGCAGCGCGTCGCAGGCGACATCGCGGGCGTCGGCGTCGGGTTCGACCACTTCCAGCGCGGCCATGACGTTTTGTTCCACGTTCAGGCCGCGGAACACCGAAGCCTCCTGCGGCAGATAGCCGATGCCCATGCGGGCGCGGCGATACATCGGCAGCAAAGTGATATCGGTGCCGTCGAGCGTGATGTTGCCGGTTTCCGGCCGCACCAGGCCGACGATCATGTAGAACGTCGTGGTCTTGCCGGCGCCGTTGGGGCCGAGCAGCCCGACCGCCTCGCCGCGGTGCACGTTGATCGAAACATTCCGCACGACCGGCCGCTTCTTGTAGGTCTTGCCGACACCGACGGCGGTGAGGCCGCCGCTGCCCGGCAGCACGCGCAGTTTGTCGCGCGGTGTTTCGGTCATTGCGTATCCCTCGCGGTGTCGTCGTTGCCCGTTGCAGCTTTGGCGGCCGGTTTGGCGTCCGGTTTGGCGGCCGGTTTCGCGTCCGGTTTGGTATCGGATTTTTCGTCCGTGCCGCCGCTGCCGGCCTGCGGTTCGTTCGGCACCACCAGGCCATGCACCCGCGCGCCGGGTGTTTCGGTCATGGTGGCGACGCCCGTCTTCATGTTGATGATGGCGGCCGCGCCATTGAGCTGATTCTCGCCGCGGGTGACGTGCACGTGGCCGACCACGCGGGCAAGCCCGGTATCGGGCACATAGACGCCGCGGTCGCCCGTAACGATCTCCGTCAGCGTCCGCACTTCGACATGGCCGAACGCTTCCACACGCTGGATCTTTCCGGAATCCGCGAGCGGATCGACCGGCTTTTCGCCCGCCTTGGCGACCGGCTTCGATGGTGGCGGCGTGGCGGGTTTGGCGCCGCCCTGGGCAGGCTGGCTGTTGTCGACAATATAGGCGACCAGCGTATCGGCCTTGATACGGCGGCCATCGTTGCTGGTGACGGTGGCGTCGCCGCGGCCGATCGCCAGGTGCTTCTGCGACCAGTATTCCAGCGTGTCGCGCGCGGTGATCAGGTCCTGCGCCGTGGTCATTTTCAGCGCGCGGCCAGTCAGCACCAGCACCGCCTGATCCATGTCGTACACGCCATGATCGCCCCAGGCCTGGTCGGTCTGGGTGTAGATGTGCACGTGGTCCTCGGCATTCAGCCGGTAGATTTCGTTGTTGCCGGTATCATCAGGCGCGCCGGTCACGCCAGGCTGCGCGGGTGCGGCGGCCGTTGCGGTGGCGGCGGCCGGCACGACCGGCTTCGGGTCCGCCGTGTCGTCCGGCCTGGCGCCGGCCGCGTTGGCAGGCGCGCCGGGCCCGGCCGCCTTCTTGCGGTAATGCGCGATCAGGCGGTCGGCCGTGACCGTCACGTCGCCGCGGACCGCGCGGGCGTCGTCGTGCGCGGTGACGGTCTGGTTGCCCTGATCCCAATCGATGCCGCCGAGCGCGGTCACCGTCACCGGGCCGCCATGCGACAAATCCAGCGCCTGCGCGCCGGCCGCGGACGGCGCTGCCAGCGCCGCCAGCATCGCCAGCCCGCAAAGGGCGCCCCGAAAGCGCCGCTCAGTGGGCGCCATTCAGCACCAGTTTCGCCGGTCCGTGGAACTGCACGATGCCGCCTTTGTCCAGCAAGGTGAACCCCTCGGCATCCAGCGTGCCGAACGGGCCCTCGGCATGGGTGTAATCGGCGCTGGTCACCGCGCCCCGCTTCATGTCCACCGTGGCGGTGTCGGAGTTCATGATGGTGCCGTCGGCGCGGTAGAGCACGACGTCCTGGGTGAGGTCGAGCTGGTCGGCCTTCTGGATATAGATGCCGTGCCGGGCGCGCACCTGCAGCCAGGTGCCGTTGCGCAGCGTGATATCGCCGCGCGGACTGGCGAGGTCGTAACGTTCCTCGCCGATGCGGTCGGCGGTGTCGGCACTGACCATGTAAGGCTGGTTCTGCGTGTCGTAGCCGCGGTAGCGCGGCTGCCGCATCACGCCGCCGGTCTGCGCCAGCGCCAGGCGCTGCAAGGTCTCGCGTCCACGCTCGATCGTGCGGCTTATTTCCGGCCACAGGGCGATCGAGGACAGCAGGATCAGCGCCGCCACCGGCAGCATGATCTTGGCGATGCGAACGCCGCGCCGGCGGCGCGCCATGGCGCGGGCGCTGATCCGCGGCCGCGGGGGGGCGGCTTGCGTATCGGCGGCCGGTCCGCCGTCCGCCAACTGGGGCATGATCTTGGGCATCATGCGGGCGGCGTCATACGACGCCGGCCCGCAGCAGGTCGTGCACGTGCAGCAGGCCCACCGGCCGGCGCGCCGCATCCAGCACGAACAGCGCGGTCACCGGCCGCGGCCGCGCATTCATCACCCGCAGCGCCTCGGCGGCCAGCATGTCGGGCCCGATGGTCAGCGGCGCCGGGTTCATGATGTCGCGCACCCGCCGCGACAGCAGGTCCGGGCCCATGGCGCGGCGCAAATCGCCGTCCGTCACCATGCCGGCCAAGGTGCCGCCCGCCGCCACGACGCCCAGCGCGCCGAATCCCTTGCCGGTCATGATCAGCAGGGCGGCTTGCATCGCATCGTCGGGCGCCACCAGCGGCAGAGCGTCGCCGCGATGCATCAGGTCGCGCACCCGCTTGAGCCGCGCGCCCAGCCGGCCGCCAGGATGGATCTGCTGGAAATCGTCCGGCGAAAAGCCGCGCCGGCTCAGCAGCGCCACCGCCAGCGCGTCGCCCAGGGCGAGCTGCATGGTGGTGCTGGTGGTCGGCGCCAGGCCCATCGGGCAGGCTTCGGGCGCCGGCGGCAGCAGCAGCACCCGGTCGGCGGCCTGCGCCAGGGTGCTGTTCGCCTGCGCGGTGATGGCAATGAGCGCAATACCGTGCCGGCTGGTGTGGGCAATCAGGTCGGCGAGCTCGGCCGTCTCGCCCGAGTTCGACAGCGCGAGCACGGCGTCGCCGGCCACGATCATGCCGAGGTCGCCGTGGCTGGCTTCGGCCGGGTGGACGAACAGCGCCGGCGTCCCGGTGGACGCGAAGGTGGCGGCGATCTTGCGGCCGATATGGCCGGATTTGCCCATGCCGGTGACGACGACGCGCCCCGGCACCGCCGCCAGCAGCGCCACGGCGGCCGAAAAATCGCCATTCAATGTCGCGGCAAGGGCCGCCAGGGCGGCGCCCTCGGTGGCCAAAACCGTCCGTCCGACGGAAAGGTCGTCGGCGGCAGGCGGCAGGGCGGTGTCCGGAGGCGCTCGCAAGGCGGCCTGACCGGCAGCAGGATTTGTATCCAGCGTGGTCAATTCCTGTGATGCGTGCCCTTTGTATGGGCAGCGGCCCCGCGCCGGTCAATCGAAGCCGTGTGAACGAATGTTGCCGGGTGGCATCCGGCGCGCGCCGCTTGTAAGGCTGGCCGCCACACCCATGGAGCAGACCAGGGAGAGGGCAAGACCATGGCGGACGTGCCGTTTACCGTGTCGCAGGACGGGCCGGTGGCGCATATGCGCTTCTGCCGTCCGCACGCGGCCAATTCCATGACCCCCGCATTCTGGGATCAATTCCCCCGCCAGATCAAAGCCCTCGATGCCAGCGGGCGGGTGCGTGCGCTGGTGATCAGCGGCGAGGGCAAGCATTTCTGCAGCGGCATGGACGTCGCCGTGTTCCAGAGCGCCGAACTGCGCCCCGATGACGGGCCGGCAGCGCGCGAGGCGTTCGTCCATACGGTGCGGCGGCTGCAGGATGCGCTCTCCAGCGTCAGCCAGGCGCGCTTCCCGGTCATTGCGGCCATTCAGGGGGCGTGCGTCGGCGGCGCGCTGGACCTGGTGGCGGCGTGCGACCTGCGCTTCGTGGCCGAGGATGCCTATTTCCGCATCGAAGAGATCAATATCGGCATGATGGCCGACGTCGGCAGCCTGCAGCGCCTGCCCTATCTGCTGCCCGACGCCGTGCTGCGCCAGATGGCGTTCTGCGGCATGACCTTGCGTGCGCCGCAGGCGGCCGCCCTCGGCTTTGCCAACGCGGTGGCGGACGACCCTTTGGGCGCCGCGCTGGCGGCGGCCGGCGAGATCGCCGGCAAGGCGCCGCTGGCGGTGACGGCGAGCAAGCGCGCGATCGATTTCGCGCGGGAACATACCGTTGCGGAAAGTTTGGAGCAGGTGGCGCTGCTGCAGGCGGCGCTGTGGAATACGTCCGATGTGCTGGATGCCATTGCGGCGCGGGCGGCGCGGCGGGCGGGGGACTTTTTGGCCCTTCGGGCGTTGTAGGGAAGGAAGCAGTTCTTTTTTGAAAAAAAGAACCAAAAAACTTTTTTATGTTTAAAAGTTTTTTGGTTCTTTTTTTCAAAAAAGAACTGCTTCCTTTTTTTCCTTGTGGGGCATCATGGCAGAGGCAGGCGAAGACTCCCCGCATCTCGACGAACGGGAGCAAAAGCAGGCCGCCGACCGCGCCGCGCCCGGCCCACTGGTGATTCACGAAATCGTCCGCGCGGAAGGCGAGGCGGAGCTCGAACGCCACACATCCGGGCTGGTGTGGTCGGGGCTGGCCGCAGGCCTTTCTATCGGATTTTCGTTCGTGGCGCAATCCTATTTGATGTCCGGACTGCCCGACACGTCGTGGCGCCGGCTGGTGGCGGCGTTCGGCTACAGCTTGGGTTTTCTCATCGTGGTGCTGGGACGGCAGCAGCTATTCACCGAAACGACATTGACGGCGCTGATCCCCACGCTGACCCGCCGCGATATGAAGTCGCTGGTGGCCACGTTGCGGGTGTGGAGCATCGTTCTGGCCATGAACCTGCTGGGGACGTACATATTCGCGTTCATCGCCGCGCAGAAAGGCGTGTTCGAGCCGGAGGCGTATGCCGCCATGGTGACGCTGTCGGGCAAACTGGTGGCGCTGCCGTTCTGGCAGTGCGCCATCCGCGCCTGCGGCGCCGGCTGGCTGATCGGCCTGATGGTGTGGCTGCTGCCGGCCTCCGGCTCGGCACGGCCGCTGGTGATTATCCTGCTGACCTATGTGGTGGCGATGTGCGAATTCCCGCACATTATCGCGGGCTCGGTGGAGGCATCGTTCGCGGTGTTTTCCGGCCACGCGCCGGTGGGCGCCTATTTCGTCAAATTCCTGCTCCCGACCTTGGCCGGCAACGTGTTCGGCGGCACCGCGCTGGCCGCGGTGTTCAACCACGCGCCCATCGCCGGGGAGCTCCGCGAACTGGGATCGTCCACTTGATGTCACGGTAGGACACGCGCCGTTTTCAAGGTGGTCAACCCGGTGGCCCTGGGATAAAGGCCCGCGACCCATCGGCATAGGCGCCCCGATGCCCGCGACGAGCCAGACCACCACCGCCTCCGTAAGGCGCCTGCCCAACCTGTTCGACCTGGCGGCCATGCTGCTGCTGGCCGCGGGGCTGATCGCCGTGGGCAACGTCGCGCGCCACACGCTGGGGCCGCTGGCCGCCACCGAAGGCACGACGATCCATCTGGAGCCGTCGTACCTGCCCGGCTATGCGCTGCGCACCACGCTGCGCATGTTTGCCGCACTCGCGCTTTCGTTGCTGTTCACCTTCACCTATGCCACCTGGGCGGCCAAGAGCCGCCGGGCGCGGCTGATTCTCATTCCGATACTGGATATACTTCAGAGCCTGCCGATTTTCGGCTTTCTCACCTTTACGGTGACATTCTTCCTGGGCCTGTTTCCCGGCCAGGTGCTGGGCGCGGAATTGGCCGTGGTGTTCGTCATTTTCACAAGCCAGGCCTGGAACATGACGTTTTCCATGTATCAGAGCCTGACCACCGTGCCCGGCGATCTGGACGAAGCGGCGCGCGGCTTTCAGCTCAGCACATGGCAACGTTTCTGGCGGCTGGACGTGCCGTTCGCCATGCCTGGCCTGCTGTGGAACATGATGATGAGCATGAGCGGCGGCTGGTTTGCCCTGGTCGCTTCCGAGGCCGTATCGGTGGGCGGCACCAATTTCACCTTGCCGGGCATCGGCAGCTACATCAGGACGGCCCTGATGGTGCGCAACATTCATGCGGTGTTCTACGCCATTGCCGCCATGTTTCTGGTCATTCTGGCCTACGATCAGCTTCTGTTCCGGCCGCTGGTCGCGTGGAGCTCGAAATTTCGTTTTGAGACCACGCAGCAAGACCAGGGCCGCGACCCCTGGGTGCTGGCGCTGCTGCGCCGCACCCGGCTGTTGCGCATGGGCGCCGATGCGGTGGGCGTGTTTTTTTTCGCGGTGACCGGCCTGCGTGTCGGCCGCCGCCGGCCGGCCAGCATCGTGGCGACCCGGCGCGGGTCGCGCCTGGTCGATGTCATCTGGGCAAGCCTGCTGGGCGCGCTTGTCGTGGTGGCGATCTGGCGGATCTATAGTTTCTGCCGCGGCAGCCATCTTGGCCCGGGCGACGTTGTCATCGCCGTCACCATGGGGTTCTATACGCTGCTGCGCGTGATTGCCCTGATGGTTGTGGCGACTGTCGTGTGGGTGCCGATTGGCGTTCTTGTCGGCCTGCGGCCCAAGCTTGCCAAGAGCGTGGGCGCCTCGGCGCAATTTCTGGCGGCCTTTCCGGCCAACCTGCTGTTTCCGATTTTTGCCGTTTATATCATCCGCTTTCATCTCAATGTGGATATCTGGCTCACCCCGCTGATCATACTTGGCGCGCAATGGTACGTGCTGTTCAATGTCATTGCGGGGGCCAATGCGTTTCCCGGCGACCTGCGCGAAGCGGCGCGCAATTTTCAGGTCGGCGGCGTGCTGTGGTGGCGCCGCGTGATTCTGCCGGGGATTTTTCCGTATTTCGTCACCGGCGCCATCACCGCCTCGGGCGGGGCGTGGAATGCGGCGGTGCTGGCCGAAATCGTGACCTGGGGGCCGACGACGCTGCGCGCGCACGGGCTGGGCGCCTATATCCAGGATGCCACGACCCAGGGTGATTCCGGGCGCGTTCTGCTGGGCATGGTTGTCATGGCGACATATGTGCTTACGTTCAACCGGCTCGTCTGGCGGCCGTTATATGCGTATTCGAGCAAGCGGCTTACCTTGTAGAAAAGGGTTCGATTCATGAGTGCGACCGCGGAACCGCTTCTCGAAGTTCGCCACTGCAAGCAGGCGTATCACAAGGATAGCGCCAGCGACTTCATTGTGCTGGACGACGTGAACGTGTCGTTGCGCGGCGGCGAGATTGTCGGGCTGCTGGGTCGTTCCGGCTCCGGCAAGTCGACCCTGTTGCGGATCGTTGCCGGGCTGCTGCGGCCGACCGAGGGCGACGTCATCTGGCGCGGCCAGAAATTGACCGGGCCGGCCGAGGGTGTGGCGATGGTGTTTCAATCCTTTGCGCTGTTTCCTTGGTTGACGGTGCAGGAAAATGTGGAGCTGGGGCTGGAGGCGCAGGGCGTGGCCCGCCGCGTGCGCGAGGACCGTGCCGAGGAAGCCATCGACCTGATCGGCCTCGGCGGCTACGAGGAGGCGTATCCGAAGGAAATGTCGGGCGGCATGCGGCAGCGCGTTGGTCTGGCGCGCGCGCTGGTGGTGCATCCCGATCTGCTGTTGATGGACGAACCGTTTTCCGCGCTGGATGTTCTGACCGCGGAAACATTGCGGACCGATCTTATCGATTTGTGGATGGAGGACAAGCTTCCGGTCAAGTCCATTCTGATGGTGACGCATAATATCGAGGAAGCGGTGCTGATGTGCGACCGCATTCTGGTGTTCTCCTCCAACCCCGGCCGGGTCGCGCAGGAATTGCGTGTACCCTTCCCGCATCCGCGCAACCGGCATGACGCGGCGTTTCGCAAGTTTGTCGACGATATCTATGCCTTGATGACACGCCGCGCGACCAGCGTGCCGGCACCCGCCGCGGCGGGTACGGCGGATGCGCCTGCCGTCGAAACGATCCATGCGCTGCATTTCGTGAGCACCAATTTGCTGGCGGGCCTGATGGAGACGCTGGCGATGGAGCCCTACAAGGGGCGGGCGGACCTTCCGCCGCTGGCGGCGGCGCTGCAACTGGAAATCGACGAATTGCTGCCGCTGGGCGAGACGCTGCATTTGCTGGGATTTGCGGTGTTGGAGGAAGGCGATATTCGGCTGACGGACGCCGGCAAGAAATTCGCCGAGGCGGATTCCGATGAACGCCGCGCGCTGTTCGAGGCGGCGTTGCGCAGCCGGGTGAAGATGGCGGCGAATATTCGCAGTGTGCTGGACGAACGGTGGAACCATCGCGCCAATGCGGCCCGGTTCCGTGACGAGCTGGAGGATCACATGTCGCCTGATTACGCGGAGGATACGCTGCGCGCGGTGATCGGCTGGGCCCGCTTCGCCGAGCTTTTTAATTATGATGAGGAAGCCGATCAATTCTTTCTCGAACAGGAGGAATGATTTTCATGCTGCGCTACGCTGTGACTTATATCACCACCTTGCTTGCCTTCGGTGTGCTGGATGGCGCCTGGATTACGTTTTTTGTAGCGCCGCTATACAAGAAGACGTTGGGCGGGGTTATGCTGGAACAATTCCGCGCCGCACCAGCGATCATCTTCTACCTTTTGCAGATCCTTGGCATCATGATTTTCGTCGTGCCTGCCGTGCCGGGGACGCAGTCCGTGGCGCAGAATTTTCTATTCGGCGCTTTGTTTGGTTTGTTCACGTACGCGGCGCTGGATTTGACCAGCTTTGCCATTCTGCGGCCCTGGACCTTGTATTTGACGGTAACGGATATGGCGTGGGGATGTTTCGTGACGGGTGTCGCGTCGGCGGCGGGGATTGCGGCGGCAAATGCCGTGCTGCGGAAATTCCTGTGACCGCCGGCCCGGCACGGCTGCTGGCGCTTCGGCTGCTGCTGCCGTATTTCCGGCCCTATCTGCCGCGCGCGGCAGCGGCGGCGGTGGCGTTGCTGGCCTCGACGGGCTTGCAGTTGGCGATCGGGCAAGGGCTGCGGCAGCTGATCGATCATGGATTTGCCGGTCGCAGTGCGGCTTCGCTGAATGGTGCGGCGTTGATGATGTTCGGCGTGGTGGCGGCGCTGGCGTGCGCGACGGCGCTGCGGTTCGCGCTGGTGACGTGGCTGGGCGAGCGGGTGACCGCCGATTTGCGGCGTTCGCTGTACGGGCATATCATTACATTGTCCCCGGCGTTTTTCGAGACCGCGCGCACGGGCGACATTCTGTCGCGCATGACGGCGGATATTACGCTGCTGCAAGCGCTGGTCGGCTCGGCGATTTCAATGTCTATACGCAATGTGCTGACGCTGGTGGGTGCGTTCGTGCTGCTGCTGCTGACCAGCGTGAAGCTGGCGGGGATTATTGTTCTTGTGGTTCCGGCGGTGGTGGTGCCGTTGCTGTTTTTCGGGCGGCGGGAGCGGAAATTGTCGCGCATTGCGCAGGATCGGGTGGGCGATCTTGGTGCGTATGCGGAAGAGACGCTGGCGGGGCTGACCACCGTGCAGGCGTTTACCCATGAGCCGGTCGATATCGAGGTGTATGGCGTGCGGGTGGAGGCTTCCATTACGGCGGCGGTGCGGCGCATTCGCACGCGGGCATTGTTGCTGGTGGCGGTGATTTTGCTGGGGTTTGGGGCCATTACGTTCAGTTTGTGGGTTGGCGGGCGGGACGTGATCGCGGGGCGGATGACGGGCGGGCAGTTGACGGCGTTCGTGTTCTACGCAGTGATGTTGGCGATGGCGGGCGCCACGTTGAGCGAGTTGTGGGGCGAGGTGCAGCGCGCCGCGGGGGCGGCGGAACGGCTTTCGGAACTGTTTTCGGCGCGGGCGGATGTGCGCGCACCCGCGGCGCCGGTTGCGTTGCCGGCGCGGGGGCGGGGGGAGATCGAGTTCGAGGCGGTGACGTTTCGGTATCCGAGCCGGCCGGACCGGGCGGCGCTGGATGAGTTTTCGGCGCATGTGGCGCCTGGCGAGACGGTGGCGATCGTGGGGCCTTCGGGGGCGGGGAAGACCACGGTGTTTCAGCTTTTGCTGCGGTTTTATGATGTGCAGCAGGGGGCGATTCGGATCGATGGGGTTGATGTGCGGGACGCGGCGCCGGCGGCGGTTCGGCATCGGATTGCGGTGGTGCCGCAGGACCCGATCATATTCAGCGCGAGTGCGGCGGAGAATATCAGGTATGGCAAGCCGGAGGCGACCGACGCGGAGGTTCGCGCGGCGGTAGAGGCGGCGGCGGCGGCGTTTTTGTTCGACTTGCCGCAGGGGCTGGATACATTTCTGGGCGAGAAGGGTGTGCGGCTTTCGGGCGGCCAGCGGCAAAGGGTGGCCATTGCCAGGGCGGTGTTGCGGGACGCGCCGATTTTGTTGCTGGATGAGGCGACGAGCGCGCTGGATGCGGAGAGCGAACAGGCGGTGCAGCATGCGCTGACGGTGCTGGGGCATGCGAGAACGACGCTGGTGGTGGCGCACAGGTTGGCGACCGTTCGCCGGGCGGATCGGATTTTGGTCATGCAAGCGGGCCGCATCGTGGCCAGCGGCACGCACGAGGCTCTGGCACGTGGCGAAGGCCTGTATTCGCGCCTGGCGGCGTTGCAGTTCGACCTAACATAGCAAAAGTTTTTTGGTTCTTTTTTTCAAAAAAGAACTGCTTCCTTTCTTACGCCGCCAACGCGTTTGTTGCCGTTACGGAAAGGGTTGGAGTACTCCAACCCTTTTCGGATCCGCATAGATTATCCAGGATTTCGGCGGCGGCTGCGAGCACGGTTGCGCGGTCCAGGGGTAGGGTTGCGGTGACGGTGATTTGGATGGCGCCGTTGGGGCGGCGTTGTCCGGTGGCGAGCCTGCGGCCGTCGAGGGTGGTGACGATGTGGGCGGGGCGGGCGCGGATGGGGGTTTCGGGGTGGAGCAAGCGATGCAGGACCGCTTCGGGTGGTAGCCAGGCGCCGCGCTTGAGGATGCATTGTTTCTGTTGGGCGGCGATTTCGCGGGCGGTTTGCAGGATGCGCTGATTTTTTTCCGCGTTTTTGAGGTGCGGGAAGAGGGCGCGGGCGCGGGCGATGGTTAGGCGGCCTGGGCGGCCGAAGGCGGCGAAAATTTCTTCGGGCAGGGTGGCCAGAGTGAGGTAGCGGCCGAGATCGGTGGGATGCATGCGGATGGCGCGGGCCATGCGATCCTGGTTGCCATCGTAATATTTGGGCAGGGCGAAGGTGTAGTCGAGCGCGCGCTGGATATCGGAGATGTCGGCGCGATTGCGGTTGTCGCGGTCGGCGGCGGCGAAGGCTTCTTCGTCGGAGAGGGGGCGGATGGCGGCGAAGAAGGGCTGGGTGCAGGCGGGGTCGGCTTGGCGGAGGATTCCGATGGCAAAATGACGGCGGACGCCGCAGACGATTTCGTAGCGGATTGGGTCGCCTGGCGGGGTGCGGCGGACGAGGCCGGGGACGAGCTGGCCGTGGGCGCGGATGCTGCCCGCGAGTTGGGCGCAGTCATCGGGGGAGATGGGCAGGCGGCCGGGCGGGAGGCGGCATTGGGCGGGGTCGATGCGGGCGATGTTTGCGGCGGCGTCTTGCATGGCGGGTGCCTGGGGGTGGGCCCGGGATTGGGGTTGGATGGAACGTAGCATGAACATGCGGGATAGGCAAATAGTCTTTTTTGGGAAAAAGTAATGTTTCTCGCCAATCAGGGTTGTGTGGTGGCTCGCGTTGGCGCTTGCGCTGGTCGCCGCAGCGGGAACGACAGACGGCGGCTGGGACTTGGGAAGACCTCGTGGCATTCCGGGGCGGGAAGTGCATTGGCGTCCGGTGGCAAGAGCGGCGTTAGGCCTGGCTGGTTGCCGTATAGATTGTTGCGGCTGGTGGACTTTGCCCGTAGTTCTTCGTCGGGCCTTTGCGATAAGGGAGGGCTAAATGCGGGTGTCCGAGAAGCTAGATTTAGTCGATAAAATTGGCCGGGCGCTGCAAGCGAAGTTTACTTTCGCAGAGATTGATGCGTTTCTTGCGGAATATCGGATCGCTTCGATTACCAATTGGCAGGGAAATAATAGATGGGCATATTCGAAAGCCGCGTTGCAGGGCGTTAATACAGACGTTCTGCTTAGCATAGCCGAAGAATTGGAAGTTCCGGTGCCAAGCGCACGTCGCGGCACATCGGTTGCACCTCGGAATTGGAAAGACACGAGTTTGTTGCGGTTGTTTATCAGTCATGTCTCAAATGAGAAGGACAAGGCAAAAAGGTTGAAGGATTGCCTTGCTCCGTACGGGATCAGTGGATTTGTTGCTCATGACGACATTCATCCAACACTTGAGTGGCAGGGCGAGATTGAGCGGGCGCTCTACGCGATGGACGCCTTCATCGCGCTGCACACAGTCGGCTTCTCGGCGAGCTTCTGGACGCAGCAGGAGATTGGGTTTGCGGTTGCGCGGGGGGTCAAGATCATTTCCATAAAGATGGGCGAAGATCCGACTGGCTTCATTTCGAAACACCAAGCTTTGCCGCGGCGGCAGCGCACGGCGGAGCAGATTGCCGAGGAAGTTCGCTCGCTGCTTGAGGGGGACGAGAGAACTGCGCCAAGATTGGCTGCCGCGAAGCCGACGATGGCGCCGGCCAGCCTTGATGATGATATACCGTTCTAGGTTCAGAATCGGGCTACCTGAGCGCTGCGGCTCAAAGGGCACCCTACGAACGGTTTGGTACCGGCAGCGATCGTCGCGTGCGTGAAATCGACGCCTTTCGTTGGGCGATGGGGCGTGGGCGCCACCCGCGCTGGCTGGCAGCAACACGCCCGTTGGTTCCAGGCGGCGACGGATTGAATTTTGGGCGGGCGAGGCCGATTGTTTGGCTTCAAGCAGCAGTGATAATGCTTCGGCGTGCGCCTAGGAATTTGTTGACAGGCGTTGCTCGAGTCTGGCCAGTCTGAATTATTAGCGGCACCGCGCTTCTTTTTACGAAAGCGTTCTTTATTTGCCTTAAGCTTCGCGCAGTTTTGGCCCACATTAAGTAGCGGAACATATGTTCAGCAGGCTTGTTACAATTTTCTTGCGGGTTCGGGGCAGGCGATCCTCCCGTGGCAGTTGACGGCAAAGGCAACGATTGGCTACCATACCACCTCCTGAATGAACTGCGTCTACTTCAATAACAATTTTCGGCTGGTGCGAAGATCCTCGAGTGGCGGGATTTCGATTTATCTCGCCAAAATGCAGTCGAAGCGAGATAGCTAGCCATGCTTGCCCGGTTTCTCGCAGTCAGTAGCCTTATTGCGCTAAATCCAGCGTTTATTTCCTGTGCGGTCGCTCAAGCAGCGCCACCGCCAAAGGATTTAACTACCAGCGGCATTGCGCAGCATGGCATTGTCGATGCGTCTGGTATTTGGCCAACGACAACGATCGATGTTTGCTGGCGATCGAAAGCGACATTATACGTGGCGGAAAAGCAGCTTACCAAGGACGCGGTTACATCGAATCTCCATGACAATATTGCTGGCAACCGGTACTCCTTTGGCGATGTTTGGCCACCATGCGACAACGTAAAAAAAGCACGGATCGAAATAATAATTTCTGACGCGCAAGCTTACTCAAACATCGGTTATCAAACCTCAGGCACGGGCTACAATCGTGTTGGTGTGCCGACAAAGGTATTCCTTGACTTTACGTTTGTTAAGTGGAACGCGAATTGTGCGAAACCGACTTACTACAGAACCACTTGTATTCAGAATATCGCTGTTCATGAGTTTATGCATAGCATCGGTTTCTTACATGAGCAGCTAAATCCTGATCTACCAAAGAAAGATCCTTACTGCTATAGTATATACAAGGGCGAGATAGCGAATGACTTCCACGGAGTCGATCCAATAATCATCACGTCATACGATCCTGATTCGCAAGTAAATTATTGCAATAATATATATGGAAGACCACCAAAGTTATCGCTTAAGGATATAACGACGTATAAGGTTTTAGTCGCCGCCACGCTTACACGGACCCGACCCACTCCATGGGGTGGACCATGAGGGGATATCTAATTGCGCTGAGTCTGATCGCCTTCGTGTCCCAGCGAGCATACTCGCAGACCGGTGACGACGCGACGAAGCTTGAGCAAAGGATATGGGATCAGACCAGAAAGGCCGCCGTTGTAGAAATAATAACCACCTGGGCCGATAGTACATCAGAAAAGGGAACGGGTTTTTTTGTCTCGGATCGCATTTTACTGACCGCGAAGCACTTGGTTAGTCCCAAGTCCACGCCAGATAGTCCTACCAGATATGACGTCGCAAGCATAAACATCTCATTTCAGACAGCTCCTGCAGTGACGACGGTGCCGTATGACCCAAAGAATGTGTCCCTGCATGACACCTTGGATTTAGCTGCTCTGGACATAGCGACCACCGTGAGTCCACGGTCAAAACTACCTCTTGGGTGGCCCCCCAACGCTACGCAAGGCGATTTCGTTTCATTCTATGGCTTTGGGTTCGGCGAATCCGCTACTGCCCGCCACGGCGTCATAGACTTGCCGGACACAAATCAAGGCTTTATTCGTGCTCAGGTTGATGGCGGGAAGGGTTGGAGCGGTGCACCAGTTGTGAATCGATTCGGCAACGTCATCGCAGTCGATTCCGAGGGCGCTGGGGGCACTGAATATTTTATTCCCCTAGACAGGGCAATGCCCTGGCTGCAAACCTTTCGCGTGTATCTTCCTGCGCCAGGGGCTGAACCAAAGCCAGCCTGGAACCAAGTGAGCGATGGCAAATCAGTTGCCCATCTGACGGGAACCGTCCTGGTTCGTGACGCTAGCGGTTCGGCTCGAGCCGCAAGATCTAACGAGGCAGTGGTACCCATACCAAGCGATGCAAAAGAGATCGTTGGACCGGAGGAACCAACGCCAACGGATGGCGACGGAAACTTTGCAACTAATCTAGAATTGAAATCGAACGATAATCCGACGTTACTGATCGGCGCTGTTGAAGCACCAGATCTGCTTCTACCGCCTAACGAGGGAACTTATATTTCAATTCCGAAGCCGGCAAAAATACAGCCGGGTGTCGTCAGTCTAGAAGAGCCGCTCGAAGTTTGGGAACGGGAGCGATATATTGCCAATCTGCTGGCGCAAGACGCGTGGCCGTTGCGTGAACAGATATTCGCCGCACTTCCATCTTGCTTCAGCCAAAAGGGCGCCTTGCCGAGTGTGTACGCTTCGTGCCGCGACAATAACACAGATAAGCTCGATAGCGAGCAGTTGCCGATAGCTCAATTGGACAACATGTTCGCGAGCGCGTTGGCATACACGCGGGATGCCGATGGGCCTGATAAAAAATTCCAGAGAGCGCGTTTTCTTGGGCAATTTAGGAACCAAATAGGGCTGCCGTGTCGCGCTGTCATCGCCGAGCACGATTCCTTGGCTAACGATAGTTTCTCGGCGCAACCAGATGCCATTTCTGAGTTCGCTAGCTGGGTGGTAGCCTGTATGGGTCGAAGGGAGGACCTTGCTCAAGCAGTTCCTGGAGTCGGTGAAAGCCCTGACTGGGCGGCAAACGAGGTCGTAAGCACGCTCTTATATCATAATCCGAGATCGCTGCCTCGTGTCTATAACGACCAGACCTTGTCCGCAATTCTGACCATATTCGAGACATATGGTGGCGAGAGCGCCTCGTCGGTAGTCGCCGGGGAGAGTATTGCTTCAAAGCCAAGCAGGCTGGGTTATTGGACGTGGTTTTTTGAGCAATATGCTGGGCCCCGTTGTAACTTAAATATGACGCATGACACTCCGCAGGAGATATCCACAAGCTTGAAACGGTTGCGAGTATTACTAAATGCTGGAAAATGTATTCATTAGGTGGCCCGCAGCCGATCGGACGCTGGTGCGCGCCGGAAAACCTTGTGCGGGACCGTCTGACTTATTCTCGCATCGATTGATTCTGGACGTGCATTGGCGATCTGGAGATAATGCTCTATTCCGTGACGACGCGCTGAATAGGTATTGACTCACGCGAATTAGGAGTTTCATTGTTACCTTATGAGATCGCAACCATAATCGAGGGAGGGTGTTGTGAGCGTGGGAAAGCTTGTGTTTGGTTCGGCCCTATTGATCAGCGGATGCGCTGTCAACAAGACGCCCCCCATAAATGCAATTACTTCCGACAGAATATACCAGGTCGAGGCCGAAATAAAGCGGCAGATCAGTGTATATGAAGCCGAAGCAAACGCAGCTTATCTGCACCCCGAGACGGATCCTGCACGGCAAGCGGCTGCGGCTTCGGGATTCGTTTGTGGGGAGGGAAAAATTGACTTTGATGTTGAGTCAGTCACTCTCGACTTAACGACAACAGTAGATACGACGGCCAGTGGCTCGCTCGGCCTTACAATTCCGGTCATCGGTCCTGCAGGAACAATTGGACCAAGTGGCTCGCTTAGCCGGGATGTAACCAACACCCAAGAGATATCGCTTCCGCTTTATCCGGCGCAAAATCGAAATTACGTCGCGTCGCCGGATGCGGCACCGGCGCCAATTGCAGACGCCCTGTTTGGGTTGCGCGAGGCTCTGATAAAGGGAGCGACGCTGCAATCCGTGTGCTTTTGGGATTACAATTTCAAAGCTCCGTCAACTGATAAAGGCGGGACTTATAAACTTGGCCTGACAATAACCGACGACGGAAAGGGAGGAATCGATATAAAGTTGGCCATCGTCGATTTCGGTGCGAATTTTGAGCATAAATCGGCTACTGGTAATACGATTACAGTAAGCTTTCAGCAACGAGACATTCCCAAGAAAGCTCCGTCAATTGACCCGAAAACAGGGGGCCCGTCTCTGGCTAGTGGTGGTGGCTTGGGCGAAGGTGCGCCCCCGGCCCCTCCGGCGCCGCGCATACGCAAGTAACAAGCCTTCGACAAACGTGTGACTCTCAAGGCCACAAGGGCGAGGGAAAATGTATAAAGAGCAAAAGTTTTTTGGTTCTTTTTTTCAAAAAAAGAACTGCTTTCTTTGCTGGTCTGGTGGGTCGTCGGCCCCCTCCGTCGGCTTTGCCGACACCTCCCCCAAGAGGGCTATGGCGGTCACACAAGTGCGAATCGACTTTCCCGACGCGGCGAACACTGATTCTGTGTTGCGGGCGAGGTCGGGAGGGATCGGCGTGGTGCAGGACGATTTGGGTGGGTTTGGCGGCGCTCGGCTGCGCAGTGTTGGCGCGCGGCTGCTGGAGGCGATGCGCGAGCAGCCGACTATGTGTCTGCATGCTTTGGCAGAGGACCGTAACGAGGCCGTCGCCTTCGGCCGCTTCCTGGAGCATGACGCGGTCAGCCAAGCGGAGATGCTGGTGGCCGCCGGCCGGCGCACCGGGCAACGCGCGGCTGGGCGCCACGTGCTGGCGGTGCAGGACACCACGGAACTTAATTTTCCCGAGCACGCCGCCAGCA
Source organism: Acidobacteriota bacterium (assembly GCA_903970435.1). Lineage (GTDB taxonomy): Bacteria > Pseudomonadota > Alphaproteobacteria > Acetobacterales > Acetobacteraceae > CAJCIS01. The sequence goes on along the minus strand of CAJCIS010000084.1, from coordinate 12,270 downwards.
AACGCGGCTTCGGAACTTCTGGTAATGGTACCGATATCGGTCTGTTCATTCATCGACCATCGCCGTGGATGCCGAGCATGGCGGCGTGATCGGCCTGGTCGGCGCGCGGAACGGAACGACTTACTTTAGTAATGGGGTTTGGGGACTTGTCCCCGGCGGGGTCGAGGGGCGGAGGCCTCGCCTTTCTTACGCTGCTTTTGCCTGGCTGGTTATGCGGGTCAGGTTGGTTAGGATTTCTCGGGCTTGGCGGACGCGTTCGGGGACGTTGAGATCGGCGACCAAAGCGAGTTTGTGGTCGGGGCGCAGGCGGATGCGGCCTTTGGTGGTCCCCAACCATGCCGCCAGGCCGGCGGGGTTGGCGAAATTGTTGGCGCGGAAGGCGAAGGTCATGCCTTTGGGGCCGGCTTCCAGTTTTTCGACGTTGGCGGCGCGGCAGGCTCGTTTCAGGCTTACGACCTGTAACAGGTTTTCGACTTCGGGGGGCGGGGAGCCGAAACGGTCGACGAGTTCGGCGGCCATGGCTTCGCCTTCGGCATCCGACTCCAGCGCGCCGATGCGGCGGTAGAGTCCGAGGCGGACGGGGAGGTCGCGGACGTAGGTTTCGGGGATCAGGACGGGCAGGCCCAGATTTATGTTGGGGGTCCAGTCGCGGGATTCGGTGCGGCGGCGGCCTTTGGCGGCGCGCAGGTCGGCGACGGCGTCTTCGAGCATCTGTTGATAAAGTTCGATGCCGACTTCGCGGATGTGGCCGGATTGTTCGTCGCCTAGCAGGTTGCCGGCGCCGCGGATGTCGAGGTCGTGGCTGGCCAGCGTGAAGCCGGCGCCGAGCGTGTCGAGGGTTTGCATGACGTTGAGGCGTTTTTCCGCGGCCGCACTGAGTTTGTGGGCCGGCGGCCAGGTGAGATAGGCGTAGCCGCGCTGCTTGCCGCGGCCGACGCGTCCGCGAAGCTGGTAGAGCTGGCCCAGGCCGAACATGTCGGCGCGGTGGATGAGCAAGGTGTTGACCGCGGGCATGTCGAGGCCGCTCTCGACGATGTTGGTGGACAGCAGGATGTCGTATTTGCCGTCGCCGAATTCGGTCATGACGCGTTCGAGTTCGGTGGGCGAGAGGCGGCCGTGGGCCTGGATGAGGCGGGCGTCGGGGACGATTTCGCGCAGGCGTTCGGCCATGCGGTCCATGTCCTCGATACGCGGGACGACGCAGAAGATCTGTCCGCCGCGGAAACGTTCGCGTTGCAGGGCTTCGTGGATGACGACGTGGTCGAACGGCATGATGAAGGTGCGCACGGCGAGGCGGTCGACCGGGGGGGTGGCGATGATGCTCATTTCGCGCACGCCGGTCAGCGCCAGTTGCAGGGTGCGCGGGATGGGGGTGGCGGTGAGCGTGAGGACGTGGATGTCGGCTTTCAGGGCTTTCAGTTTTTCCTTGTGGGACACGCCGAAATGTTGTTCCTCGTCGACAATGAGCAGGCCGAGGTCGGCGAAGGCGATGTTCTTGGCGAGCAAAGCGTGGGTGCCGATGACGATCTGGGCGTGGCCTTCGGCCAGGGCGCGTTTGGCTTCGGCGGTGTCGCGGGCGTTCACCATGCGGCTGAGTTGGACGATGTTGACGCCCAGGCCCGCGAAGCGCGCCGTAAAGGTTCGGTAATGTTGTCGCGCCAGAAGGGTGGTCGGCACGATGACCGCGACCTGGGCGCCGGACATGGCAACGACGAAGGCGGCGCGCAGGGCGATTTCGGTTTTGCCGAAGCCGACATCGCCGCAAATGAGGCGGTCCATCGGTTTGCCGCTGGCGAGATCTTCGAGGACGTCGGAAATGGCGCGGATCTGGTCGTCGGTTTCGGCGAAGGGGAAGCGGGCACAGAACTCGTCCCAGGTGGCTTCGGGGGGGGCGACGATGGCGGCGTCGTGCAGGCGGCGTTCGGCGGCGATGCGGATGAGTTCGCCGGCGATGTCGCGGATGCGCTGCTTGGCGCGGGCTTTGCGGTTCTGCCAGCTGGAGCCGCCGAGCCGGTCCAGCGCGATGCCGTGGGCGTCGCTGCCGAAGCGGGAGAGGAGTTCGATGTTTTCGACCGGGAGGAAGAGTTTTTCCGAGCCGTCGTAGATCAGGCGGAGGCAGTCGTGCGGGGCGTTGCCGGCGGTGACGGTCTCCAGGCCGTCATAGCGGCCGATGCCGTAATCCTGGTGGACGACGAGGTCGCCTTCGGCGATTTCGGTGGCTTCGGCAATGAACTGGTCGGCGCGCTTGCGGCGGCGGGCGGGGCGGGAGATGCGTTCGCCGAGGAAATCCTGTTCGCCGATGAGGGCGAAATCCTCGGCGAGAAAGCCGCGCTCGATGGGGAGGGTGATGAGGGCGACGGTGCCGCGGGGGGTTTTGCGGGCGGTTTGCCAGTCGTCGCAGAAGGCGATTTTGAAGCCGTGTTCGCGCAGAAGGTGGGCGAGGCGCTCGCGGGAGCCACGGGACCAGGCGGCCAGGATGGTGCGGCGCTGGTGCTCGGACCAGGTTTTTAATTGCGCTTCGAGCTGGGTGGCGGGGGTTTGGGCGTTCGCCGCGGTGGATTGGGTGAAGATGGGGCCGGGACGGCCGCCGGCGTCGATGCCTTCCGCGCCGTCGGACTTGCCGAAGGGGGAGAGGATGAGGGTGGGGTGCGCGGCCAGCATCGCATCCCATTCGGTGCGATCGAGGTAGGTGCGCCCGGGGGGGACGGGGCGGTAGGGAAGTTCGCCGTCGCGCGGGGGGGCGCGGCGGGCTTCGTAGTGGTCGGCGATCATGTCGAGGCGGCCGGCGAGAACTTCGTCGGCCTGGTGGTCGAGGCTGATCGAGGCGTTCGGGAGGTAGTCCAGCAGGGTGGACATCTTTGGGTGAAACAGGGCGGAGAAATGCTCCATGCCGGGCATGCGGCGGCCCTCGGAGACGGCGTGGTAGATCGGGTCGGCGGCGGCGGCCTGGCCGAACATATCGCGCCAGGCGGTGCGGAAGCGGGCGATGGTTTCGCGGTCCAGCGGGGTTTCGCTGACGGGGCGGAGGGAGAAGGCGGCGACGTCCTCGACGCTGCGCTGGGTGGCGGCGTCGAAGCGGCGGATCGATTCGACGGTGTCGCCGAAGAAATCCAGGCGCAGGGGGTCGGGTTCGCCGCTGGGGAAGACGTCGAAAATGCCGCCGCGGATGGCGAATTCGCCAGGCTCCATGACGGTGTCGGTGCGGCCGTAGCCGTTGGATTGGAGGAAGGCGGCGAGTTTTTCCGGCGCGATGGTGCCGCCGGTGCGGACGGCGAGGGATTTGTTGGCGAAGACGCTGGCGGGCGGCACGCGCTGGACGGCGGCGTTCACGGTGGTGAGCACCAGGCGGGGGCCGGCGGCGGGCTCCAGCAGGCGGGTGAGGGTCGCGATGCGCTCGGACACGGTGGCGGCGCTGGGGGAGACGCGGTCGTAGGGCAGGCAGTCCCAGGCGGGGAATATCAGGATTTCCAGAGTGGGGGCGAAGAGGGCGAGCAGGTCGGCGAGGCGCGTGAGGCGCGCGTGGTCGCGGGCGATGTGCAGCAGGGGGCCGGGGTGCTCGGTGGTGCGGCGGAGGAGGAGGAGGGCGTCGTAGCCCTCGGGGGCGCCGTAGATGGTGGGCATGGGGTGCGGGTTCAGCCTAGGGCGGCTTCGCGGATGGCGCGGAGCATGGGGTTGTTGTCGGGGATGGGGGCGCGGCCGGTGAGCCAGTCGGCGAGGACGGGGTCGGGCAGGTCGAGGATGGCTTCCAGGGCGGCGAGGTCGGGTTCGGAGAAGGTGGCGATGCGCGCGGTGACGTAGCCGCCGAGCAGGATGTCGTTCTCGCGGGTGCCGCGGTGATTGGCGCGAAATAGCAGGCGGCGGCGGCGCGGATCGTGCACCGCCGGTGAGGGTGTTTCGTCCATGGTGCGGGTGACATATAGCGAGGGGGTGCGGGATGCCACCCCGCGCCGGCACGTGGGTGAAGGAAGGAAGTATTTCTTTTTTGAAAAAAAGAAACAAAAAACTTTTGCTCTCTGGTGTCCGCGTCAGAGAGCAAAAGTTTTTGGGTTCTTTTTTTCAAAAAAGAACGGCTTCCTGTTTCTTTTGACTCCGGACATCACCCCCCTGATGTCGCCCATGACCGATCTTCGCGGCGTCGGCGCCGCGGTGGGCGCGCTGCTGGCGCGGGTGACGGGGGGGACGCGGGTGCTGGACCTGCTGTTCCACGTGCCGGAGAGTTTTGTCGATCGGCGGGCGCGGCCGACCATTCGCGGGGCGGTGCGCGGGCAGGTGGCGACCCTGGCAGTGGAGGTGGTGCGGCACGAGGCGCCGGCGCGGGAAAAGCAGCCCTGGCGCGTGGTGGTGACGGATGGCACCGGGTTTGCCGAACTGGTGTTTTTCAAGCCGCAGCGGGCGCAGGCGCTCGTGCCGGGAACGAAATTGCTCGTTTCGGGGAAGTTGGAGAGTTTCGGCGATCGGCTTACTATTCCGCATCCGGATCATATTGTGCCGGCCGGGCAGCCGGAGCGGATACCCGCGCTGGAGCCGGTGTGGCCGCTGACGGCGGGGTTGTTTCCGAGCCAGATCCGCGCGGCGATGGTGCAGGCGCTGGCGCTTATCCCGTCGTTGCCGGAGTGGCATGATCCGGCATTGATGCGGCGGGAGCAATGGCCGGGCTTTGCGGAGGCGCTGCGGGCCTTGCACACGCCGGTGGATTATCCGGCGCCGAAACATCGGGCGCGGCTGGCGTACGACGAGTTGCTGGCGCACCAGGTGGCGATGGCGTGGGTGCGCCATCGGGAAAAGAAACGGCCGGGACGATCGCTGACCGGGACAGGCGTTTTGCGGGCCGAGGCGCTGCGTCGGTTCGGGCACGAATTGACGCGGTCGCAGGTGGGGGCGCTGGCGGAAATCGATGCGGACATGGCGGGGCCGGGGCGCATGTTGCGGCTGCTGCAGGGGGATGTGGGGTCGGGCAAGACGCTGGTGGCGGCGATGGCCATGCTGCGGGCGGTGGAGAGCGGGGCGCAGGCGGCGCTGATGGCGCCGACCGAAACGCTGGCGCGGCAGCATTACCGGACATTGGAGGCGATATGTCCGGTGCCGGTGGCGCTGCTGGTGGGGGCGGTGAAGGGGGCGGCGCGGCGCAGCGTGCTGCTGGGGCTGGCGGCGGGGCGGGTGGGTATCGTTGTGGGTACGCACGCGCTGTTTCAGGAAGGGGTGACCTACAAGGATCTCGGGCTGGCGGTGATCGACGAACAGCATCGGTTCGGGGTCGATCAGAGATTGTCGATGGGCGGCAAGGGGGCGGCGGCCGATGTGCTGGTGATGACGGCGACACCCATTCCGCGCACCTTGTTGCTGACGCAGTGGGGGGAGATGGCGGTGTCGCGGCTGCTGGAAAAGCCGGCGGGGCGGACGCCGATCAAAACGACGTTGCATTCGTTGTCGCAGATCGGGGAGGTGGTGGAGGCGATGGCGCGGGCGCTCGATCGGGGGGAGCGGATTTTCTGGGTGTGCCCGATGGTAAGCGAAAGCGAGGTGCTGGATGTGGCGGCGGCGGAAGACCGTTACGTAACGTTGCGGCGGCGGTTCGGCAATCGGGTGGGCATTGCGCATGGGCAGCAGGACAGCGCGGTGCGGGAGGCGTCGCTGGCGGCGTTCGCGCGCGGCGAGACGCAGTTGCTGGTGGCGACCACGGTGATCGAAGTGGGCGTGGACGTGCCGGAGGCGAGCGTGATGGTGGTGGACCACGCGGACCGGTTTGGGCTGGCGCAATTGCACCAGCTGCGCGGGCGCGTGGGGCGGGGGGCTGCCGCGAGTTTTTGCTTATTGCTGCATGATGACGGGCTGAGCGAAACGGCGCGGCGGCGGCTGGTGTTGTTACGCGATACGGACGATGGGTTTGCCATCGCCGATGAGGATTTTCGCATTCGCGGCGGCGGCGACATGTTGGGCAAGCGGCAGAGCGGGCAGCCGGGATGGCGGCTGGCGGACCCGGTGGAGCATGAGGGTCTGTTGCACATGGCGAGCAAGGATGCGGCGGTTTTGTTGCAGAAGGATCCGAAATTGGAGTCGCTTCGGGGGGAGGCGGTGCGGGTGCTGCTGCGGTTGTTCGAGCGGGGGGCGGCGGTGAGGACTTTGCATGCGGGGTAGGCAAGTTTAGAAGCAGTTCTTTTCTGAAGAAAAGAACCAAAAGACTTTTGTTCTTGATGCAATTCCAAACCTGTTGGCCGTGGCTTCGACCTCCCTGCCGGCGCAAGAGCAAAAGTCTTTTGGTTCTTTTCTTCAGAAAAGAACTGCTTTCCAAGCCTTTGCCATTACGATATTACTCTTGGGCTCGCGGGTGGGATTCAGGAGGGGGACGCCATGAGATTCAGGACGATCTACAAGATGTCGGCCGGCACTGTATTAGCCCTGGCGGTACTCACCTTTGTTGCCCTGAGGGTCAATACGACCGGTTCCTACGAGCGGACCTTCAACGCGTCGCCCGATAGATTGTGGCAAGTCTGGAATGATCCTGCCACCATCAAGAAATGGTGGGGCCCCAAGGGTTATACGGCGCCAGTTATCAGGAACGACGCGCGCGTCGGCGGTACCTATCTCTGGTCGATGGAGTCGCCGACCGGGGAAATGTCCTGGAACACGGGCGTTTACAAGGAGGTGGTTCCGAATATCAGACTTGTGTCCACCATGTCGTTTTCCGATGCGACCGGCAGAGCGATTCCGGGCGCGAAAGTACCGGTCCCCGGCCATTGGCCGGACGAAATTCTAGTGACCACCGCGTTCACTCAGTCGGGCGGGAAAACAAAGGTGACTGTAACTGAAGCGGGAATTCCGCTCTTCGTAAGAATCATATCCATCGTGGCATGGCATCAGCAGTTCGACAAAGTTGAATCATTGCTGTAACGGAAGGAAATCATGAAGGAAGCAGTTCTTTTTTGAAAAAAAGAACCAAAAAACTTTTACTCATTGGCCTACGCGGCCCAATTCGAATTGGAACGCATGTGCCATTGATAAAAGTTTTTTGTTTCTTTTTTTCAAAAAAGAAATACTTCCTTTTCCTGTCACCGGTCGGGATGGATCAAATGACCCAATGGTGCATCATTTCCCAAGCCTCGAATTGCATGAAATGCCACGCGCCGGCGGCGGCGAACGGCGCGCGCGCAGGGTCGTGCGGCGTCAAGGCGTGTGGCACGAGGTCGGGCGGGGGTGTGTTGCCGGCGTAGATGATGTCGGTGCCGTCGTTGCCGTCGGACTGCAACGCGAAATCGCCCGTGTTGTAGGCGCCTTGGAACGTCAAGGTGGCGATGATTGACTTGCCGTCCTTGACGGTGAGGGTGTCGCCGAGAAATTTGAGTGTCGTTGCGGTGATGTTCCTGAGGTCGATCGTGTCGCCGGGGCCAAAACCGGATAGCACGCTGGTTATTTCGGCGGGTTTGACGAGCGCCAATGTTTCGCTGCCGGGGGCGAATGCGAGGGAGGCGGCGCTGACGGCGGTGTCGGCCTGGAGCGTGGTGCCGCCGTCGATGGTGAGGGTTCCGGCGCCGAGCACGGGTCCGTTCAGCTCGAGCGTGGCGCCGGCCGCGGCGACGTTGCCGGAGATGGTTGTGGTGCCGGTGATGGTGCCTGATCCGGTCAGCACGCCGCCGGCGTCGATGGCAAATGTTGTTGCGGTGAGCTCGCCGCCGGCCAGTTGCAGGGTTCCGGAAACCGCAACGGTTCCGCCAATCGTGCCGGCGCCGTTCAAGGTCCAGGTGGAGCCTGCATCTTCGGTGAGTGTGGTGAAGCCGGTGAATTCCGTGCCCAGGCCGGTGAGCGTGCCGGGCGTGGCGCCGGCGAGTTCGAGCACGTCGTTGACGCCGGCGTTGGCCGCGACGAGGCCGTTGAATGTTGCACCTGCATCGAGGATGAGTGTTGCTGCGGCGGCGCCGAATTGCACGGCGGCGCCTGCGGTGCCATTGCCAGCCTTTCCGCTGCCGCCTGCACCGAAGCTGATGGTTCCGTCATTTGTCAACGTGCCGCCGTTGAGGTCGACGCCGTTGCCGCCGTTGCCGCCGGTTGTTGCACCGGACCCGCCGCTGCCGCCGACGATCGTGCCGAAGTTGCTGAGCGTGCCGGCCATGTCGACGCCGTCGCCGCCGGCGCCCCCGGCGACAACCGAACTGGCGCCGCCGGCACCACCGGAAATCACGCCATGGTTGGTCAGGTACGCGCCGCTCAGGCTGACGCCGAGACCGCCGAGACCGCCGTGCCCGTAGCCATTGCCGCTGCCCTCTCCGCCGCCGACCCCGCCGGATATCGACGCGGATGTGGATAGCGTGCTGTTGATCAGGTCGAGGCCGTATCCGCCGGCTCCGCCATCGGCCCCCAGGAACGCGAAGCCGTATCCGCCGGCGCCGCCGATGATCGTGCCGGTCGCAGTGCCGATTGCGCTCGCAAGGACAACCCCTGCGCCGCCAGGGCCACCGCCGTTGAATACCGCGAACGCGCCCGCGCCCCCGATGATGGTTCCGGAATTATAGAACGAACCGGACGCCACGACGCCATCGCCACCGGAGCCGGCAAACCCATTGGTATCGGACCCTTGAACGTAGCCGCTTTGGCCGCCGGTGATTGTTCCGTGGTTGGTCAGGGTTCCGTTCGACACGACCGCGCCCGCGCCACCGGACCCGCCCGCGTCGTATGCGGCGCTCCCGCCGCCGCCGCCTCGGATGGAACCGTCGTTGACCAGGGCGGCGCCGGCTTGGATGTCGACACCGGCGGCACCGGAGCCCCCATCCCCGCCGGATCCGCCTTGCCCTATCAGGGAGCCAGAACCACCGCCCACTCCGCCAACGACGGTGCTATGATTTATGAGGGTAGAAGTGGGCGCGAGATAAATCCCTGCGCCGCCTGCGCCCGCGATTTCGTTCACCGATACACCGCCCGCACCGCCATAAATATCGCCGAGGTTGGAAAGCAACGAACTCGATCCAAGATCGACGCCAACACCACCATTACCGCCATCGGTAAACGCGGGGCCGTAAGCGTTGCCCCCGAAACCACCGGCGATGGTGCCGCCGGCGCCGTTCGTCACCGTGGCGCCGGATGCCACATCGACACCGGCACCTCCGGCCCCCGCGTCGGCGCCTTGGCCCCGTACGCACATGCCGCCGAAGCCGCCTTCAATGATGCCGGTGTTATCCAACTGGCTGCGGGATCCGATATCAACCCCAACGCCACCAACTCCGCCGTTGGCGCCGAGCTGGTTCCCGCTGCCTCCGGCACGGCCGCCCGAAATGAAGCCAGTGTTGCCAAGCAGGCCGCCACCCTCGACATTGACGCCATTGCCGCCATTCCCGCCAGCGCAGCCGATGTAATAACGATAGCTAAAATAAGTCTCTATGTTGCCGCCTGTGCCACCTTCGATCCGGCCAGTATTTGTGACCTGGCCGCCATTGAGGTAGACGCCGGTGCCGCCATTGCCGGCGGACAGATAGATCTGACTGTTAAATCCTGCCCCGCCCGCGATTGTACCGCTGCTGGTCAGCGTGCCGGCTTTCACGTAGGCGCCGGTGCCACCGCGCCCGCCGAATTGGTAGCCATATCCGCCATAACCACCTTGTATGGCGCCCAAGTTGTTTGCTTGTGCGCCGGAGGCGAGATAGATACCGGTGCCGCCGGTGCCGCCTGTGGTGCCGAGGTAGTCGCCGCTGTGGCCGCCCGCGCCACCGGCGATCGTTCCATTGTTGGTCAATGTGTCACCGGAGGACAGGAGCACGCCCGTGCCGCCGGCGCCCCCATCGGCCTGGCATGCGCCGCCGCCGCCGCGGCCGCCGGTGATCGTTGCGTTATTGGTAAGGTTGCCGCCGGGCGCCAGAATGATACCGATGCCGCCGCTGCCGCCCGCGCCGCCGACGCCGCTTAGGTAGCCGCCGGCACCGCCGACACCGCCGCGTATGGCGCCGCCATTGGTGATCGTGCCCCCCGCGGCGAGATCGACGCCCACGCCGCCGATGCCGCCGGTGGCAGTGCCGCCGCCAATACCGCCGGCGCCACCTGTGATGACTCCGGCGTTGATCAGCGTGCCGCCGTCGAGGTAGATGCCGCCGCCGCCGGCATGGCCACTGCCATTCCTGGCATTGCCGCCTGCGATGCGGCCGCCGGCCTGGTTTGTCACCTCCCCCGCGGCGCCGAGAAACGCGCCCCACACTGCGCCGGTGATGATGCCGCCGGCTTCGTTGACCAGCGTGCCGCCCAGGCTGAGGTCGGCGCCGCATTTGGAGGTGCCTTCGATGGTGCCGCCATTCAGCAGATAGGCGCCGGCGTTCTTGAAGCCGATGCCGCTCGGTCCGGAAATCGTGCCGGCGCTGAACACCGTAACGGCCGCATCGTTACCGGAAATATCCAGACCGTACTTCTGCGAGTTCACCATCGTGCCGCTGGTGATTGTGTAGCCGGACCTGGTGGGCGGCGCGTGGTGGCTCGGCATACCTGGATCTCCTGGCACGGACATATCGGATAAGGAAGGAAGTATTTCTTTTTTGAAAAAAAACTTTTGTTCGATAGCGATACAGCCCCCTCGCGGCACCGCCAAAAAGCAAAAGTTTTTTGGTTCTTTTTTTCAAAAAAGAACTGCTTCCTCAGCCTTCTCTAACGCTCCATCATGCCATAATCCATGAAGTGCCAAACCGCGTCGTCAAAAGCGTGCGGAACGAACCATGCGTATTCGTGCGGCCCCGCGGCGCCGGATTTGTAGAGGATGTCGGTGCCGTTATGGCCGTCCGGGTGCAGCGCGAAATCGGCGGTCTTGTAGCTGCCCTGAAACGTCAATGTGGCGATGATGGCGGTGCCGTCCTTGACGGTGAGGGTGTCGCCGAGGAATTTGAGCGACGTTGCGGTGATGTTCCTGAGGTCGATCGTGTCGCCGGCGCCAAATCCCGAGAGGATGCTGGTGACGTCGGCCGGTTCGACGAGCGCCAATGTTTCGCTGCCGGCGGCGAAGGCCAGGCCGGCCGCGCTCAAATTGCTGTCGGCTTGCAGCGTGGTGCCGCCGTCGATGGTGAGGGTCCCGGCGCCGAGCACGGGTCCGTCCAGTTCGAGGGTCGTTCCGGACGCGCCGGCATTGCCGGCGACGGTGAGGGTGCCGCTGATCGTGCCGCTCCCGCCGAGCAGGGCGCCGGTGGCCAATGTTACGGTTTCCGCGGTGAGCACGCCGCCGGCCAGCGACAGGGTTCCGGAAACCGCCATGTTGCCGTCGATCGTGCTCGCGCCGTTCAGTGTCCAGGTGGAACCCGCATCTTCATTGAGCGCCGTAAACCCGCGCAATTGGGTGCCAAGGCCGGTCAAGGTAGCGGCCGTCGTGCCGGCGAGGTCCAGCACGCTGTCACCACCTGCAAACACGTAGCCGTTGAAAACTGCACCGGGTTCCAGAATGACGGTGTTGGCGCCATAAACCGCGCTGACGGCGATGTGGTCGTTATAGGCACCGGTGCCGCCGCTGATCGTTCCGCTGGTGATTAGCGTGCCGCCATCGAGAATGACGCCTGCGCCACCAAATCCGTCGTACTGCGGAGCCTGACCGAAACCGCCGTTGCCGCCCGTTATCGTGCCGCTGTTGGTCAGTGTGCCGTCTTTGATGTCGGCGCCGAAACCCCCATTGCCGCCATGCCCTTCCGGGGTGTTGGTGCCATCGCCGCCGGCAATCCTGCCGCTGTTGATGAGTGCACCCAAGGTCATGGTGACGCCGGAACCGGCATTGCCGCCTTGCTCGGCGTAGGTGCCATAGCTGCCGATGATCGCGCCGGTGTTGGTCACCGTGGCGCCGGATGCGAGGACTGCCTGGCCCGCGTTACCCGCGACGAAGCCGCCAAAGGCGTACCCGCCACGCCCGCTGGTGATCGTTCCATTGTTGATCAGTGCGCCACCGGTCAGAATGACCCCGGCGCCCCCGCTATCGACGTAACCGCCAATGGCGTAACCACCGGCACCGCCGGAAATTACGCCATTATTGGTCAACTGGCCCGCGGTGACATACACGCCGGCGCCGCCATCGGCGCCATTGTAATCATATCGATATGCGTCGGGGTGTTGCTCGAGGCCGTTGCCGCCGCTGATCGTGCCGCCGTTGACGACAGAGCCGCCATTGATTTCGACCCCGATGCCCCCGCGTTCGCCATAGTGATAGCTGTAGCCGTTCAATCCGCCTTCGATAATACCAATGTTGGTCAGTTGCGCGCCTTCCGCCAGCGTGACGCCGATGCCGCCATCACCGCCCTTGGCGCCGGGGTAGTCGCCGCTGTGGCCGCC
>CAJCIS010000083.1 GCA_903970435.1 Acidobacteriota bacterium | reverse complement strand
GGGGCCTCGAGGCCCCGTCACGCGAAAGCGTGCTACGCACGACGGGGGTCCAGGGGGCAGAGCCCCCTGGCCTTACTTCCTTCCTAACCCCGCTCAATACCGCCGCAGCAGCGCCACCAGGCGGCCTTGGACCTTGACGCGGTTCGGCGGAAACAGCCGCGTTTCATGCCGTGGATTGGCCGGCTCCAGCGCCACCGAGTTGCCACGCCGCCGCAGGCGCTTTAGCGTCACTTCGGTATCGTCCACCAGCGCCACGATGATCTGCCCGGTTTCCGCGGTGTCCGACTTGCGAATAATCACCGTGTCGCCATCGAGTATCCCCGCATCGATCATCGAATCGCCCGCCACTTCGAGCGCGAAATGATCGCCATTGCCCAGCAAGGTCACCGGCACTTCGATATGCTGCGCGTCCTCCCGCACCGCCTCGATCGGCAGGCCGGCGGCAATGCGGCCGTATAGCGGCAATTGCACGGCTTGCGCATCGTTCGCGGCGCGGGCGCCGGGCAGATTGCGGGAAAAATCGCCGCGTATGACGTGCGGCGTAAAGCCCGGCTGCTCGCCACGCGGCGGCGGCGGCGCGAGGTTCTCCGGCAGCCGCGTCACCTCGAGCGCGCGGGCGCGGTGGTGATGCCGGCGCAGAAAACCGCGTTCTTCCAGCGCGGAAATAAGCCGGTGAATGCCCGACTTGGAGCGCAGGTCGAGCGCGTCCTTCATTTCCTCAAAACTGGGAGAGACACCGCTCTCCTTCAGGCGCCGATCGATGAAAGTCAGCAGTTCATACTGCTTGCGGGTCAACATGCGGGCCGCTCCTGCGCCAATCCTCGGGCGAACAAACCAGAAACCTGCCCAATGTTCTAGGTTTATTCTCCCGAGCCCGTCAACACCGTCATGTAAAGCTGCGAATGCGCTGCCGGGCCCGCGTAACGATCCTGCCGCCCGGCCAGCCCGCCACCCCGCCGCGTCTCTAAATTCCTTCAGAACCCAACACGATGATTTGCAAACCCTCACCGGCCCGCACCGCCGCCGCGTGGGGTGCGCGCAGCACCAGGCACTCCGCCTGGCTCAGCAAGGAGAGCATGGCGGAATCCTGTTTTTGGTAGGGAGTTGCCACCAGCCGCCCCGAATCGTCCCGGCCCAGCGCGGCGCGGAGATGGTCGGCGCGATGGTCGTTGGCGCGAATCGCGGCCCCCGCCACCGCCCGCACCGCTTCCGGCGCATCCCCCGTCAGCCCCTGCAAACGGCGCAGCGCCGGCACCAGAAAAAGCACGGCGCACACCGCCGCGGATACCGGGTTTCCCGGCAGGCCCAGCACCGGCAAGGCGCCAATCCGCCCGAAAATCATCGGCTTGCCGGGCCGCATGGCAATTTTCCAGAAATCCAGCGCAAACCCGTGCCTGGCAAGACCCGCCTGCACCACATCGTGCGTGCCCACGCTGGCGCCCCCGGTCGTCACCAGCAGATCGGCGCCAAGCGCCGTCCCCGCGACGTCGGCAATCGCCTCCGGCGTATCGCGCGCCACAGGCAGAATAACCGGCAGCCCCCCGGCCGCCCGCACCAGCGCCGCCAGCATGTGGCTATTGGAACTGACGATCCCGCCGGCCGGAATGGGGTCGCCAGGCAAGAATATCTCGTCCCCCGTCGCCAGGATCGCCACGTTCGGGCGCCGATGCACCGCCAGCCAGGCGTGATTGGCCGCCGCCGCCAGGCCGATCTGCCGCGCCGTCAGACGCTGCCCCGGCGCCAGCACGGTATCGCCTGCCGCGAAATCCTGGCCGCGCGGCCGCACATGCCGCGCCAGCGGAACGGCGGCGTTGACGCCAATCCGGTCCCCGTCGGCCGCCGCATCCTCCTGCAACAGCACGGCGTCGGCGCCGGCGGGAACAAAGCTGCCGGTGAAGAGCCGCACCGTCTCCCCCGCGCCGACCATCCCCGCGAACGGATGCCCCGCCGGCGCTTCCCCGATCTGCCGCAGCACCGCGCCCACCACCGCATCGGCCGCGCGCACGGCGTATCCATCCATGGCCGAAACATCGGCCGGCGGCTGTGTCAGCCGCGCCACCACGGGCGCCGCCAGAACACGGTCCCACGCCTCGGTAATCGGAACGATTTCGGCAGCCAGAGGTCTCAGCGGTGCGAGGATGCGGGCGCGGGCCTCTTCGACGCTAATCATTGTTGCCCGCCTGAGAAAGGAAGTCGTTCTTTTTTGAAAAAAAGAACCAAAAAACTTTTACTCTTCTTCTATTCTTGCTTGAACGCCCCCGATTTCCCGCCATCCTTATGCACCACCCGCAAATTCTCCACCCGCATCGAGCGGTCCATCGACTTGCACATATCATAAACCGTCAACGCCGCCACGCTCGCCGCCATCAGCGCTTCCATCTCCACGCCCGTCCGGCCCGTCGTGCGCACCGTCGCCGCAATCTCTATCCCGCCTTCGGCCGCCGCCAATTCCACCGACACCGCATCGATCGGCAGCGGATGACACAGCGGAATCAAATCCGCCGTCCGTTTCGCCGCCATAATGCCGGCCAAACGCGCCACCCCCAGCACGTCGCCCTTCTTCGCCGTGCCGCCGCTGATCGCCGCCAGCGTCTCCGGCCGCATGGCAACATGCGCCCGCGCCGTCGCCGTCCGGGCCGAAACCGCCTTGCCCGACACATCCACCATGGCGGCGTGCCCCGCCGCATCGAAATGCGTCAACGCCACGCCCCGGGTCACGCCCCGGGTCACAACGCGGGTCACGCCGCGCAACCCAGTAGCGCGCGCGTGGCCGCGGCAATGTCCGGCTCCCGCAACAGGCTTTCGCCCACCAATGCACAGTTGGCACCCACCGCGCCCAGCCTCTTCAAATCGGCATACGAACGAATGCCGCTTTCGGTCACCAGAATCCGGTGCGGCGGCACATGCGGCCCCAGCTCCAAGGTCGTCTGCAAATCCGTCCGCAGCGTGCGCAGGTTCCGGTTGTTGATGCCGATCAGGCCGGTGCGCAAACCCAGCGCCCGGTCGAGCTCGGCCCGGTCATGCACCTCCACCAGCACATCCATATCCAGCGTGTGCGCCAGCTCCTCCAGCTCCAGCGCCGTCTGGTCGTCCAGCGCCGCCATGATCAGCAGGATCGCGTCGGCCCCGGCCGCGCGGCTTTCGTAAACCTGCCACGGATCGAGCACGAAATCCTTACGCAACACCGGCAATTTCACCGCCGCCCGCACCGCCTGCAAATCAGCCAGCGACCCGCCGAAATACGGCGCATCGGTGAGCACCGACAGGCACGTCGCGCCGCCCGCCTCGAACGCGCGCGCGACGGCGGCCGGGTCGGCGCCCTGCCGGATCGCCCCGCCGCTCGGCGAACTGCGCTTGAATTCTGCGATCAGGCCGCAACGCCCGGCCATGCTGGCGTCTTTCAGCGCCCTGGCGAATCCGCGCGTCGGCGCCGGCCGCCGCCCGATCGACGCCTTCAGCGCCGATAACGGGGTCGCCGCCTTGCGGCGCGACGTCTCCGCCCGCGTATCGGCACAGATGCGGGTGAGGACATCGCTGGCGTGGGCGTCGTTCATCGCGGGCCGGTTTGTTGCAGCGCTTCTAGCTTGGCAAGCGCCGCCCCGTCGGCAAGAGCCCCGCGCGCCAACGCCGCACCCGCGGCCAGATCAGCGGCACGATCGGCGACCACCAGGCAAGCGGCTGCATTGAGCACAACGGTGTCGTGGTACGCCCCCCGCGCGCCCCGCAGCAGCGCCAGCAACGCCTCCGCGTTCGCCGCTGCCGCGCCGCCGAGAATGGCGGAAACCGGTGCCGGGCCCAGCTCCGCCTGCTCCGGCGTCACGACAAAGCGCCGCACCGATCCATCCCGCCACGCCGCCACTTGAGTCTCGCCCGCCAGCGTCAACTCATCCAGCCCGTCCCCATGCACCACCCAAACATGCGCCGCACCGAGCGCCCCGAGGGTCTCGGCCATCGGCACCAGCCATTCGGGCGCGAAAACCCCCACCACCTGGCGCCGCACCCCGGCCGGATTGGCGGCCGGCCCCACCAGATTGAACAAGGTGCGAAACCCCAACTCCGCCCGCGTCGCCGCCACATGACGCAACGCCGTGTGGTGGTTCGGTGCGAACAGAAACGTAAGCCCAACCCGCGCCAACGTCTCCGCCGCGCGCGCCGCCGGGATGTCCACCCCGAGCGCCGCCAGCACATCGGCCCCCCCGGCGCGGCTGCTGATCGCCCGGTTGCCGTGTTTGGCCACCGGAACCCCGCACGCGGCCACCACGAACGCGACCGCCGTCGACACATTCAACGTGCCCAGCCCGTCACCCCCGGTGCCGCACACATCCATCGTGCCCGCCGGCGCCGCCACCGGCACCATGCGCGCCCGCAGCGCCCGCACCGCGCCCAGCAACTCCGCCTGCGTCTCGCCCCGCACATGCAACGCCGTCAGCAATGACCCGACCTGCGCCGGCGTCGCCGTCCCGTCCATGATCATGGCGAACGCCGCCTCCGCCTCGTCCGCGCCGAGCGTGGCGCCCGCGGCAACCCGTGCCAGAACCGGCTTGAGGTCCAGGATTAGGCGGCTTCTTCGGCAGGCACGCGCACCGCCGCGGCCAGCCGCAGGAAATTGCGCAGCAAATCATGGCCATGTTCGCTGGCGATGCTCTCGGGGTGGAATTGCACCCCGTACACCGGCAAAATCGTGTGCCGCAGACCCATGATCAGCCCGTCATCCGTGTGCGCCGTGGCGGCCAGTACCGCGGGCAACGTCGCCGCCCGCACCACCAGGCTGTGATACCGCGTGGCGCCGAACGGCGCGCGCAGGCCGGCGAATATATCGGTCCCGGCATGATAGATCTGGCTGACCTTGCCATGCATCGGCACCGGCGCTCGCACCACCTCGCCGCCAAACACCTGCCCGATCGCCTGGTGTCCCAGGCACACGCCCAGGATCGGCACGCGCCCCGCGGCGGCCCGGATCAGGTCACAGCAAATCCCCGCTTCATTCGGCGTGCACGGCCCCGGCGACAGCACGATCGCCTCCGGCGCCATCGCCATCGCCTGCGCGACCGTCAGGCTGTCATTGCGCCGCACGTCGCAGTCCGCGCCAAGCTCGCCCAGGTAATGCACCAGGTTGAAGGTAAAGCTGTCGTAATTGTCGATCAGCAGGATCATGGTGTTATGTTGAGCCTATCGGCGCTGAAGAAGACAGCATCCTAGCCCGTCATGGAGCGAAGCGGAATGCGGGTTCCCACGCCGGACGCGACAGTTTTGTCGTCTGCAACCGCTTTCCAGCTTTTCAGGCCCTAACTGGCGTGCGTCTCGCTCTGCTCCAGAAGGGCCGGCGGCATCCACACATTGGTCACCTCCCACCCCAAACGCCACCCATGCCGCACCAGGGCCAGCTTGAGCCGCACCGGCGCATCCGTCGGCGCTTCGGAGGCCGTCCGCAGCTTCACCACGAACGTGGTCAACCCGCTGAACCGCGCCGCTTCCAACCTCGGTTGCGTCGCCGCCCCCGCGACCGGCGTCAATGCGCCGAACGCATCTGCCATCCGCTGGGGTGTCACCTCATGATCCACCGCGCTGCCGGCAATATTGGCCGCGAAACCCGCCCCGAACGGCGGCAGATCATCGCGCGTCGCGCTGACGGCGGTCGGCGCCGGCCGCCCTTCCAGGCTGTCGCGGATCTGCGCCTTCAACCCCGCGCGCACCTGGCTCCAGTCGATATCGCCCTGCAACGCCTGCACGTCGTGCCTTTGCAGATCCTGCCGCAATTTCAGCAGGGTCGCGTAGGGCCACGCCCCATACAGGGCGACGGCCAGGCTGGCGGCGATGAGCGGGCGATTCGTCATGCGCCATCAACGCAGGTCAGCCATTCGGGTTGCCATTCACAATGGCGTGAGCTCAGATTTTTTCGCCAATATCGCGGACCGCCGCGTGCCGGCCGCATCAAAACGTGCGCGCCAGGGAGACGGACACGAAATCCCGGTCGGTCAACGGCTGCGCCGTGGCGCCGCCGATGAAATGGGTAAATGCAATCGCGCTCTGCCAGACCTGCCGGTAGGTGGCCGTCACCGAAATCGTTACGTCTCCGCCACCCTGATGCATGCCCGCATCCGTGCTCGACCGCCCGATCGGCGTATAGCCGATGCCGATCGGCAACGACACGTCCAGCCCGTGCAGAACCTGAAAATATTGCGGTGTGAACACGGTACGCACCGCGGCGGCGAAATGCGTGCGGCCCGCCAGCACGGCATCGCGGCCGGACACCACGCCGATAAGATCGTTCGCCGCAATCTCGCACTGCCACGAAGCCGCCTGCCACCAGCGCGACGGCGCCAGTTGCGACACGAGCGACGCCTGCGCCTGCCAGGTATCACCGGTCGCGTAACGGCCAGCGCCGGGGGCTGCGGCCGGCGCGGCGGGCGCGGCCAGCTGTTCCGGCCCCGCATAGACACCGCCGCCACCGGCCGCGGCGCCCGCCGCGAACGCCGCCCCCCCGGCCAGCAGCGGCATGTCGTGGCGATACGAAAACTCCCCGGCAATATTGCTGCTGCCGGCAAAGCTGCTGAAGCTGCCACCAAGCATCCGGATGTCGCGCGGGAACACCAGATGGTACGTGTATTGCGGAACATCATAGACCGGCACCGGCAGCTTGGCATCGTATTGCAGCGCATACAGGCCGAGATCGATCACGTCGGACTGGCTGCGCAGCGCGAACCCGAACTGGCCGAAGCCGTGCGGCGCCTGGTCCGCCGTCCGATAAAGCCAGCCACCCGGCGGCAACAGAACCGTCTCGCCCCCGACATCGAGCGTATCGCTGGTGCTGAAATAGCTGTCCACCGCCGGCAGCCGGTCGCGCCGCCATTCCAGCTGATCGTAAGCCTCCAGCGACAGGCCGGCGCTCAATTCCACCCGCGCCGAAACCTGGCTCACCGGCAAATAAAGCTCGCGCGCCTGTGCCAACGGCGCGCCCAGCGACTTGATGACATCCACCGGCGCCTGCCCCGCCGCAATGCCGTTATTGGCGAAATAGAGGCTTTCCCCCCACAACAGGGTCTGCCGTCCCGCGCGCACCGAAACGGGCAAGCCAAACAGCGTGAAGCTGTCCTGCACAAATGCGTAGCCGAGCTCGCCGTCCAGCCCCATCAACCGCCGCGTGGCCGCCGGAAACGCGTTGTAAGGCACCGATATCGCATTGAATGTCGCTGGCGAATTGTTCGCCGTGGGTTGGAAATAGACCGGATCGTACCAGCCATCGGCGGAGATATCCAACCCCAAATCGCCGCGCTGCGCGGTCAATTCGGTGCCCATGTCGGTACGGGCGGAAATCAAGCCGGGTGCCAGGGACCGGTCGCCGTCGTCTGCATTGATGTTCGAAACGACCTGCGATGACGGAGGGTCGAGCCGCAATCCGAAATCCGTGCGCACTGACGTATCGAGCCGCACATCGAAATCATCCACCGTCCCTAAATCGTCTGCCTGTCCGGCGCGCGTCCCGAGCAGCAGCAGCGCGCCGGCCAGCAGCAGACGCTGGGCAGGGCGGCCGGTTGCTGCTAGGGGATGCAAACCCACGCCTGGTATCCGCGCAAAGGAAGCCGTTCTTTTTTGAAAAAAAGAACCAAAAGACTCTTATCTGTTGGCCGTCGCCGCCCGCCCCAGCGCGAAGGTTCGGCGCGCCCCGCAACAGATAAAAGTTTTTTGGTTCTTTTTTTCAAAAAAGAACTGCTTCCTGCCCTCATAATATCATGTGCGTCGCCCGTCCACGCCGCGGTCGGCGACGCCGACGCGGCGGCACTGCGCGGGCGGTTAACCCCGGTAGGGGCGGAGCGCGCCGGCAATGCGGCCGCCACGATACCGGCGTGGACAGGTGCCGTCACGCCCGCCGATCCCGCCGGAACCGAAACGCCGGTGCTCGTCATCGACCACGCCAATTATCGCCAGTATATCGACCGGCTGCCCGAGGGTGCTGCCGCCTTGTTCGCCCGTTTCGCCGACTATCGGATGCGCGTGTTCCCCACGCACCGCACCGCCGTGGCCCCCGCCTGGGTCTACGAAAACATTCGCCGCAATGCCACCCGCGCCCATGCCGCGCCGGAAGGCATTCGCTACGGCGTCGCCGGCGCCGCCGGCGGCATTCCGTTTCCCATTCCGGCCAACGGCACCGAAATCGTCTGGAATCACTTGCTGGCGTTCTGGGGCGCCGCGCGCGAAGCCCACCTGGAAACCTATGTCGCCAGCGGCGACGGCAGCATCCAGCTCAGCGCCGCCTATCACGAAATAACCGATTTTCCGTATTACGATCCGCACGCGACGCCGGACGATGTCGGCGCCTATTATTTCAAAACCCGCCGCTTGCAGGACGCACCCGCCGGCCGCGCCGGGCAAGCCTACATCGCCTGGCAGCCGCTGGACATCGCGCGCGACCGCTACATCGCCTGGCGCTATTTGCCCGGCGAGCACCGCGTCCGCAAAGCCCCCTCGCTCTCCTACGACACACCGGACCCGGACGCCTCCGGCTACGAATCGCTCGACGATTACTACCTCTTTTTCGGCGGCCCCGATCGGTACGATTTCAAATTGCTCGGCAAGCGCGAAATGTACGTGCCCTACAATAACGATCGCCTCAATCGCGCCCCGCCACGTGAAATCCTGGGGAGCCAACACGCCAATCAGGAGAGGGTGCGATACGAATTGCACCGCGTCTGGGTGGTCGAAGGTACGCTGGCTCCAGGACAGCACCACGTCGCCCCCCGCCGCCGTCTCTACATCGACGAGGATTCCTGGCTCGCGGTTTATACCGAAGCCTGGGACGAAGACGGCAAACTATGGAAATTCGGCCAGGGCACCATGACCCTGCTGCCCGACATCCCCGCCGTCATCATCGGCGGCCAATTCGTCTATGACCTGCTGCAAGGCGGCTATTGCTACGATTTTTCGTTCGGCGGCGCCAACGGATACTACCGCGCCGGCGCCCTGCACAAGGCCGACATGTTCGAGGCAAACGCGCTGGCGGCGCGCGCGTTGAAGTAAGGAAGTATTTCTTTTTTGAAAAAAAGAAACAAAAAACTTTTGCTATATTCAGGCTGCCGTCAATCCTGACGTCTGTGCTTCGATCTCAAAAAGCATATTTTCTTATCTGTGTTCATCACTGCGGATCGACATTGACCGCGCTGATACTATTGTACGGCGACCCCTCCGGCGTCAGCGCCTGCGTCGACCACACCAGATACACAATCATATGCTTGTCATTATCCGGTATCCGCGACACCCGAATCTCCTTGAAAAGCCAATTCGCCGCCGCACCAAAAACGATTTCGTTGTCCGGCAGCTTGCCCTTGATGGTCACCTTGCCCGTGGCGCGGCACGCAATCGAAAAGCGGCTGGGATCGGTCGCCAGTCCCAGCGAGCCCTTGATGCCGCCGGTCTCCGCCCGCGACATGTAGCACGAAACCCCGTCCACCTTCGGATCGTCGTAACGGTCCACCACGATGCGGTCGTTACGCCCAAGCAGCTTGAACGTCGTGCTCACCGCGCCGATCCGGGTGGGATTGGCCTCCGCGTGGGAAGCCGGCAGCGCGAGCAGCATGGCCGCACAGCACGCCGGCACGAGCGAGAGGCGAAAACGCATCATTCTGGTTTCACTTTCACAAGCCGTCCTCGCCCGCTCTTCGCGGCAGAGGAAGGGGCCCGCCGCGAGGCGGTGGGAAGGTGAGGGTGCTGCGGCACGCGCCTGGCCTGAGGTTGCCGCCCTTGACCTCAACTCACGCGGATCGAAGCAGCTTCCGGACCCTTCTGGCCCTGCGCCACCTGCATCGTCACCTTCTGCCCTTCGGCCAACTCGGTCAGCCCCGCCCGCCGCAGCGCGGACGCATGAACGAACACATCCTTCCCCCCGTCGGACGGCGCAATGAAGCCGAACCCCTTGGCGGTATTGTACCACTTCACCGTGCCCTGCTGCTCGGGCCCGCTCGCCACCGGCGCATCGAATCCACGCCGCGGCGCGCCAAAGCCGCCGCCGCCGCCAGCACGATCCGGCCGGTCGCCCCGGTCGAACCCGCCGGGCCGCGGCGCGCGCGGCGCGCCACCCGGGCCGCCGGCCGGTGCCGCGCTTGCGGTACTTTCGTCCACCTCGAGCACCTCGGTTACCTGCGGACCCTTCTGGCCCTGACCCACGCGAACTTTCAGCGTGGCGCCCGGATTGACGCTCGTGGCGCCAAGCCGCGCCAGCACGCTGGCGTGCAAAAACACGTCGCCCGCACCCTCGCCGAGTTCAACAAAGCCAAACCCCTTCTCGGGATTGAACCACTTCACCACCGCCGTCGTTTCCGGTCCGCCCGGAACCGCTGCCGGCGCCGAGGGCCGCCTGGCAAAGGAAGGCGCAGGGGTCGTGGGTTCCGGGAAGGGCGGGAAATCGTCAAAACCCCGCTCGCGCCGCCCGCGCCGCTGCCAGTTGTCCGTCTTGCCCATACTACTGATCGTCCGCCATGAATTGTGTCCACTATCGCCCATATCCCTACCGGACGAAAGTGCAAGGGCCCCGATCATACACTGGCTTCACGCCGATGAAAGCCCCGTAATGGCCCCCGGCGGCCGCCGCGTGCCAAAATGAGCAACGATGACCGTCACGGCTCTGTCATTTAAGAAAGCGGTTCTTTTCTGAACAAAGACTTTTTCGCGTGGTGCAATCCCCGACCCATCTTCCATAGCCCGAACAATTGTGCAGGCGCAGGGAAAAACTCTTTTGGTTGGTTTCTTCAGAAAACCACACCCTCCTTCCTAAACCACTGATCGCATTTAATTTATTGCGGATAAGCCAGCGCGAACGGACCTCCGCGCTGGAACGGCGCGAACACCCCATCCGGCTGCGCCAGCCGATCCGCC
>CAJCIS010000082.1 GCA_903970435.1 Acidobacteriota bacterium | reverse complement strand
GCCGCCCTAAACTGACCCACAAGCAAGGGTTGGGCGGGTTCGCGTGACGCGGCATATTGCTCTACCCTGCGCGCGTGCAAGGCGAAGCGGCGGGGTTGGCGCGCTCGTTCGCATTGTAACGTTCTGACGAGGTCGCCGGTGCATATCAAGGTTGGTTACGAATTAGTGTATGATTGCCCGCAACCGACGCCGATGATGCTGATGCTGCACATCCATCACTCCAGGGTGGATGACATCGTGGTGGCCGACCAGGTGATGACCACGCCGCGCGTGCCGGTATCGGCCTACCGCGACGGGTTCGGCAATTGGTGCAGCCGGATCGTGGCGCCGCGCGGCCGCATTACGATCACCAGCTCGGCCGTGGTGCGCGACAGCGGCGTGGAGGAGGCGGTCACGCCGCAGGCCGGGCAGCACGCCGTGCAGGATTTGCCGGACGACGTGTTGGTGTTTCTGCTCGGCAGCCGGTATTGCGAAACCGACCGGCTGTCTGACGTCGCGTGGCAATTGTTTGGCGATGCGCCGCGCGGGTGGGGCCGGGTGCAGGCGATTTGCGACTACGTGCATCACCACATCGTCTTCAATTATCAGGATGCGCGATCGACACG
Organism: Acidobacteriota bacterium; assembly: GCA_903970435.1. Classification (GTDB taxonomy): domain Bacteria; phylum Pseudomonadota; class Alphaproteobacteria; order Acetobacterales; family Acetobacteraceae; genus CAJCIS01. Next base: position 10,357 of record CAJCIS010000082.1, on the reverse strand, counting down.
TACCGCGTGGGACGCCTACCAGGAAGGCCGCGGCGTGTGCCGCGATTACGCGCACCTGGCGGTGGCGCTGTGCCGATGCATGAATATTCCGGCACGCTATTGCACCGGTTATCTGGGTGACATGGGCACCGAGCCGCCCTATGGGCCGATGGATTTTGCCGGCTGGTTCGAGGCCTATCTCGGCGGCGCCTGGCATACGTTCGACCCGCGCAATAACGTGCCGCGCATCGGGCGCGTTCTGATGGCGCGCGGGCGCGATGCGACGGATGTGCCGATCAGCAATACGTTCGGGCCGAATGTGCTGAGCGGGTTTCAGGTCTGGGCGGAGGAGGTTGTTTAAGGAAGTCGTTCTTTTCTGAAGAAAAGAACGGCTTCTTCCTGTGAGCCCTTCGCCAGCCGTGCTCGAGCGGGTGCCAGCGCCCGATACGAGCCGACGCACGCTCGTGCGCTTCACGGCGCCCGAATTCACCAGCCTGTGCCCGATCACGGGGCAGCCGGATTTTGCCCACATCGTGATCGATTACGTGCCGGATGCGTGGCTGCTGGAAAGCAAATCCCTCAAGCTATATCTCGGCAGTTTCCGCAATCATGGGGCGTTTCACGAAGCCTGCACGGTGCAGATCGCGGACCGGCTGGTGGCGTTCCTGTCCCCCGTGTGGCTCCGCATCGGCGCCTATTTCTACCCGCGCGGCGGCATTCCGATCGACGTGTTCTGGCAGACCGGCACGCCCCCCGCCGGCATCTGGATCCCCGACCAGGGCGTGGCCCCCTACCGCGGACGCGGCTGAATGGGCCGCGGGGCCGGCGCGGCACTCGGGCTCGGCGTGGCGATTCTATCCGCCCCTCCCGCGCGCGCGCAGCCGGCAATGATGAACGCGGTCCGGGCGCAGGATTGGCCGGCGGCCGACGCGCTGGCGCGGCAATCACCCGATCCGCTGGCCGCCAAGCTGGCCCGCTACCTGCGGCTGCTGTCTCCCGGACAGGCGGCGGCGCCCGAAATCGGCGCCTTCATCGCCGCCAATCCGACCTGGCCGCAGCTTCCTGTGCTGCGCAAGCGTCTGTCCGAATCGGTCGCCGCCATCGCCGACGACGAAGCGGCGCGCGTGGTCTGCGAAGCCTACCTGCCCGGCGGCGATACGGCCCTGCTGCGCTGCGCCGCCGCCGAACAAGCCGCCGGACACGCGGCGCAGGCGGCCGACCTGGCGCGTCAGGCCTGGGTCGCCGGGGTCGCCAATCCGGCCGCCGAGGCCGCGTTCCTGCAAGCCTGGGGCAGCCAGATCGATGCGGATACGCAATGGCGACGCTTCGATGCGCTGATCGGCGCCAACGATCCGGCCGCGGCACGGCAAGTCGACCGTGTCGACCCGCAACGGCGCGCATTGGCCGCCGCGCGGATGGCCTTGCGGCGAAACGATCCCGCCGCGCGCGACACCCTCGCCGCGATACCGGCCGCGCAGCGGGCCGATCCCGTGCTGTTGCTCGACCAGGCGCGCTGGTTGCGTGGCAATAACGATACCGCGGCCGCGCTCGCCCTTTGGCGCACCGCGGTGGCGCAGGCCGAGCCGGCCGCACCCCCCGACCGCCGCGCCGCGTTCTGGCCGGAACGCGACCGGCTGGCGCGGCTGCTGTTGAAGGCAGGCGATGCGGACGGCGCCTATTTCATGGCCGACGACGCCCATGTCAGCCCCGACCAGGCGGCGGATGCGCTGTTTCTCGGCGGCTGGATCGCCCTGCGCAAACTGCACGATCCGGCGCGCGCCACGCTGCATTTCCAGGCGCTGGGGTCGTCGTCCGCCGCGGTCATTTCGCAAGCACGGGCCTATTACTGGCTTGGCCGCGCGGCGCCGAACGATGCCGCCGCCGCGGCCGCCTATGCGAAGGCGGCTTCATACCCCACCAGTTATTACGGCCAACGCGCGGCGGCGAAACTGGACGGACGGGTCGCACCGCGCATCCTGGCCTTGCCCGAGCCACCCGTAGCCGCCGCCGCGGCCGCGTCGTTCGATGCGGCGGAGCTCGTGCACGCGGCTGTCCTGCTGCAAGGATGGGGCGACGCCGCCGATGCGCGCCGATTCCTGCTGCGCCAAGCACAATCCACGCCGGATCTGTCCACCGACGTGCTGACGGCGCGCCGCGGACTGGCGCTCGGGCTGCCCGATGTCGCCGTGCAAGCCGCCCGCCTTGCTGGCCGCATCGGCACCGCGCTGCCGCATCTGGGATGGCCCGCGCCCTACCAACCGCCGCCAGGCGTCGACGCGCCACTCGCCCTCGCGCTGATGCGGCAGGAAAGCAGCTTCGATCCCGGCGTGGTGAGCGGCGCCGGCGCCATCGGCCTGATGCAGCTGCTGCCCGGCACCGCGCGCCAGGTGGATGCCAAGGTCACGGCAAGCATCGGCGACCCGGCCCAGCTCACCGACCCCGCCACCAACATGCGGCTCGGCGTCGCCTACCTGCACACCCTGCTCGACCAGTTCGGCGGCGTGCAACCCTACGCCCTGGCCGCCTACAATGCCGGCCCGCGCCACGTGCGCGAATGGATCGCCGGCAATGGCGACGCCGGCAGGGTGAACGATTCGGATGCCATGATCGATTGGATCGAAATGATACCGTTCGCCGAGACGCGAAATTACGTGCAGCGCGTGCTGGAGAGCGCGGAAATCTATCGCGCCTATGCGGCGCAATGACGTCGTGGATGAACCAGGAAGGAAGCAGTTCTTTTCTGAAGAAAAGAACCAAAAGACTTTTGCAATGATCGTCTCGCGGGTGGTGGCTAGCGGGTTTCTCAGCGGGTATGCGCCCAAGGCGCCGGGCACCGCGGGCTCGCTGGTTGGCGTGGCACTCGGCGCCGGCCTGTTGGCCGTGTCGCCCTGGGCGCTCCTCGGCGCCACAATCCTGGCAACCGCCGGCGGCGTTCTCGCCATCACCCGCGCGACCGGCCTGCCGCTCCGCGCCCGCACCAAGGCGGCCACCGACGATCCCGGCTGGATCGTCATCGATGAAATCGCCGGCCAGTTCTGCGCCCTGCTGCTGCTGCCGCGGCCAAGCTGGGCCGGGGTGGCACTGGCATTTGTTCTGTTCCGCGCACTGGACATACGCAAACCCGGCCCGATCGGCTGGGCCGATCGCACGGGCGGTGCCGCAGGCATCATGGCGGACGACGTCCTCGCCGGCCTGTTCGCAGGGGTGCTCGTTGGTGGCGCGCACGCGCTCTGGAAAGGGTGGGTGTGACAGGAAGAAATTCAGGGGCTCTGCCCCCCGGGCGGCACGGACTGGCAGCGTGTGCGTGCCATGACCGATGAGGCGGTGGTGGCCGCGGCGTTGTCGGATCCCGACGCGCAGCCGATGAAGCCGGAGCCACTGGCGCGGATGCGCCGGTTGCCGGACGTCAAGGCGCCGCGGGCGCGCCTTGGCATGACTCAGGAGCAGTTCGCCAGCACCTATTGCCTACCGCTCGGCACGGTGCGGGACTGGGAGCAGGGACGCACCCGGCCGGATGCGCCGGCATTGGCTTTGCTGGCTGTGATCGATCGCGAACCGGAGATCGTGCGGCTTGCTCTCCACTGACGAGAATCCGGCAATGGGTGCAATAAGGAATTAAGAAAGCCATTCTGTTCTGAAGACAAAGAACCAAACGACTCTTGCTCTTTTTATCGGCCATGGCCCGAACCTTGTGCAGGCCCGAACCTTCTGCAGGCGCAGGGCAGAGCCGTCGCCTTCCTTGCCCTTGGGCTCATTTCGTCCCAGGATAGGAGGATGGGCACGTTAATGGACCGGCGGGCGAGACATGCGGTAGGGGCGGCGGTGCGTCAGCGAATACCGCGCAACGTGCACGCTCAATGGAATGCGCCCGATGACCGCGCCGATCCGGTGGCAATTCTGCTCGACCAGGGGCGGTCGCGCATCGTGGAGTTGTTGCCGACCCGGTATGCGCGGATGCGGGCGTCGGCGTTTGCGTTTTACCGTGGCGCGGCGGCGGTGATGGCGGCGGATTTGGCGCGGCTGCCGCACACCGATTTGCAGGTGCAATTGTGCGGTGACGCGCACCTGGCCAATTTCGGCAGTTTTCCCTCGCCCGAGGGGCGGCCGCTGTTCGACGTCAATGACTTCGACGAAACGTTGCCAGGTCCGTTCGAGTGGGATGTCAAACGGCTGGCCGCAAGTCTTGTGGTGTGCGGCGGCGACGCTGGTTTGGACCATGACGCGTGCCGCGCTTTGGCGGTGCGGGCGGTGCGGCATTACCGGCGGCATATTGCCAAGCTGGCGCGGCTGTCGCCGTTCGAGACCTGGCATAGCCGTATCGATCTGGCGGATGCGGTGGCGGCGCTCGATGATGCGGCGTTACGGCGCCGGGTCAAGCGGCGGCTGCGGGCGGCTTTGTGCGCGACCGACGCGCAATATAACCTGGTGGCGGACGGCCCTGGCGGCCCGCGTATCCGCGATCACGGAACGACCGAGCATATCGAACGGTTTCGTCCCGCGATGGAGGAGATATTCGAGGCCTACCGGTTGGCCGCGGCGCCGCCGTTGAGCGCATTGTTCCGGCATTACCGGCTGGCGGATACCGCGTTCAAGGTTGTCGGCGTCGGGTCGGTGGGCACGTTCTGCGCCCTGGGACTTTTCGTTTCCGGTGATGGCGACGAGCTTTTTCTGCAGGCCAAGGAAGCGCAGGCGTCGGTGCTGGAGGCCGGATTGGGGCCGTCGGGGTTTGCCCATCACGGCGAGCGCGTGGTGGTGGGGCAGCGGCTGATGCAGGCGGAGCCGGATTTGTTTCTGGGCCTGGCGCCGGCGCCGGTGGATGGGCGGTGCTTTTATGTGCGGCGGCTGAAGGACGCGCGGATGGCCAATGTCGGCGCCGCGATCGAGGCGGAGGCGTTGCCGTTCACCGCGTCGCTGTGCGGCCGCACCCTGGCGCGCGCGCATGCGCGCGGCGGCGATGCGGCGACGCTGGCCGGGTATATGGGCGACGGCGACGGATTCGACGTGGCGATTGCGGATTTCGCGATGGCCTATGCGGCGCAGAGTGTTACGGATTGGCAAGAATTCTGCAAGGCGCTGGATAATGGCCGGCTTGGGGTGGCGTAAGAAGGAAGAAGGAATGTTCTTTTCTGAAGAAAAGAACCAAAAGACTTTTGCCCCGGCGCCTGCTTGCAGGTCGGCGTCATGACCGATATGGTTGGGGATTGCGTCAAAGGACAGAAGTCTTTTGGTGCTTTCTTCAGAAAAGAACGCGCTTCCTAATGCTGCCTGAACCGGTCATGGCCCGGGCGCCCGCGCTGCTGGCGTCGTTTCGCGCGCGTGGCTGGCGCCTGGCCACCGCGGAAAGTTGCACAGGCGGACTGATTGCCGCAAGCCTGACGTCGGTGGCGGGTTCGTCGGACGTGGTGGATCGCGGGTTTGTGACCTATTCGAATGCGGCCAAAACCGAAATGCTGGGTGTTCCGGCGTCGCTGATTGCGCGGCACGGCGCGGTGAGCGAGGCGGTGGCCGCTTCGATGGCGTCCGGTGCGATGGCGCATTCGCGGGCGGACGTGGTTGTTTCGGTCACCGGCGTGGCCGGCCCCGGCGGCGGCACGCAAGACAAGCCCGTGGGCCTCGTTTGGTTCGGCTGCGCCGTGCGCGGCGTGGGGGTGCGCACCGTGTCCCGCAATTACCCTGGCGATCGGGCCGCCGTGCGCGCGGCGTCGGTTGCGACGGCGTTCACCTTGTTTGCCGAGGCGGCCGCGTCGTAAAGTCAACAGACAAAAGTTCTTTGGTTCTTTTTTTCAAAAAAGAACGGCTTCCTTCGTCTTCGCGTTCAATGCGGATTGGTAATATTAATCGATGACGGCCGCCCCCACCTTGTTCGAAGCCGAAATCGTGCCGCACCGAAGTCTGTCGCCGCGCGGTATTTTCTTCGTGCTGGGATTTGTGTTCACCGTCAGCGCGTCGGTGAGCACGATGTTCTGGTGGCTCGGCGCCTGGCCGATCGCCGCGTTCAATGGCGGCGAGGTGTTGCTCGCCGCGGCGTTGTTGCGCCAGCATGCGCGCAGCCGCCGCCAGCGCGAGGTATTGCGTCTGACCGAAGGTGGTCTGTGTATCGAGCGTTTCGATATCGACGGCGGCCGCAGCGAGGTTTTTCTACCCGCCGCCTGGCTCAACGCCCATTTGGAAGAAAAGCCCGGCCGCGTCCCCGGCCTGTTCCTGAGCACACGCGGCCGCCGCGAGGAAATCGCCCGCGTCCTGGGCGAACCGCAAAAACGCGACCTCGCCGAAGCCCTCCGCGACGCCCTTTACCGCCTGCGCCATCCGATCTTCGACAATCCCCAGCTCAAAAGCTGAAGCGAGCCTATCTCATCATGTGGCTGGGCCCGTCAGCTGGCGTGCGTTTCCGAGCACCGGAACGGAGCGGCCTTTTCGGCCGTGAGCACCGTAGCGCAGGAAACGTGCGTCAGTTGACCGCCCAGGCGCGTGAGGCGACAGGCTCGACGGCTCAGGCGTCGGTGGGTCCCATGGATTTGATCAAGTCGAAGACCCGCTTGCGCACGGCCGGATCGGTGATGCGGTAATAGGCGCGCACCAGCTCGAGGGTCTCCCGTTTCGATAACGGATCGTCCGCCGGGCCGCTGAAGCCTTCCGGCCGCTCGGCGAATCCGGCGACGCCGACTTGCACCCCATTGGCGCGCGGGTCCGGCATGTCGTCGAAAAAGAAGCTGATCGGCACATCCAGCACCCGCGACAGATCGTACAGCCGCGAAGCGCCCACGCGATTCACACCGCGCTCATATTTTTGAACTTGCTGAAACGTCAGGCCCAGCGCCTCGCCGAGGCGTTCCTGGCTCATACCCATCAGGGTACGCCGCAGACGAATGCGTGACCCGACATGGACATCGATCGGGCTGGGACGGTTTTCACCGCCAGTCTCCGCCACCGGCCCTTCAAATGCTCCCACTGTGCGCGTCATTAAGGCGGTCTCTCTAAAGTATGGACAATCAGGTAGATTGTCTCTCTCCGCGTATCGCTGCAACCGTAAATTGTCAACTAACTTTCAGCTTTTCTGACCGAAAATCGCGATTTTTGGACCAACTTTTTCCATTCTCTCGGGTTTGCCTCGTGTTCTGCCGCAAACAACGCCCATAAAACAACTTAGAGTTGAAAAAATGACCGGAAGCCAAAGACCACAGCGTGAAAATGGAGTCGGTTGCATGTACCCGGGGATCGCCGCAACCAGAACACCCTGCCGATCTATCCCGAGTTGCGCGGCAACCCTGCCGTGCGAGTCGATCATCGCCGAAATGCCGGTATTGGCGGCGCGCACCAGCGGCAGGCCCTCCTCGATGGCGCGCATGCGCGCCGCGGCAAAGTGCTGGCGCGGCCCGGTGGAGTTGCCGAACCAGCTGTCGTTGGTGATGTTCAGCATGAAGGCGGGCCGGTCGCGCTCGTCGACCACGCCGGCGGGAAACACCGCCTCGAAGCAAATCAGCGGGCCGACCGGTGGCAGGCCCGGAATATGCAGCGTGCGCGGCCCCGGTCCGGGGGCAAACCCCTGCTCGCCGAGCCGGATCGGCAGGTAGCTCGGGAAGTATTCGCCGTACGGCACCAGATGGTGCTTGTCGTAATAGCCGCTCATGCCGCCGTCCGGCATCACCGCCACCAGGCTGTTATGAATGGCGGTTGGCCCATCGGCGCGGATGGTGCCGGCGATGGTGGCGGACGCGGGCGCCGCCGCCGCGGCGATCGCGCGCCGCGCCCCCGGGTCTTCGGCCAGCCAATAGGGGCTGGCGGTCTCCGGCCACACCACCAGCACGCGGTTCCCGCCGGCGTCTTTGGCCTGCGCCACGCCCCTGCGCGTGAGCGCCAGATGGCGCTCGAAAATCTGCTCCATCCACACCCGGTCTTCCCAATGGTCGCGGTGCTCGAGCTCGGAGACGTTGCCCTGCACCAACACCGCCGTAATGCCGGGGGGCGCCCCGGCGGACTCGTGCAGCCGCATGGCGCCCGCCCCGGCCCACACGGCCAACGCCGCCACCGACGCCAAGAATGAACGGAAGCCGAGCCCGCTGCCGCCCGCGGCCAGAAGGGTGAACAGGGTCAGGCCGCCGACACCCACCCAGGCCGCCGGTTGCATGAACACCAGCCCGAGCGTGCCCGGCATTTCCCAAACGCTGCCGAGCGGATTCCAGGGAAACCCGGTGAGCACGAATTGGCGGGCAACGTCGCCCAGTTCCCACGTGCCCGCCAGCATCGCCACCCGCGCCCAGCCCGCCGGCACCTTCCGGGCGAGACCGCACGGCACCGCAATGAACACCGCGAGCACCGCGGCCAGCAACGGCACCGCAATCGGCACCGCCCACCAGAATTGAGCCGCCTCCACCAGAATGGCGTTCGTCACCCAGTATAAGCCTACCAGGTGGTGCCCGATGCCCCACGCAAAGCCGCGCCACGCGGCCGTTCGTGCGGTTGCCGCGGTCCCGATCAGCCACAGCAGGCCGGGAATGCCGATGAATAAGGCCGGAACAAGGGTGAAGGGGGGTAGGGCGAGGGCTGTGAAGCCGCCCAGGATCAGGGAAAGAAGTAGTTCTTTTTTGAAAAAAAGAACCAAAAAACTTTTACCCGTTTCGGTGATTGCCATCGGCTAGCGCGGAACCCCGCCTAAGGTAAAAGGTTTTTTGTTTCTTTTTCTCCTTCCTTCAGTCAAGGGCGTCACGCAGCTGCCGTTCATAATGGCGATAATACCGGTCGGTAATCAGATCGCTCTTAACCACGATGGCGATGTCGGTGGTATTAAAGGCATGGTCGATCACCGCGCCATCGCCGACGAAGCCGCCCAGCCGCAAATAGCCCTTGATCAGCGGTGGCAGGCTGGCCCGCGTGCGGCGCGCGTCCAGGTCTTCGGGGTCCATCCGGCACATATCCACGAAACGTTCCGGCAAGGCGCGGCAGCGCAGCGCCGGCGGCGCCAGATAGGTATGGTACAAGTAGGTCAGCTCCGCCGACCAGTCGTCGGGGTTGCGTGACGGCAGGCTGGCGCAGCCGAACATGACATCGATCTGGTGGTGGAACACATACGCCGCGATGCCGCGCCACATCAGCTGCATCACCGCGCGCCCGCGATACTCGGCGGCCACGCAGCTCCGCCCCAACTCCAGCAGCTTGCCGGGAAACGCCACCAGCGGCGCGAGATCATATTCCTCGTCGGAGTAGAAACGGCCGATCTTTTCGGCGGCGTCCTGCTGGATCAGCCGATAGGTGCCCACAACACCTTCCGGCCCCGGCCCGATGGCGTGGTCCACCACCAGCAAATGGTCGGCCACCGCGTCGAACGCGTCGATATCGCGCTGCAAGGCGCGGGCCGGCGCCGACGGCTCGGCGCCCATTTCGCCGTAAAAGATGCGCCAGCGGAGCGCCTGCGCGGCGTCGATTTCCGCCTCGGTGGTGGCAATGCGCACGCCGAGCGGGCCACCGCGCAATTCCCCGAAGCCGCGTCCGCGGTCGGCCCGGGCCGAGGGCTTGAGGTGCGCGCGCTTGAGCAGAGCGGTCACGGACGCGCGTCCTTGTCGTCCGACGTGGCACGGGCCGGCGCAGCCTGGACCGTGGCCTGGACCGTGGCCTGGACCGTCTGGGCGGCCGCCAGCGCCGATGGGCGCTGTTCCGGCCGGCGGCCATAAATCTCCAGGCGGGTGGAGACCAGCTCGAACCCGAGCCGTGCTGCAATCTGCTCCATCAACCCTTCGTGCTCCGTATCCTCGAATTCGAGCACCTTGCCGGTGTCGACGTCGATCAAGTGATAATGCCGCCCGTGCTCGGTGGGCTCGTAGCGGGCCCGGCCGCCGCCGAAATCGCGGCGCTCCAGAATGCCCCGCTCCTCCAGCAGCCGCACCGTGCGGTAGACGGTGGCAATCGAAATCCGCGCATCCATCGTCGCCGCGCGCCGGTAAAGCTCTTCCACGTCCGGATGATCCTCGGCCTCCGAAAGGACACGCGCGATCACCCGCCTCTGGCCGGTCATCTTCAGCCCCTGCTGCACACAGAGGCGCTCGATGCGGGACTCCATGGCGCCCGCGTAGCCGATCATACGGGGGTTGTCGATGCTGTGAGGAATAGGAAAGGGAAAGGAAGGCGGGGGCTCCGCCCCTCGACCCCGCTGGGGACAAGTCCCCAGACCCCATTTTGTTTAAGAAAAGTCAGGGGATAAGGAGGGGGGCGCACGTTACTTGCCCAGGTACCGTGTGCCCCCCTCCTTCTCCCCTGACCTCTCCCTTAAGTAATAGGTTCTAAGGACTTGTCCTTAGCGGGGGTCCAGGGGGCAGAGCCCCCTGGCCTTCCTTCACGAGTCAGAATTTAGGTCTATGCTGCGGTTGGGCGTGGAACGGGGGGAAGC
>CAJCIS010000081.1 GCA_903970435.1 Acidobacteriota bacterium | reverse complement strand
CGGAGCCATCCGTCGTTTCACTCCGTAGCAATCCAAGATGCGCCCGACATCGCAACAGTGCAGTCATGGCTTACAGTGCTTGTCATGAATGATCTTGAGCACGGAAGTAAGCGGCGCGCCGCCCTGATGCTGGCGGCCACCGCTGGCCTGGCCTGCTGCGCATTCAGCCTGATCGATGCGCGGGTCCATACGATGTCGGCGCTTTTCTCCGCCCTGTCGGACGATGGCCCCAAAATGCCGGCGCCACCGCACCACATGCGCGGCTGGACCCATTCGCCGCCCGTGGAGAAATGGTGGCCCGTTTCCCCATGACGTTATAGGCCGAGGTTGCATCCGCCTGGGGGAGCTTCCAAAACCGCCGGGTGAGTTTTCCGAAAGCGCCCCGCCCGGCCCGCATCGCCCTCAACAAACTTCGCCGGCTCGACCAGGATCTCGCGCGCATCGAGGCCGAGGCGGGCCCCCTGCCCTGGCGCGTGCGCCAGGCCGGGTTTGCCGGGCTGCTCAACGCCATCGTCGGCCAGCAGATCAGCAACCAGGCAGCCGCGGCCATCTGGGGGCGATGCAGCGCCATCGAAGGCTGCCTGACTCCGGCAACCTTTCTTGCCGTGCCGGAGGACGTTTTGCGGGCCGCCGGGTTGTCGCGGCCGAAAATCAGCCATGCCCGCGCGGTGGCGGAAGCTTTCGAAGCCGGCATTCTGGCGACCGAAACGCTCGCGCAAATGGGCGATGAGGACGCGGTGCGCACCATCTCCAGCGTGCGGGGCCTGGGCGTGTGGTCGGCGGAAATCTACCTGCTGTTCGCGCTGGAACGCCTGGACGTGTTTCCGGCCGGCGACCTGGCGTTGCAGGCATCCCTCGCCCATTTGAAAGGCCTGCCGGCGCGGCCAACCACCAAGGCGCTGCGGGACATGGCCGCACCCTGGGCGCCGCATCGGGCGCTGGCGGCGCGCCTGCTGTGGCACTGGTGGCGGCATGTGACGGGACGGCCTAGTATGGATGATTCGAAGTAGAGGCTAGGGCGACCATATGCTGAACCTGCAATTCGATGATCGGGGGCTGATACCGGCGATCGCCCAGCAGCATGATACGGGCGAGGTGCTGATGATGGCCTGGATGAACGCGGCCGCGGTGGAAGAAACGCTGCGCACCGGGCAGGTGTGCTATTTCAGCCGGAGCCGCAACGCGCTGTGGCGCAAGGGCGAAAAATCCAGCCAGACGCAGACGCTCGTGGATTTCCGTTTCGACTGCGATGCAGATGCAATCCTGCTGCTGGTGGACCAGACAGGCGTCGCTTGCCACACCGGCGCGCGAAGTTGTTTTTTTCGGGCGGTTCGCGACGGGGAAGCCGTAACGATCGCGGGGCCCGAAGTTGATCCGAAGATATTATATAAGTGAAAGTAGAAGCCTGGCGCGCCCCAGCTTGCCTTCTTGTCTTCTTAAGCGCCGGTAGGCTCAACATAATTTCTTCTTTTCAAAAAAGAACTGCTTCTTCCTATGACTAAAATAATCTGGCTCCTGGCCGGCGAAGCCAGCGGCGATATTCTCGGCGCACGCCTTATCGAGGCCATGCGCGCTCGCCGCCCCGAATTGCGCTTTTGCGGCGTTGGCGGCCCGCGCATGCTGGCGGCGGGGCTGCCGGGCTCATTGTTTCCCATGTCGGACCTGGCGGTGATGGGACTGGCGGAGGTGTTGCCGCGGGTGCGCATGTTGCGGCAACGGCTCGACGCGGCGGCGGCGGATATCCGCGCGGTGCGGCCGGATGTTGTGGTGACGATCGACAGCCCCGGGTTTTGTTTGCGACTTTTGAAACGGATCGGCGATCTCGGCATAAAACGCGTGCAGTATGTGGCGCCGCAGGTTTGGGCGTGGCGCGAAAGCCGGGTGCGATCGTTTCCGGGATTGTGGGACGAGCTGCTGTGCTTGTTGCCGTTCGAGGAAGAATTTTTCGCGCGCCATGGCGTGAAGGTGCGGTTCGTGGGCCACCCGGTGCTGCAATCGGGCGCCGATGCGGGCAATGCGGAGAGGTTTCGGGCACGGCACGATGTGGCGCCGGACGCGCCGGTGCTGGTTCTGATGCCCGGCAGCCGGCGCAACGAGGCGCCGCGGCTGCTGCCGGTGTTTGGCGCGACCGTTGCCTTGCTGGCGCAGGATTTTCCCAACCTGGTGCCGGTCATTCCGGCCTCGCCGGTTGTGCGCGAGATGGTGGCGGCCAGGACGTCGACGTGGCGAACCAAACCCCTGGTGATTACGGATGTGGACGAAAAGCACGATGCGTACGCCGCGGCCGGCGCGGCGCTGACCAAATCAGGTACGTCCACGCTGGAATTGGCATTGGCCGGGGTGCCGATGGCGGTGACGTATCGGGTCAATCCGGTGACGGCAGTGCTGGCGCGGCGCATGATCAAGGTGCCGCATGTGGCGATGGTCAATCTGCTGGCGGAACGCGCCCTGGTGCCGGAATTGTTACAGAACGATTGCACGCCGGAAAAGCTGCGCGCGGTGGTGCGGGGCCTGCTGACGGACACGGATACCGTGGCGGCTCAGAGAGCCGGGTTCGCTTGCGTCATGCGCGCGTTGCAGGCGCCATCGGGACGACCCGCCGACGCCGCCGCACGGGAAGTCCTGGCACTTCTGGACTAGGCAACCGGCGACAATCGAAAATCCGAGATGCCGGGGGGAATGTTTCCCCTCGCCGCGCCGTCCCAGAGACGCCGGTGAGTTGCCGGAGCCACGCGCCGCAACATCGGCACGTTCTCATGAGGAGACGGATAGTGACATCACGTGAGACAGAAATCGGCAGGGATGCACACGACATCACGACCGGCGAGCCGGCCACTGCAGGCTGCTCCGCATCGGCGGGACGCCGCGGCCTTTTGCAAGGCATCGGCATGGCCGGGGCTGCACTCACAGCCGGCCTGCTGCCTGGCGCGCCGGCCGCACGCGCCGCGCCGCGCCCCGCCAAGCCCACGCACGGCGACATCGACCTGCTCCGTTTTGTCGCGTGGGCAGAACTGATCGAGTCCGATCTTTGGCAGCAATATGCCGAGTTGGGTGGCCTGGCGACCGGCTCGCCAAACCCCTATCAGGCGGCCCTCGATCGCCTCGACGGCGATAGCGGTCAGTACATCACCAGCAACACGACGGACGAGCTCAGCCACGCGGCATTTCTCAATGCGTATCTGGCATCGATCGGCGCCGAACCTGTCGACTTGGACAGGTTCCGCACGCTGCCGAGCAGCCAGGCCAGCGGCGCGCAGCAAAATGGCAGGCTGACCAATCTGATGCAACTCAGTGTGGATTCATCCTGGTACACGCGTTACCGCAGCCCGAGCAGCCCAGATTTTGGCGCGACGTATCCTCAGGCTCTGCCGCAGCTGGCGGCCGGTCAGTATCCCGCCATTCCACGGAATGATGCCGATTTCGAACCCGCCGACCATATTCAGGCGATTGCCAACACCGCGGCGTTTCATTTCGCTTCAATCGAACAGGGTGGCACGAGCTTATATGCGTCGTTTGCCCAGCACGCCAGCAGTGCGGAAGCGCTCGAGATACTGCTTGGGATTGGCGGCGATGAGGTTGCCCATTTTGTCGAGTGGGTCGATTTTGCGGGCAACGCTGTGCAGAAACCGGTAGCCCCTCTCACCGATCCGACAAATGGCCTCCATTTCCCGAATTTTGTCAACGGCGGTGGACAGCTGCTTCAGCCGAACCTCATTTTCCCAATTCCGTGCTCGTTCATATCCGAAAATCTGCCGCTCTGCGCGGTCATTCGACCGATAAGCCCGCACGACTTTACCGCGGTCGGCGTGGTCGATTACTTGACAAGTACCGGTTTGTTCATCGGCCAGAGCACGGACTTCACGATTTTCGCCATGCAACTTGCGACAGCCGCCGACCGCGCGCGTCGATAGTTCGTGCCTCCATCGGGCGATTCCAGTCAGGCTGAAAATGCTCTAAAAAAACAAAAGTTTTTTGGTTCTTTTTTTCAAAAAAGAACTGCTTCCTTCACCCTTGCCTTTGCCCGCCACGCGCCAGGCTCAATGCGCGTTCGTAAGACCGCTAGAGCGGCTTCCGTCTGACTGGAAAATCGGCACCCTCCGTCAGCGCGCTCCCCTTGCCTGCAAGCGGATAAGCCCCGCGTTTTCCGCGCAGGCTCGAGAATTTGCCATGCTTTCGCTCACCGCCAAAGCCGCGGCCAGCGCGCGGCGGCCGGCGGCGGCGTCGACGATCACCGGGGCACCGTCCAGGATGGCGGCGGCGAAGGCGGCGTGTTCGGCTTCCAGAACATCGCTGTCCTGCCAATCGACTTCCTCGAGCAGGAAGCCTTCGGTGCCGGGGATGGGGATGCCCTGTTCGCGGCCGATCATGGTGAGTTTGCGGGCGACGAAATCGGCCGAGCAATAGCCCTCCTCGGAGAACAGGCGCATTTTCCGTTCGGTTTTCAGCGAGATGCGGCTGGCGGTAATGGTGGCGACGCAACCGTTGGTGAAGCGCACGCGCGCGTTGGCGATATCCTCGAATGGGCTGGAGACGGCGGCGCCGATGGCGTCGACCGACGCGATGTCGCTGTCGACCAGCGAAAGCACCAGGTCGAGATCGTGGATCATGAGATCGAGGATGACGGAGACGTCGGTGCCGCGCGGCTTGAAGGGGGCGATGCGGGTCGCCTCGATGTAGAGCGGGCGGGTGATGCGCGCCGAAATGGCTTCGTGTTCGGCGGAATAGCGCAGCAGGTGACCCACTTGCAGGACGCGGTTTTGCGTGCGCGCCAGGGCGGCGAGCTGGTCGGCCTGGCGCAACGTCGCGGCGAGGGGTTTTTCGACCAGGACATGACAGCCGTGCCGCAGCGCCTGTTCGGCGAGGGCGAAATGGGTGTCGGCCGGGGTGGCGATGACCACCGCGTCGCTGGCGGCGAGAAGGGCGGCCAGATCGAGCGCGGGCGCATGGCCGACCTGCGCGCCGATGTCGGCAGCCCGCGCGGGGTCCTGGTCGTGAATGCCGGACAGGGTGGCGCGCGGCGAGGCGGCGAGCTTGAGCGCATGGAAGCGGCCGAAATGACCGGCGCCGATCACGCCGACGCGAAGGTTTGTGTGCGGTGGGCTGTTCATGACGGGTGGCTTCAGTCCAAATCCGGCGCGTGCGATAACGAAGCTAGTGGTTAAAATCCAAGGGAAGAGTCCTTGGATTTTAACCATTAGCCTTTGTTTTTGTGGGCCGATTCACCTGACGCTCGGGTAGTGAGCGTCAGGATCGGACCACTAGCGCGCTGGCCGCATCGGTCTGGCTGAAATCGTTGCGTTTGTACAAGAGCGGGCGATGGCCACCAGGGCCGAAATGTCGGCGAGGATCATTTCGGCAGGCCCTGGCCGTCCCATTGCACCGGATCGTAGGCGTCCGCCCGGTCCGGGATCCGGTCCAACTGCGCCAGGGGCGCATCGATGCGCCCCCGGGCCCGGGTCGCCCTGCGTTTCACCGGCCAGGCGATCGATCGCGCGCTCGACCACCGCGGTCGTCGTCAGCCCGGTCGCGCCGGCCAGCCGCTCCACCTTCGCAACGACAACCCGGTTGGCGATCTGTAAGGCCATCTGAAACCTTGGTTGTTGATCTATCTGTTATCAATATACATCTGAGAGGCGGCCTGCAAGGCGCCGTCGCGGACGGCGGTCGCGCTTCATGCCGGCTGATAGACGTGGACAGCCACGCCCGAACCGAAGATCGACGTGCTCATCAGTTTCAGATGCAAAGGCGCCGGCAAGTCCGCCAAGAGGGGCAGTCCGGCGCCCAGGGCGACGGGATGGACGACCAAGCGGTATTCATCGATCAGGCCCAGCCGCGCGAGGCTTTGGGCGAATCCGGCGCCGCCATGGGCCAGGATGTCGCGGCCGGGTTGTTGCTTGAGCCGCTCGATCTCGGTCGCCAGATCGCCATTCGCAATCTGCGCTTCGGCCCAGCTTGCCGCGTTCGGATGGTTGGCTACGGGCAGGCTCAGGGATCGTTGGCGTGTAAAAACGACCTTGGGAATATCGTTCATCGGCGCCGCCAGCAGATCGGTCGAGGCCGGCCAATACCCCGCCCAGGCAAAATAGCTTCGGCTGCCCATCGCATGCAGGCCGGCCTGCCAAAGCGTCTCAGCGATGTAGGCCTTACCGTTTTCGTCACGGCTTGGAATCATCCAATCCAGCTCGCCGTTGGGTCCGGCGACGAAACCATCGAGCGACATGGACATCTTCAGAACAAGGCGTCGCATTATCTTCAATCCTTTCGCAGCCAGAGCGGGCGCCTACATCCGGTGCGGGGCGGCTTGCGTGCCGTCCGACCAGGTAGCGACTCCGGCGAGGAAAACCGAAACGACCGGCAGGCCGGCGGCCTCGGCTTCGTGGCCCGGCGTGAAGAACCAGTAATTGCCGCCGATCACGGGCGTATCGGGCGCGTTCGCACCCCAGTCGGCGGCATGCTTGACCGCAACAAAGAACATCAGGTGCGGCATGTCGTGGTCGCCGAAGTCGGTCAAATAGGAGGATTTCGACATCATGTAGCTCATGGCGCCGGATTCCAGGGGCGGGATTTCCCCGGTGCGCAGGGCGGTTTTCATGCGAGCGATGATTTCGGCGGTGGTCCGGCCGGCAAGAACCATGGCGGTGCGGAGTTTGGCGAAGGGCACGACGGAGCGGGCGGCTTGCGGGTTGGAACAGTCGGCGGCGCGGATTTTGGGGTTCCAGCGCTCGGCCGCATCGGAGGCGCCGGCAAAACCGCGGCCCACCCAGCAGACGAAACCATTCGTGCCGGTGACGACGGTTTCATAGCCGGTGCGGGTCATTACCAGGATGGTGGCGTCCTTCGAAATGGAGCTGGGCGCGGCACTCCGGGCCAAGGCGATTTCCTGGCCGCGGTCCATGAGATAGGCCTCGATGGGGGCCATACTTGGGTATGGCGTGGCCGGGTCCGCGACGGCAGCGCCGGCGATGGCGAGCGACGCGGCGGCGCAGGTCATCAGTTTGGCGGCAAGTCGGCCGATCATCGTCCGGGTCCTCCAGGCCGCGGGGCAGGAGCCCGTTTCGCTGTCTTCGGCCGCCTTCACGAACATCGTCACACGCATCGCCTGTCTCCCTGTTTGAGCCTGCCGCGTTGGCCTGGCATCGAGACGACGAACAAGGCTGGCAGGAATCGACATCGTGCGACGATTCATTTTCGCCGTTGACGCGCGGGTGCCGCATGGCCGCATCCGGCCGAAGCGGACCCAAACTGTCAGCGCAGCCTGTCGGGCGCGCGCGCGGCGGGGGTCTTCATATGGATGCCTCGAATCATGCACATCACCACCTCCGCGTGGTAATCCCCCAAGCGTCGTAGCCTGCGTGAAACCCGGGTTTCACCCAGGCAACGGTGCTGGTTCCCCGACCTCGCGGACCGATTTTGGCGCGCGCGCGGGCACGGCGTTGAAGGCCAGTTTTTGCGGTGGCAGCGCCCGGACGGGACAGCCCTGAGATGCCCAGATCCCTCAAGGTTGCCCTAACGACGACGGATCTTGCCTTCCTCGTCTATTGGACGCTGTCCGGGCTCGCCCGGGCTGGAATGATCCACATCCCGCCCGCATGGATGTACGCCCATTACGATCAGCCGACCGTTGTCGCTTGGAACTGGTCGTTTCTTCCCCTCGACCTGCTATTTTCCCTGACGGGCTTGACCTCTGTCGCAGCGGCCCGGCGCGGAAATCCGCTCTGGCGACCATTGGCGTTACTGTCGCTGGCCTTCACCATAGCCGCGGGGGGCATGGCGGTCGCCTACTGGACTCTGCTGAAGGAATTCGATCCGGCGTGGTTCCTGCCGAACCTGGCGTTGGTCCTGTGGCCGCTGGCCTTCCTCGGCTCCCTGATGTCAGAACCGAAGCGTGGGTAAAACCCGGGTTTCATCCAGGCTACGGCGCTGCACATTCAATCCTTGGGCGACACTCGCCGACAGTCGGGACGGTGGAGAACGGATTCGTCAACTTGACACCCGTGCCCGCAAAATCGGCGGTATTGCGCGTCACCACGGTCAGGTCATTTACCAACGCAATGGCCGCGATCTGCTTGTCGAGTGCGTGGTCTGGGTCTGGAGCCCGGAGCCGCCCCCAAACCTGGGCCGCTTCCGCATCGAGGCCCAAAATGTTTCCCGCGAATTGCCCGAGAACCAGGGTCAACCAGGCTTCGAGAAGCGTCGCCTGGTCGGCGTCGCCGCGGCGGCGGATCAGCTCGATGCCGCGACGAAGTTCACCCACCGAAATGGACGACAGGTAGACCGGCGTGTCCGCGGCAACGACACGTTCGAAGAAACCAAGGACGCCTTTGTCAGCCTTCGCCTTCTTGCGCGCCTCGCTGACGACGTTGGTGTCAATCAAATACACGCGGCGCGTCCCGCACCGGGTCCACGCGCGCAAAATCCGCGTCGGTGCCCACCTCCGGGATCGACGCCAAAACCTCGGCAAAGCTGCGCCGCCTGGGGCGGGCGAGAGCGGCCGCCAGAATGTCCCGGTGTTCCGCTTCCGCGCTGCGGCCGTGGGCGCCGGCACGTTCCTTGAGCGCCCGCACCAAGTCCTCGTCGACACCCCGCACCAGCAGGTCCGCCATACCGGATCTCCGTCGTCTGATATCAATGATATCTTGGCGCCTTTCGCTTTGCAAATTCTTTCCGTGCATAGCCGATCGCCGCGTCACCATAGTGCGACCATAATCCGCCAGTGCGCGCCTACTCCCACTCGATTGTTCTGATCATATATAACATGTTGATCTACCTCAATAAAGGTTTATCTGCCCTAAGAACTTCCGACCATCAGACCGTCAGATGCGCATGGCTTTTGATTTTAAAGAGAAATTCGACCGCTCCGGAGTTTCCTTGCTTTCAGCGCCTATCGAGATCGATCGGTCAATCTTCCCCGAATCCGCTATCAGTACCGCACCATCGACGTGCGCGAAAACTACCGTCAATATCTCCCCTCGATCGCAAAAAATCCCGAGTGGCCATCTACGGGAGGTCTGCATTCAGGTGCGAAGTATGAGGATCGAATATGTGGCTACGTAAACCCAATGGTCCGCTCGTCATTGCATTTCTGCACGGCGTTCTTTCGGATCGAAACTGTTGGACCCACGAAGGAGGAATCTTCTGGCCGGACCTTTTGACCTACGAGACGGAGCTCCAGCGGGCAGGAATCTTCGTATTTGAGTACAAGACCGGTTTTTTTTCCGGCACCTACAGCCTGGGTGACGTTGTGGACGCGCTGAAAGCGGAGATGGAACTCGAAGGCATTCTGGGTTTCGCTCAGATCATCTTCGTCTGCCACAGCATGGGCGGTATTGTCGCGCGGCGGTTCATCGTCCAGAACCAGATGCTGCTTGCCGAGCGCGGGATCAGCGTCGGGCTGTTCTTGATAGCTTCGCCATCCCTTGGCTCTCGCTACGCCAACTGGATTTCTCCGATAGCGCGAGCCGTCGGACACACTCAAGCCGACATACTTAGATTCTCCCAAACCAACTCGTGGCTGATGGATCTTGATCGCGACTTCCTGAATCTGAAAGAATCCAACAAAATCTCAATTCGTGGTCGCGAATTGGTGGAAGACACCTTCATTATAGCTCGCTTTCTTTTAAGGCGTCAGGTTGTTGAACCTTTCAGTGGGGCCAGATATTTTGGAGATTCCATCAAGATTCAAAACTCAGATCATTTCAGTATTTCGAAAGTCGCCAACGCCACAGACCTCCAGCACAGGCTGCTCGTCGCATTTATCCTCGACACCCCCCCGGCGCCTGCGCGCCAACAGCAAGCGCGCGCCGGGGATGCATTGTCCGTGATCGACGGGCTGTCGGTTGCGGGATCAAGCTCGCCTCAGCCCCCGGAAGGAGGAGGTGTCGTTCTCGACAGCGTACCCGAGTTTCATGACCTAGTCGTCGATCGAGACGAGATCGATAAGTTACTCGCCCTCGCGCAGAGCAGGCTTCACGTTTCGATTGAAGGCATAAGCGGGAGTGGAAAGACCTACCTTGCGTCGGCCTTAATTAGAATCGGGCTCGCTGAGCTCGGGTTGTCCGGAGCTTTTTGGTATCAATGCTGCGGCGGCGATACACTGGACGAGATATTAGGGCAAGTCGGCGGCGTCGAGATCAACCCGACTTGGTCGCAGATGGCTCGTGCAAGAGCTTTGATGGCCTCGCTGGTGAGACGAAGAACCCTGCTAGTGATTGACGATATGCATCGTGCTGACCATGAGAGCGCAGCCGTGCTCATTGAGGCGGCATCGTCCGTGAGCCACCCGTGCCGATTGATTACCACAAGCCAGAAGCTCGTAAGTGCAACCAGCGCATGGAGGGACATAGCCCGCTACACGCCGTCTGGCTTTGATCGCCAGAGGATAAAACTGCTTCTCAAGAACCGCGGCCTGTCGAACCTCACGACGTATCAGCTGAGCCAGCTCGCGACAACCACTGATGGCTTGCCATTCGCGGTTTCGCTCTTCGCGTCACTGATCCAGGAATTCGGATATGATGCAGGCGAGTTGCTCCATGGGGGGATGTCCACCGACGACAGGCTTCTGGATTGGTGCGAGAGGGCTCTCTCCCACGTATCGCGAGACGAGCGTCAACTATTCACTGGCTTAAGCCTGATCGAAGGCGTCATCGACCGACGCTTGGCGGAATGCGTTGCAGTTTCTCTAAACATCGAGCGTTTCAAGCCGGCCTTTGAACGTCTCCTGAGTTGGCACTTGCTGCGCCGCAATTCTATCGCAGCGTGGACTATGCACCGGATCCTCATGGTTCACTGCGCCAATATAATTTCCCCTGTTACACGGCATGTGATCGCCCGCGCGCTTGCAGATGGGCATAAGCAACGAGCGCTTGCCGAGCGGCAAAACGGAAACGATTTGGCAGCGCTCGGCGAAACGGCAGTTGCAATAAGGTATTTCATAGAGGCAGACGATATCGATCGTGCCGAAAGGGAAGTCGGCCGAATTGCTTCTGAAGCGAAGGAAATTGGAGCCTTCGGCCTGTTGAGATCTCTAATCGAGCAGATTTCGGTAGCTTATGGCATAGAAAGCATCACGCCTTGGGTAGCGTACCACTATGCACACGCATTGCTCACGCTCGGAAAAATTCGTCAGGCCAACACCTTCCTCTCAACCTATCTGAAAAGACCGGAGATAAAGCCACTCTCTGCAGCCTTTTCATGCAGCAGGCTGCTGGCCGAAACTTACCTCGACCTTGGCCGCCCTGACTTGGCGCTTGATATTCTTGAAGAATCGGACGTGCTTCTCAGTCGCGCCGCTCCGTCACTTACAGCCCAAAGCCAATATTGGCTTGTGAAGGCGCGGGCGCTGCTCGACCTCGGCAGATCGGCAGCAGCCGAGAAAGCTGTCGACGCCGCAATCAAGGTGACTGGACGCGGCCGCGATGCGAGGGCACAAGCGGTGATCGAGATGCACCTGTCTCTGCTGGCGCAATGCCGCAAAGACCTTGCCGGTGCGATGCAGTTAGCGCGTTCGGCAAATGACGCATTCAAAAGATTGCGTGATCCGAGAGGCCTCGTCTGGTCCGGGGTACATATTGGCAAAATCGAGGCTGCGAATGGCATGATCAATGAGGGCGTGAAGACGATCCTATATTGGATCAGGGAAAACATAGATTACGAGTTCGCGATAGATCGCCAGGCGCTTTATTTCGTACGCGATCATGCGCCCGAGGAAGATCAACCACTGATCGGACAAGAGATTGAGCGGACGCGTTGAGGCCGTATGGCAACGAGCACGGGCAGAAGTCTAAGCGCATCCTCGTAGGTCGACGGCGACGTTCCGAAAGCTCGCCGGTTTGCTTACTTTGGAAGCCCATTGTAAGCGCCATTTGGCCTCTATTTTTTCTATGCTATTCCCCTCCGCAGCCCTCCAGGGTATCCCCCTCATTCCCACTCGATCGTCCCCGGCGGCTTGCTCGTCACGTCGAACACCACGCGGTTAATCCCGCGCACCTCGTTCACAATGCGCCCCGCCACACGCGTCAGGAACTCCATCGAAAATGGATAGACATCCGCCGTCATGCCGTCCGTGCTCGTGACCGCGCGCAGGGCGCATACCTGGTCGTAGGTGCGGCCGTCGCCCATCACGCCCACCGTGCGCACGGGCAACAACACGGCAAACGCTTGCCAGATCGCATCGTACAATCCGGCGAAGCGGATTTCCTCGAGATAGATCGCGTCGGCGCGGCGGAGAATATCGAGTTTCTCGCGGGTGATATCGCCGGGTATGCGGATGGCCAATCCCGGGCCGGGGAACGGGTGGCGCCCCACGATATGCTCCGGCAGCCCCAGTTCCCGACCGAGCGCGCGGACTTCGTCCTTGAACAGCTCGCGCAGCGGTTCCACCAGCTTCATGCGCATCCGTTCCGGCAAGCCACCGACATTGTGGTGGCTCTTGATCGTGACCGACGGGCCGCCGGTCACCGATACGCTCTCGATTACATCGGGATACAGGGTCCCCTGCGCCAGGAAATCGGCGCCGCCGATTTTGGCCGCCTCCTCCTCGAACACTTCGATGAACAGGCGGCCGATGGTTTTGCGTTTGGTTTCCGGATCGGTCACGCCGGCCAGCGCGTCCACAAACAGATCGGACGCATCGCGATGTACCAGCGCAATATTGAAACGGCCGCGGAAAGTCTGCACCACTTCGGCCGCCTCGCCCTGGCGCAGCAGGCCGTGATCGACAAAGATGCAGGTCAGCTGGTCGCCGATCGCTTCGTGGATCAAGACGGCGGCCACCGAACTGTCCACGCCGCCGGACAGGCCGCAAATCACCCGCCCCTGCCCGACCTGGGCGCGGATGCGGGCAATTTCGGCGGCGCGGAACGCGGCCATTGTCCAGTCGGGCCGGCAGCCGGCCACATTGACCGCGAAATTGCGCAGCAGGGCCGCGCCATGCGGCGTGTGCACCACCTCGGGGTGAAACATCACGCCATAGAAATGCCGTTCCTCGTCGGCAATGACAGCGAACGGCGCGCCCTCGGTGCTGGCCACCACGGAAAAGCCGGGCGGCAGGCCGGTGACGCGGTCGCCGTGGCTCATCCACACCTGCTCGCGCGTGCCGGGGCTCCAGGCGCCATGGAACAGGGCGCAATCGGCGGCAATGTCGATGTGCGCGCGGCCGAATTCGCGGTGGTCGCTGCCCTCCACCAGGCCGCCCAACTGCGTCACCAACGCCTGCTGGCCGTAGCAAATGCCCAGGATCGGCACCCCCAGCCGAAACACCGAAGCCGGCGCCCGCGGCGATCCCACCTCCGTGACACTCGCCGGGCCGCCGGAGAAAATAATCCCGCGCGGCGCGAACGCCAAAATGCGGTCCACATCGGCCGAATAAGGAAAAATCTCGCAATAAACCCCAGCCTCGCGAAGCCGGCGCGCAATCAATTGCGTCACCTGACTGCCGAAATCGAGAATAAGAATGCGGTCGTGGCTGGCTGCGTCTTCCATGGCCATATCCAGCATACGAGGTGCCGGTGCCGCAAGGGATTAGGAAAAAGGAAGGAAGGCGGGGGCTCTGCCCCTCGACCCCGCTACGCGAATGCGTGCTTCGCACGACGGGGACAAGTCCCCAGACCTCCCTTAACAAAAAGGTTCTAAGGACTTGTCCTTAGCGGGGTCGAGGGGCAGAGCCCCCGCCTTCCTTCCTTTTTCCTAATCCCTTGCGGCACCGGCACCTCGTATGCTGGATATGGCCATGGAAGACGCAGCCAGCCACG
>CAJCIS010000080.1 GCA_903970435.1 Acidobacteriota bacterium | reverse complement strand
ATGCATTTTGCCGCGATGACGGCGGCGCCACCCGCCGGTGACGACGAGGGCGGCGCCACCCGCCGGTGACGACGACGGCGGCGCCACCCGCCGGTGACGACGAGGGCGGCGCCACCCGCCGGTGACAATGATAATCGGATCGGTTCGCGGCCGCACGCCGCCAAACCGACGGGGGAACCGAGAGCATGCCAGGCTGGGGCGAGCGCAACTGGTTGATTACGGGCGCATCGGCAGGATTTGGCCGCGCGCTTGCGCATCAGGTGCTCGCGCGTGGCGGCCGGGTGATCGTTACGGCGCGCAATCCCGCCAGTCTCGGGGCGTTCGCCGAGGGCCATGAAAACCGCGTGCGCGCGCTGAAGCTGGACGTTACCGACGCCGCGGCCATCGAAAACGCCGTGGCGCAGGCCGAATCGTTCGGCGGTGTGGACGTCCTTGTCAATAACGCGGGCTACGGATTCCTGGGCGGGGTCGAGGAAAGCACCGACGCCGAAGTTCGTGCTCAATTCGAGACAAATTTCTTCGGCGCGGCAGCCATGATGCGCGCCGTTCTCCCCGGCATGCGCGCGCGCGGCGCCGGCTACATCGTCAACATATCATCCGTTGCCGGTGCCACGGGAGGGCCGGGCGGCGGCTATTATTCCGCAAGCAAATTCGCGCTGGAAGGACTGTCGGAATCGCTGGCGGCGGAAGCCGGGCCACTCGGCATTCGCGTCCTGATCGTCGAACCTGGGGCTTTTCGCACCGCATTTTTTGGCCGCTCGATGGCGCGGCCCGCGCGTCGGATAAGTCATTACAAAAAAGTCGATGCGACATTTGCCTATGCGGCGGCAAGCGATGGCGTGCAGCCCGGCGACCCCGCCCGCGCAGCCGCCATCATCATCGATACGCTGGAACAGGAAAAACCACCTCTGCGGCTGGTGCTCGGGCGCGGAGCCTGCGAAATCGTCGATACCGCCCTGCAAGCGCGCCTGGCAGAAGTTGCATCGCAACGCGAACTGGCTGCTTCGGCGTGCTTCCCAGAGAATTGACGTACGAAATGGAAATTACGCCGTGGCGACAACAAGGTAAGGAAGTCGTTCTTTTTTGAAAAAAAGAACCAAAAAACTTTTGTCTGTTGGCGCCCCAACAACAAATAAAAGTTTTTTGGTTCTTTTTTTCAAAAAAGAACTGCTTCCTTCACGCCTTGCCTTGTCACCAAGATAAATGTATGCAATGTGGGCGAAGCGCCCAGGATAGGAAATGAGCATGACCGTCGGAATGGCGACACGCGATCGCGCCCATACAGTCTCCCAAGGCGCATCCGGGCGGGACGAGTTGCTCAATGCGTCGGATGCGGAAATCGATAACGCGGTCACCTTCTCCGACCCGATGTCATTGCGTGGCCTTATCTATCAGCTGACCGGCGACGAGTCGCTCGCCAACATTAATGTGTCGAAGCAGCGCGTTTTCCTGGCCGAAGCCGTAATCCCGGCCAGCCCGGCCGATGTCGCATTCATCCAGCAGAAAGCCGCAAAGTTCTTGAAGGACTATCGCGATTCGGGCGCGGGACCGATCGGCATCGGGCCGATCGAACGTCTGCCAAAAAGCCTCGCACTCGCCGCCGGCGAACCCATCAATCCCGACGAGCTGGACATGTGGATCGAGGAGACCGCGATCGATCCCTGGGCGCGGGCGCTGAAATGGCCCGCCACGCCCGATCCCGCAACCGTCGCGAATTTCACCGTCGCCGTGATCGGCGCGGGCATGGGCGGCCTGAACGCGGCCGTTCAGTTGCGCCACGCCGGCATTCCATTTTTCGTCATCGAAAAGAACGACGAAGTCGGCGGCACGTGGTATGAAAATACCTACCCGGGCGCCCGGGTGGATACGCCGAGCCGTGCATACACTCACATTTTCGGCGCGGAGTTCGTATTCGACTATCCATTCTCGCCGCAATCGCAAAATCAGGTTTATTTCGAGTGGGTGGCCGACCGCCATCATGTGCGCGACAACACTTATTTCAACACTGAAGTTCGCAAGATGACCTGGGACGAGGCGGCCGGCCTTTGGGTGATCGAAGCCGTGGGGCCGGGCGGCCCGCGCACTTTCACGGCGAACGGCGTCATCAGTGCAACCGGCCTGCTGGCAAGACCCAATATTGCCGAATTCAAGGACGAAGCCGAGTTCAGTGGCCCGATGTTCCACACCGCGCGCTGGCCGAAAGATCTCGACTGTGCCGGCAAGCGCATCGCCGTGGTGGGCACCGGTGCCACGGGCTACCAACTCGTGCCTGAACTTGCATTGACCGCGGAGCACGTGTTCATGGTGCAACGCAAACCGCAATGGGTTTTCGAAGTTCCCGGCTATCTTTCGCCGCTGCCGAAACAGGTCACCTGGCTCGATCGCAATCTACCCTACCATATCAATTTCCTTCGTTTCCGCACCAATTGGCTCACCGGGGAACACGTCTACGGCGAGGTTTTCAACGTCGATCCGGGCTGGCAGGATGAGCGCAGCCGCAGCCCGCTCAACCACGAGATAATCCAGGGCCGTATCGACTATATCAGGCGCAAGTTCGCCGACCGGCCCGAGCTGATTGCGCCGATGATCCCGCATCACCCGCCATTTTCTTCGCGTCCGATATTGGTCGATTCGGACTACAACATCTACGATGCCCTCAAGCGGGACAATGTCACGCTCATCACCGGCGGGATCGATCGGTTGACGCGGGATGGCTTCGTGTCGGGCGGGCAGGCGTATGCCGCCGACATTATCGTCAAGGCAACGGGCTTTCGTGCCAACGACATGCTCTGGCCGATGGAAATCGTCGGGCGCGGCGGTCAGACCGTCGAAGAGTTTTGGGCCGAGGACGGATGCCGCGCCTATGTCGGCGGCAGCATCATGCCGGGCTTTCCAAATTTCTTTATTCTTTACGGACCCAATACAAACCCGGCGCAGGGCGGCGGCATCATCAATCATGAAGAAATGGTGACGCGATTCGCGCTGGAATGCTTCGCCCGTCTCATTCTGCAAGGCATGAAATCGGTCGACGTGAACGAAATCGGGTTCAAGCGCTATAACAGCCTGCTCGACGCGCGAGAGAGCCTGAAGATCTATACCGATCATCGGGCGCAAACCTACTATATGAACAAGTATCAACGTTCATCGATCATGTGCCCGTTCGGGCCGAGCGAGCTGTGGCGAATGCTGAATTATCGTGACGATTCCGATTTGATCTTTCGGTGAGAAAAGAAAAAGCAGTTCTTTTCTGAAAAAAAGAACCCAAAAACCTTTGCTTTTTTGGGCGCTTGCCGGCCGGCCCCGCCGGGGCTGGCTGGGGCGGGAGGATTCGAACCTCCGCATGGCGGAATCAAAATCCGCTGCCTTACCGCTTGGCGACGCCCCATGGCGCGGCGCGTGTGTAAAGCAATTTTGCGAATGCTCAAACCGGCCGCGCCACGCTCAGGCGGGGCTCAGCTGGCCCCCCCAAACCCACCACCCGTCGCGCCCGCAAAGCCCGGCCGCCGCTTCTGCGTGGGCCGGCGTCTCGAACAGCCCGAAGCACGTCGCCCCCGACCCGCTCATGCGGGCCAACAGGCACCCGGGCGCGGCGCGCAAGGCCGCCAGCGCGTCCGCGATCGACGGGCACAGGGCGGCCGCGGCAGGCTCCAGGTCGTTGCCGAGCGCGCCGAGGTCACGTGCCATCGATGCCGCCGAAGCCCATCCGGCCGGAAGCGGGGCCACGGGGGAAAACGGGCCGGTCCGGCCGCGGAACACAGCTTGGGTGGCCACCGCCGCGCCGGGATTGACCAGCGCCAGGCCGCAAGCCGGCAGAACCGGCGCCGGCGCAAGCACCTCGCCCACGCCCCCCATGCGGCAAGCCGTCGACCCCAGACACACGGGAACGTCGGCGCCCAGCGCGAGCGCCTGCGCCGGCGTGGCGGGCGCCGTGCCCCACAGCCGGGGCAGCAGCCGCAACGCCGCCGCCGCATCGGCCGAGCCGCCACCGATGCCGGAAGCCACCGGCAAATGTTTCTCCAAGGTCAGCCGGGCGCCGCCCCCCCCCAACGCCCGCGCGGCGCGCAGCACCAGATTGTCCGGCTCCGCCGCGAGCGTCCCGCCGAACGGTCCGGCCAGGGTGAGGGAAAGCGTGCCGGCGGTTTCGGCGTGCAGCACGTCGCACGCGCCCGCAAACACCACCAGGCTGTCGAGCAAATGGTACCCGTCGGCACGGCGGCCCACCACGTGCAAATACAGATTGACTTTGGCGGGGGCGCGCTCGCACGAATTCGGCCGCATAAGGAAGGAAGTATTTCTTTTTTGAAAAAAAGAAACAAAAAACTTTTGCACTTTTGCAGCCGTACCAAGCATCGATGTGATTGCCAACTTAACGTAGCAAAAGTTTTTCCTCCCCTACGGCCCGCTCCCCGGCACACTCTTCAGCCGCGCCTCGATCCGCGCCGCTTCGTCCGGGCCAGGGTTCAGCACCAGCGCCCGCCGCCACTGATCCTCGGCCTCCACGCGGCGCCCCGCCTCCCAATACGCATCCCCCAAATGACCCGTAATGGTCGGATCGACCGGATCCAGCTCGGCCGCCTGCTGCAGCAACTGAACCGCGCGGTGCACGTCGCCCAGCCGCAGCACCACCCAGCCCAGGCTGTCCACGATCGCACCGTCGTTCGGCCGCTGCTCCAGCGCCCGCTGGATCATGTCGCGCGCCTCGGGCAGGTTGCGGTTCTGCTCGGTCCAGGAAAAGCCAAGGAAATTCAGCACGGCCGGCTGATCCGGCGACAATTTCAGCGCCGCCCGCATGTCCGCCTCCGCCCGCGGCCAGTCATGCACCCGCTCGAACGACGCGCCCCGGGCATAATACAATGACCAATCCAGCTTCGTCGGCTGCTTCAGCCGCGCCAGCGCGCCGCTATAGGCGCCCACCGCGTCGGCATATTTGCTCTGCTCGGCATAGGTGTCGCCGAGGCGCGCCAGCGGTTCAGCCTGGTCGGGGAACGCCTTTGCCAGCGCCTGCAACTGGGTCACCGCCTGGGCCGTCTCGCCGATGCGGGTTTCGTAGGCCGCCAGATGCAGCTGCACCACGCCCGCCAGCGGATCGTCCGGCGGTACCCGGCGCAGGGCCGCGGCGGCATCGGCGTAGTGATGGTCGGCCGCCGCCAGGTCGGCCGCCACCAGATGCGCCTCGGTCAGGTCCGGCTGCATCATCAACGCCAGTTGCAGCAACATGGGGGCGAGCGCCGCCTGGTTTTCGGCCCGCAATGCCCCGGCCATGCCGGCATAGGCCTCGGCGATGCCCTGCCGCGCATTGATGATCTGCGGCTGTTCGATGTTGGCCAGCAGGCCCGGCACCGCCAGGGCAATGTCGGACCCGTCGCGCCCCAGGCTCAGAATGGTTTGCCGCGCGGCGTCCTTATGGCCGCTGCGCGACTGCCAGCTCGCCAATATCTGCGCCAGCCGCACATTCGGCTCCGCCGCCTCCTTCTGCAGCGCGCCGTACAGCCGGTCGGCCAGCCCGTCGCGGTGCGACACGTCGGCAATCAGCGCGGCATGCAGCAGGTAGAACGCCGCCAGGTGGCCGCCATTGATGCCCGCCTGCAAGGTATCGAGCGCCCGATCGGTCAGGCCCTGTTCCTGCTGCGCCCACGCGATCAACAGCGGGCGCAGCGCGTCCAGCACAGGGTCGTGCGGCAGTTCGGCATAGGCCAGTTCGGCGCGTACCCAGTCGCCGCCGCGGGCATTCACGTCCGCCAGCAGAAGCTGGGCGATCTCGTTGTCCGGCAGCTTGGGCGCCAGTATCTCGGCCTCCTTGCGGCCGGCCATCAGGCTGAGCGCGAAGGCATCCTTTTCCAGCGTCGGATTGTTCGGATCCGACCCGAGCGCCGTCACGATCTGGCTGGCCGCCAGATCGATGTCGCCCTGGCTGACGGCAAATTGGCTGGCCAGGTAGGCGCCGTAGTCGGCGGCATGGGCGCCGGTGGCAATCAGGACGAGGGCCGCGGTCATGAGTTTCATGGCATGCATTCTAGAGCAGACGGGCGGCCGTTGAAACCGGGCTCGCGGCATGCCGGAAAAGAAGTCTTGTTCTTTTTTGAAAAAAAGAAACAAAAAACTTTGGCGATGTTACGCTTGACATACCCAGCGATAGCGGGCATACAGGGGGCAAGGAGACGCCCCGATGAAGTCCGCTATTTCCGAGAGCCACTTTCATAACGAAGAAGCCGCCTTCGCTTATGTTGAAGCGAAGCTCTGGCCCAATGGCCCGGTCTGTAAACATTGTGGGGGCACCAGCCGCATCGGGAAGCTGAAGGGTAAGACTACCCGCGCCGGCCTCTATAAATGTTATTCGTGCCGCAAGCCCTTCACTGTCCGCATGGGCACCGTGTTCGAGGCCAGCCACATCGAACTGCACAAGTGGTTGCAGGCGATTTACCTGATGTGCAGCAGCAAGAAGGGCATCAGCAGTAACCAGTTGCACCGCACCCTGCGTATCAGCCTCAAGTCCGCTTGGTTCCTGTCGCACCGCATCCGCGAAGCCATGACCACCCTCGGCATGGAGCCCATGGGT
The DNA here is from genome assembly GCA_903970435.1 of Acidobacteriota bacterium. GTDB lineage: Bacteria > Pseudomonadota > Alphaproteobacteria > Acetobacterales > Acetobacteraceae > CAJCIS01. The sequence continues at coordinate 82 of CAJCIS010000080.1, read as the reverse complement.
GGGGCTGGCGAGATTGTTGAGATCGACGAGACTTTCATCGGTCGCAAGCAAGGAGAGATGAAGCGCCGGGGCTACAGCCACA
>CAJCIS010000079.1 GCA_903970435.1 Acidobacteriota bacterium | reverse complement strand
GAATTGTATCGGAGCGGGAGCATGGCTTTGCTTTACGCGGGTGGTGCGTGTTGTGCCAAGCGGGTGCTACGCCCTATTCCGGCGGCTTTCCGCTCAGATGCCGCCACCAATGCCATAGCAGCCGTGCCGCAACCGCCCTGTGCGGCTGCCATGGCGCCGCCATTTCCCGCAGGGCCTTCGCGCTCGGCCGTGCTGGCAGGCCTTTCAGATCGGCCGCCGCCGCTTGCAGGGCCAGGTCGCCCGCGGGGAACACGTCGGCACGCTGCAAGGCGAACAGCAAATAGATTTCCGCCGACCACACGCCCAGCCCGCGCACGCTGGACATCGCGGCCACCGCGGCCGCGTCATCCATGGCGGCCAATGTTTCGCTGGCCAGCACGCCGTCGGCGAACGCCTGCGCAACGGCGCGGCCGTGCGTCACTTTTGGCCGCGATAATCCTGCCGCGCGCAGGGTGTCGTCGCTCAGCTGGAGGAAGCCGTGCGGGGTGCGGCAGCCTTCCAGCGCGCACAAGCGCCGCCAAATGGCCGCGGCTGCCTGGTTGCTGATTTGCTGTCCGACGATGGCGCTGAGCAGCCCCGAAAACCCTGTGTCGCGCGTGCGCCAGGGCAGCGGGCCCGCTTCGCGCTCGATCCGCGCCAAATCGGCATCGACGCGCGCCAGGCGGAGGAGGCCCCGCCGGGCCGCCGGCGGTGTCGGCGGCATGACGGCGCGCATTGTGGCTGTCGTCATGCGCGTGCCTCGCGTTGGGTGCCTGCTCTCTTTTGACCGATAGAAACACCATTGTTTAACCCTTGTAAGCGCAAGTAGGCTGCGTAACTTGCTCTTTCTGCTTGCGGTTTTAATACTCCAGAAATCGGGCGCGCGTTTAATCCTGATTGGCCGCTACGCCAGCACGACATTGATGGAGGGCCTGCGCAGGTTACAACAGCTTCGCCTTGACGGTTTCCGGCTCCGTCCGCGGCCGATGCAGCCACCCTGGCCCCGGCTGATGTGCCGCCGCCGGGCTCGTTACGACCGGCGTGTCATCGGTCCCCGCCTGCGCGCGCGCCCATATCAGGGCCGATGCCATGGCCCCCAGCGCCACCACGATCAGCACCGCGGCTGTTGCCGTGCGCATTCATGCCTCCGTATATGCCCCCCCAGCGTTGCCCGTTCGAAAAGGCGCCCTGGCGGCCATCCGACGCGGATGACTGTGCGCCGGTGCTCACGGCCGAAAAGGCCGCTCCGCTCCGGTGCTCGCAAATCCACGCCAGTTGACTCGCCAGGCCACTCTTTGAAGCGGGCTTATAGGCTAGCCACGTTGCGCGATGATGCGCCGCGGGTCCCATATCGAAACCGATTGTAACACGCTGTTTGCGGCGGCGCGGCGCGCTATAACCTCGGCGTATGGACTCCATGCCGCATATACTGGTCGTCGACGACGACCGTGAAATCCGCGACCTGCTGGCGCGCTTTCTCGAGCGCAACCGGTTTCGCGTCACCGCCGCGCGTGACGGCCGCGAGGCCCGCCGCGCCTGGCCGCTCGGGCATTATCAGCTCGTCGTGCTCGACCTGATGCTGCCGGGCGAGGGCGGCCTGGAGGTTGCGCGCTGGCTGCGTCAGCAGAGCGACATTCCGATCGTCATGCTCACCGCCATGGGTGAGGAGACCGACCGCATTATCGGCCTGGAGCTTGGCGCCGACGATTATGTGCCCAAGCCGTTCAATCCGCGCGAGTTGCTGGCCCGCATCCGCGCCGTCCTGCGCCGCACCTCCGAGCGGGCGGAAAAGAAGGTCGAGCCGGCGGCCAAATCCGTCCGTTTCAGCGGCTGGACATTGGAGCCCGCAAGGCGCCGCCTGCTCAATCCGGACGGCGCGGAGGTGGCGCTGACCGGCGGCGAGTATGATTTGCTGGTGGCGCTGGTGGAGCGCGCCAACCGTGTGCTGACGCGTGACATGTTGCTGGACCTGCTGCGCGGCCGCCAGGCCGGCCCCTTCGACCGCGCCATCGACGTCGCGATCAGCCGCCTACGCCGCAAGCTGGAGGATGATGGGCGGCATGCCCAACTCATAAAAACGGTTAGAGGCGGCGGCTACGTCCTGGCCGCAGAAATTGAGCGCGACTAAAAGCCAAAGTTTTTTGGTTCTTTTTTTCAAAAAAGAACTGCTTCTTTTTTTTGTGTCCTAGAGGCGCCCCCGCCGATGAAACTATGGCCCACCAGCCTAGGCGCCCGCACGCTTCTGACCTTGTTGCTAGGCCTGGCCCTGGTCCAGGCCGCCGGGCTCACCATCCACGCGTACGACCGCATCGACTTGCAGCATCAGGAAGAGGCGAGTGCGCTGGGCATGCGCGCGATGGGCATCTATCGCTCCATTGTCGCCACCTCGGTTTCGGAACGTCAGGCTGCCTTGCAGGACCTCGATCTCGGTCCCGGCACCACGGCGAAACTTCAGCAGGGACCGCCGCTCGAGCCGGCGGATCCCACACCAGACCAGCTCGCCCATGCCATTCGTTTCAGTATGTCGTTCGTGCAGGTGCGCGCCGCGAACCATCCGCGCGACGTGCAGATGCGCGGCATTCCGTGGGACGGCGGCATTACCATCGGCTACCTGCTGCCCGATGGCGGCTGGCTGAGCGTGAAAATCATCACACCGCCGCCGCGGCCCTGGCACTCGCCCACCTTCCTGTGGGCGTTCGGCGTGATGACCCTGTGCGCGGCCATCCTCAGTTTTTGGGCGGTGCGCCAGCTGACCGGCCCGGTTGCCACGCTGGCCGCCGCGGCGGAAGCGCTGGGCCGCGACGTCAATGCGCCACCGTTGCCGGAGGGCGGTCCCGACGAGGTTGCCCGTGCCGCCTCCGCCTTCAACACCATGGCCAGCCGCATTCGCCGCTTCGTGCAGGACCGCACGTTCCTGCTCGCCGCCATCGGGCACGATTTGCGCACCCCGATCACCCGCCTGAAACTGCGCGCCGAGTTCATCGACGACGACGAATTGCGCGATAAATTCCTCGCCGACCTCGACGAGCTGGACACCATGGTTTCCGCCACCCTGGCGTTCGGCCGCGACACCTCGGACATGGAGCCGGCCGTTCCGCTGGACCTGGCGGCTTTGCTGCGCACCATCCTCGACGAAACCGGTGACGCCCGGCCCAGCCAGGCCGACGGCCTGACGCTGGACGCCGCCGCCCACGTCACCCTGCGCGGCCGGCCTGTGGCGCTCAAGCGCGCCTTTGCCAACCTGATCGGCAACGCGGTGAAGTATGGCGCCACGGCGCGCGTGTGCGTGGCCTGTCCCCACCCGGGCCTGGCCACCGTCACCGTGGAGGACGACGGCCCCGGCATTCCGCCCGATCAGCTGGAGCGCGTGTTCGACCCGTTCTACCGCGTCGAGGACAGCCGCAACCGCGAAACCGGCGGCACCGGCCTGGGGCTGCCGATTGCCCGCAACATCTTTCGGGCACATGGCGGCGATGTGGTGCTGGCTAATCGCGCTGGCGGCGGCGCGCGGGCTACGGTTACGTTGCCGGTGTAAGCAGAAGAAAAAGGCGTTCTTTTTTGAAAAAAAGAACCAAAAAACTTTTATCCATACGCCTAGCGGGCCATGGAAGTAGAATTGCGGATTGCACCGTTGCCGCCCAAGTGCGAAACCTGGGGTTGTGTACGCCGCCATCGCACCCGCCGGAATTGTAGCGTGGCGGCGCTCGGAACCGATCCTCGCCGCGTGGCTCGCGGCCGAGCGCGGTCGTTTCTTTCCCTTTCTGCCGGTGTGCATGGGCGCCGGCGTGGTGGGCTATTTCGGCTGCCGCACGGAGCCGACGCTGTGGCCATGCGCCCTCGCCGCCCTCCTATGCCTTGGCCTCGCGTATTGGCGACGCGAGCGCCGCCTCTTGCGCGCGGTGCTGCTGGCCGCCGGCTTCGCGGCCGCGGGGTTTGCCTGCGCCGGCGTCGCCGCCTGGCGCGCGCCGCCCTGGGATGATTTGCCCCGCGGCGCCGTCATCGTCGCCGGCACGATCACGCAGGCCGAGGCGCTGCCCGAGGGCCGCCGGATGACGATCGCCGCGCCAAGCCTGGACGGCGCGCCCAGCCTGGGGCGCGGCGTGCGGATACGGCTGCGCAATGGCGACACGACGCCGCTCGCAGCCGGCGACGTGGTGCGGGTGCGGGCGCTGCTGCGGCCGCCGTCGCCGCCCGCGTACCCCGGCGGCTGGGACATGCAACGCGACGCCTTCTTCACCGGCATGGACGGCTACGGCTTCGCCATCGGGACCGCCGCCAACCTCAAGCCCCATGGCGGCGCCGGCCTTTGGCAGGGGCTGCGGGAAAATGTCGCCGCGCGGTTCATGGCCGCCTTGCCCGGCGCGCGCGGCGCGATCGCCGCGACCCTGTTAACCGGCCTGGGCGCCGCCATTCCCGCCGCCGACCGCACCGCGTTCCAGGTCAGCGGCCTGGCCCACCTTCTGGCGGTGGCCGGGCTGCATATCGGCATCGTCATGGGCCTGGTGTTTGCCGCCGTGCGCACCGCCCTGCGCGCGTCGGAGCAGGCGGCGCTGCATTGGCCGATCAAACGCATAGCGGCGCTGGCGGCCCTGGCAGGTGGCGGCTTCTACCTCGCGTTGACCGGTATCCACGTGCCCATTCTGCGCAGCTTCGTCATGGCCTGCCTGGTAACGCTGGCGCTGCTCACCGGCCGCCGCGCGCTTTCCGCCCGTGCGCTGGCGCTGGCCGCACTGGCGCTGATGACCTGCGCCCCGGAACTGGTCATGGGGGTCAGCTTCCAGATGAGCTTCGCCGCGGTGCTGGCGCTGGTCGCGGGGTGGCAGGCCTTGTCGCCGCGGATGGTGCTGTTCGGCGCGGGTAAGTGGTGGCGCGCCCCGGCGCTGTATGTCGGCGGCCTGGCCACCACCAGCGCACTCGCCGGCACCGCGTCATTGCCCTACGCCGCCTACCATTTCGGCACGGCGACCCTGTTCTACGTGCCCGCGAACATGCTCGCGGTGCCGCTGACGGCGTTCTGGGTCATGCCCTGGGGCCTGGCGGCGCTGATGCTGATGCCGGTCGGCCTCGAACATCTGGCAACCGCCCCGATGGGCCTGGGCATCGATGGCCTGCGCGCCATCGCCGCCGGCGTTGCGGCCTGGCCCGACGCGGTATGGAAGGTGCCGCAAATGCCGGCCTGGGGGCTTCTGCTCGTCTCCGGCGGCCTGGCATGGCTTTGCCTGTGGGCAAGCCGGCCGCGCCTTGCGGGTTTGGTGCCGCTGCTGGCGGGCCTGTATTCGCCCTGGCTGGTGCGGCCGCCCGATATCGTCGTCAGCGCCGACGCCCGCATGATCGCCGCCGATGTCGACGGCCGCGTCTTCGTCAACACCGCGCGTGGTGCCAGCCGTTTCGATCTCGATACTCCCGCGCGGGTGTGGGGCGCCGCGGACGCGGGCGAATTCGCCGCGTGCGCCGACGGTGCCTGCCGCCTGCAAATTCGCGGTGCGGCCGTGTTGCTGGTGACGGCCCAGGATGCGGCTTGCGCCGGCGCCGCGGTCATCGTTTCGCCGTTACCGTTACGCGGGCGGTGCCAGGCGCCGGTTGTGGTGGATCGCTTCAGCGTGATGGACGACGGGGCGGTTTTCATTTCGGTCGGTGCGGACGGCATCAATACGGTTACCGACCGCATGGCGCGGGGGGATCGGCCTTGGGTGATTGGGCAGAGTTCGCATCGGGCGACTTCGAAGTTGCCGGCGGCGGTGACGGAGTAAGGCAGTATTTCTTTTTTGAAAAAAAGAAACAAAAAACTTTTGCGCTTAGGCTTCGGCTTTTTGTTTCAAAATAGTTAGCCATAGGGCGTGGCCCCGGTGCATGCGGTTGGGCATGAAGAGCGCCTGGGCGCGGGCGGTCAGGCCGTGCTGGCGCTCCTCGGTCAGAACGCGGCATCCGCCTGGACGCGGCTCGATCAGCCAGGCGTGATAAACGTCCAGCAACAGGGCCTTGCCGTCCCACGCAATGCGTTCGGGCGCGATGAATTCTTGCACCACGGAGCGAACCGTTACGCCGAATGTGCGCCAGGTGAACGCCGCGCCGGCGGACAGGTTTTCCACCCCGCCGGCGATACGGACATCGAAGCTGTTGGGATACCAGGTGGGCCATGCGGCCGCCGCGATGAGGTGGCGCCAAACTCTGTCGGGCGGCGCATCGATGGTGATTTCGTTGCTGACCTGCGCGGCGACGCGGTCGGCGGCGTAATGAGGCGGCCAGTTTATCGGCATTGTCGGCGTGTCCCCAATAAGGAGGAAAGCAGTTCTTTTCTGAAGAAAAGAACCAAAAGACTTTTGTCTCTGTGCAATCCCCGACCTACCGGGCATGACCCCAACGGTTGTGCCGTCGCAATGGCAAAAGTCTTTTGGTTCTTTTCTTCAGAAAAGAACGGCTTTCTTCACCTGTTGCCACGCTGCCTCCATCGCCTCAAGCCCTGCCTCGGCCGGGGTCGTTCCTTGCACGGCCAAAAGATGTTCCACGGCGGTGAAGCGGGCGGTGAACTTGGCGTTGGCGCGGCGCAACGCCGCCTCGGGGTCGAGGTGGAGCTTGCGGGCGAGGTTTGCAATGACGAACAGAATGTCGCCGAGCTCGTCCTCCAGCCGGTCGGGGTCGGCTTGCGGGAGTTCGGCGTGCAGCTCGGCCACCTCCTCCTCGAGCTTGGCGAGCACGGCCGGTGTGTCGGGCCAGTCGAAGCCGACGCGGGCGGCGCGGGCGCAGAGTTTTTCGGCGCGCGTCAGGGCGGGCAAGGCGAGCGGCACGCCGGCCAGCACACCGGATTCGGCGCGGGCCAGGCGCTCGGCCTGTTTCTGCGCCTCCCAGGCGGCGCTGTGATCCAGCTGGGTGCGGGCGGGTTCCTCGCCGAAGACGTGCGGGTGGCGGCGCAGCATCTTGTCGCCGATGGCGGTGGCGATGTCGGCAAAGGTGAAGGCCGCCTGCTCCTCGGCGATACGGGCGTGATAGACCACCTGGAACAGCAGGTCGCCGAGTTCGTCCCTCAGCGATGCGAGATCGAGGCGGACGGCGGCGTCCGCCACCTCATAGGCCTCCTCGATCGTGTAGGGGGCGATGGTGGCGAAGGTCTGAACCTGGTCCCAGGGGCAGCCCGCGGTGTCGTGACGGAGCCGCGCCATGATGGCGAGCAGACGGTGCATGGGGTCGGCCGGTAGCGTCGTGGGCGGGGTCATGGTGGCTCCTGCATGGGACGCTGCCGTGGGCGCTGCGTTTACCACTCCTATATTTTTCGGCCATACAATGTATGGGTGCAGATGGGGCGTCATCTGTCTTGAACCACAGCCGTTTGCAGCGGCTGTGGCAACGGAGTGCCTGTGACGTCCATTTTCAGCCGGTTCCTGCGCACGCGCGGCGTGCATGACGAGGCGGTGGCACCGTGGAGCGATGCCGTGTTGATGGAGCCGCCGCGGGCGTCCGTCGTGGCGCCGCCGGCGGCGCCGCTGGCGATGTTCCGGCATTTGCGCACCGGGCGCGGCAATGTGCTGGCCGCGGGCGCCACGCGGGTGGAGCTGGAGGGCGGCAGCGGCGCGGACGCCCTGGTGGCGGTAATTCCGGAAGCGAACCGGCAACTCGTGTTCCTGCTGGCGCCGGATTTGCGGCCGATCGAGGTGCGCGGCGACGGGCTGACCGCGCCGGCGGTCAGTGCATTCCGCTTGCAGACCGATCAGCCGGGCGTGACGCGGTTGCGGCATCCGCTGACACCGCAACGGTTTCTCGGCGTCACACAGAAGGGGGCAGGCGGGCCGGATGGGTGCGTGATATTCGACAGCGCGGGGACGGGGCCGCTCGACCGGTTCGAACTGGTGCGGATCGACAACGCTGCGTTGCCGCCGGCGGTGCTGCAGGTGGCGGGTGAAATTTGCGCCGCGGTGGCGCGGCCGTTCCGCGCGGCCACGCTGTTGGAACGGCTGCGCGGCTTGCTGATCCGGCCGGAACTGGCCGAGACGCTGATCCGCGTGCTGCCGCGCGAGGAACTGGCGGAACTGGCGCGGTTGCTGATGGACAATCCGGAAGATCTGCTGGTGCTGCGGCAGGCGATGCCGGGCAATCCGTGGTTTGCGCGGGTGTTGCCGGAATTGTCCGCCTGGCATGGGCGGCGGCTCAAAGCGCCGGACGGCGTGCTGCTGTCGCCCGCCAGCGATGAATTCGCCGGCGATCCGTTCGAGGGCTACGGGCAGCCGCAGGCGGGATTTGCCATCACCGCGTTGGCGCGCGCCGGCGTGCGGCCGGCGCGGGGGGCGTGCCTGCTGACCACGGTGCGCAACGAAGGGCCGTATTTTCTGGAGTGGCTGGCGTATCACCTGAGCATCGGATTCGAGCACGCGTTCATCTACACCAACGATAATACCGATGGGTCGGGCGCGCTGCTGGAGGCGCTGGCGGCGCAGGGCGTGATTACTCTGGTGCATAATACGGCGGGGCCACATTACGGGCCGCAATTCAAGATGCATGCCCACGCGCTGAGCCTGTTGCCGCAAATACTGGATTACCGATGGGCGGCGTTGATCGACGCGGATGAGTTCATCGGCTTCGACAAGCGGCGGTTTCGCGATTTCGACGAGGTGCTGGCGTGGCACGAAACGCAGCCGGTGGACGCACTGGCGTTGTGCTGGGTGATGTTCGCCGCGGGGGCCGATCAGAAATGGCGGGACGAAGCGACCTTGAAGCGCTTTACGCGGCGCGAGCCGAACGTCAATGTGCACGTAAAAACCGTGTTCCGGCCGGCAAAATTCTGGAATGCGCGGGCGCACTTCCCGCTTGCGTCGCTGGGGATGCCATTTATCTACCGGACTGAAAATGGGGCGGTGCACCATTATGCCGGCATCGCGGACCGCGATCCGGCATTTGCCGCCGCACCTTCCGCCGACCTGGTGTGGATAAACCATTATTCGATGCGGACCGCGCCGGAATTGCTGTGGAAAATGGCGCGCGGTCATCCGGACTGGAAGGAGGCGTCGGCGGCGCTGCACCTGGACATGGCGCGCACCTTGTGCGGCAATTTCGTGCGGCTGGCGGGGCGTACGGACCTGGTGGAGGACCGGCGCATTCTGGCCTGCGCGGAGGGCGTGGCGGAAGAGTTGGAAAATCTGCTGGCGCTGCCGGGGGTATTTGACGCCGAGGCGCGCACACGGGAAGAATTCGAGCGGCGGGTGCCGCTTATGGTGCGGGCGTTTGTCGAGTCTACGTCGGCGGAGGGGGGGCGGGAGGCGCGGGAGTTTGGGGCATTTCGGGGGGTGTTGGGGAATCTGGCGGCGTAAGTTAAGAAAGAAGCAGTTCTTTTTTGAAAAAAAGAACCAAAAAACTTTTGAATTTTGGGGTTAGGGATTATGGAGCTGCCTTTTCTTGTGACCGTGTGCGGGCTGGATGAGCTTGTGGATCATTGTGACGCGGCGGTTACGCACGTGCTGTCGATCCTTGATCCGGACTGGCCGGCGCCGGAGGTGTTCGGGACGTATGGCGAACACGCGAAGCTGGAATTGCGCTTTGATGACGTGATTGAAGAGAGAGCGGGATTCGTGGCGCCGCAGGCGGCGCATATCGAACAGATACTCGCGTTTGGCCGCGACATCGCACGTGCATCGGGCGGCGCGCCGCATCTGCTGGTGCATTGCCACGCGGGGGTGTCACGTTCCTCCGCATCGATGGCGCTGCTGGTGGCACAGGCGTTGCCGGATCAACCCGGCGACGTCATATTTGCCGAAATCCTGCGCATCCGGCCGCAGATCTGGCCGAATCTGCGCATTGTCGAACTCGGTGACCACGCGCTCGGCCGCGGCGGCGACCTCATCGCCGCTGCGCACGGCATTTACCGCGCGCAATTGCTGGACAAGCCTTACCTAGCCGATGCGTTCACGTCCGGCGGCCGCGCCCGCGAGGTCGCGGCCAACTGAAAAAGTTTTTTGGTTCTTTTTTTCAAAAAAGAACTGCTGCCTTCCTTGTTTCTTTGTCCCTGCCATATAATGCATTGAGTCTATTGAATTTGTGCCAAACAAGATCGGGCGAATTCAATACGAAATCGGAAAGGGTTGCGAGCCGGCAACCCTTTCCGCTTTCGCATTGAAGACCCGGGGGGCGTGAGAGGCGGCATGCGTGCAGGTTTCCGGCGGTGGTGGCGGAAGCTGTGGCACAAAATGGCGGGCTAGGCAAGTTTTCCTGTGCAATGACGTGCCGCGCAGCGCACCGGCACGTCATTGCATGGACACGGGCGCGCCGCTTTATCATACATAGGCGGCTGTCAGCCTTCGTAGGGAGACCAATGGATGGCGCTGCATCGCAGGGCGCGCTTTCGCGAAGCGCGCGAGGCCGACGTCTATGCCACCCACGCGGCTGACCGGCCGATCCCCAAACTGAAAATGCCGGCGCACGGGCTGCGGCCCGACGCGGCGTTCGGGCTCGTGTCCGACGAGCTCGCGTTTGACGGCAACGCGCGCCAGAACCTCGCCACGTTCTGCCAGACCTGGCTGGAGGACGAGGTGCATCGTCTCATGGATCGGGCGATCGACCGGAATTTGGTCGATCGCGATGAATATCCGGCCACCGCCGAGCTCGAGCGGCGGTGCGTGCACATGATCGCGGACCTTTGGCATGCGCCGGACGGGGATGCGACCGGTTGCTCGACGGTCGGATCGAGCGAAGCCGCCATGCTGGGCGGCCTGGCCATGAAGCGGCGCTGGCAGGCGCGCCAGCTTGCGGCGGGCAAGCCGGCCGACAGGCCGAATCTCGTCACAGGTCCGGTACAAATATGCTGGCACAAATTCGCGCGCTATTTCGACGTGGAATTGCGCGAGATACCGATGGCGGCGGGACGGATGGGTCTGACGCCGGAAACCGTTGCGGCGGCGATTGACGAGAATACGATCGGGGTGGTGCCGACGCTCGGGGTGACATTCACCGGCTGCTACGAGCCGGTGGCCGAGATCGCATCGATGCTCGATCGGGTGCATTTGGCACATGGCCCCGACGTGCCGATCCATGTCGATGCCGCATCGGGCGGGTTTCTGGCACCGTTCGCGGCGCCGGATCTGTTGTGGGATTTCCGGCTGCCTCGGGTCAAATCGATCAACGCCTCGGGGCACAAATTTGGGCTGGCGCCGCTCGGGGTGGGTTGGGTGCTGTGGCGCGACAATGCGCAATTGCCCGAGGCGCTGGTATTTCACGTGAATTATCTCGGCGGCAACATGCCGGATTTCGCCTTGAACTTCTCGCGGCCGGGCGGCCAGGTCATTACGCAATATTACCTGCTTGTCCGGCTGGGGCATGAGGGCTACCGCGCCATTCAGCAAGTTGCCTACGACGTCGCCGGTTACCTGGCGGTGGCGCTCGGGCGGCTCGGGCCGTTCGAGATCCTGTTCGACGGCAACCAGCAGCACGGCATTCCGGCGGTGTGCTGGACGTTGCGGCACGGCGGCGATGCACGGTTTTCGCTGTTCGACCTGTCGGATCGGCTGCGTATGGAGGGGTGGCAGGTCGCGGCCTACACGCTGCCGCCCGATCTGGCGGCGATACCGGTAATGCGTGCGCTGGTGCGGCACGGCTTTTCACGCGACATGGCCGATCGCCTGATCGCGGATATGCGGAAGGCGCTCGATTATTTCAGCCAACATCCGATGACGCATCCATCCGGGGCGGACGAGGGGTCGTCCGATCCGCACAGCGGCGTGGCTTAGCGTGCTGGAGCACGCCCTACGATGGCGTGCTGGAGCACGCCCTACGATGGCGTGCTGGAGCACGCCCTACGATGGCGTGCTGGAGCACGCCCTACGATGGCTGTTGGGCTGTTGTCGCGCGAGAAAAGAGCAAAAGTTTTTTGGTTCTTTTTTTCAAAAAAGAACGGCTTCCTTTGCCTTGCCGAACGACTTCCTAAACGCGAGGCGCCGATTTGATCGGGATACGCAAATACCGCTCCCCGCGCGCATCCGGCGGCGGCAGGTGGCCGGCGCGCATGTTCATCTGGATCGACGGGTAGAGCAGTTTCGGGGGCGAAAGGGTGGCGTCGCGGGCTTCGCGCATGAGGACGAAGGCTTGTTCGGAAATGCCGTCGCGGACGTGAATGTTGTGGGCGCGTTCGGTGGCGACGGTGGTTTCCCAGGCGAATTCCTCGCGGCCGGGGGCTTTGTAGTCGTGGCCGACGAACAGGCGGGTTTCGGGCGGGAGGGCCAGGATGCGGCGGATGGAGCGGTAGAGGGTGCGGGCGTCGCCGCCGGGGAAGTCGGCGCGCGCGGTGCCGTAATCGGGCATGAACAGCGTGTCGCCGACGAAGGCGGCGTCGCCGATGACGTAGGCGGCGCAGGCGGGGGTGTGGCCCGGCGTGTGCAGGGCCTGGCCTTGCAGGGCGCCGATCCGGAAGGTTTCCAGGTCGGCGAACAGATGGTCGAACACCTTGCCGTCCGGGTGCAGGTCGTCGGTGCCGAAGGTGGGGATGAACTGGCGCTGCACGTCGCGCACCCGCTCGCTGATGCCGACCTTGGCGCCGGTGTGGGCGGCGATGAAGGGGGCGGCGGAGATGTGGTCGGCATGGACGTGGGTTTCGAGCACCCAGGTGATGCGCAGGCGGTTGGCGGCGGCGACCGCGAGGATTTTGCGGGCACATGCGGTGTCGAAGGTGCCGGCGCCGACGTCGAAATCGAGCACCGGGTCGATGACCGCGGCGCGGCTCGATTCCGGGTCGGCCACCAGATAGCTGATGGTGTTGGTCGTGGGGTCGAAGAACGCGGTGACGGCCGGTTTGGTCATATCGAGCCTCGGTCTTGTCGAAGTCGGCTGGGCGTCTCGCGGTCCATAACGGGACCGGATGCAACATTGAACGACATCCATGCGAAAGACCAGTAAAGGTCTTCGTGTCCGTCAAAAAAGTCATCTAGTTACATCAACGCGTTAACAAGGAAAGGATGTTCTTTTCTTCAGAAAAGAACTGCTTTCTTAACCCGTCGCGGAGGTTCCTTCATGCCCCTGACCTCCGATCCGGACTGGCGGGCGCTTTGCGCGCCGGCCGACATCCCGCCCGGCGGCACAAGGGGTTTTGCCGCGGGGGATGGCTGCGCGCACGGGCTTTTCGCGGTGCATCACTATCGCGAGGGTATTCTGCTCTACGTCAATGCGTGCCCGCATTTGGGGGTCCCGCTGGATTGGCGGCCGGACCAGTTCCTCACGCTGGACGGCACGCGGATCATGTGTGCGACGCACGGCGCGGCGTTTCGCATATCCGATGGATATTGCGTCAGCGGCCCGTGCCGGGGCGAGTCTCTGACGAAGGTGCCATGCACGGTCGTCGATAATAGGATTATGGTTCGCGCCGACGCCGGGCGGGGCACCCCTCAAAAGCAAGCCGGCGCAACCACGGGAGACAACGCGATGTCGCAAGACACACTGATCGACGTGAAGCCGCAGATCGCCGCGGCGACGCACACGCCGGCGGCGCGCTATCGCGCCATGCAGCAGGCGGCGGCGGCCGATCCGGACCTATTCTGGGCCGAGGAGGCGCGCCGCATTGCCTGGATCCGGCCGCCGCGCACGATCAAGAACACGTCGTTCACCGGCGATGTGCAGATAAAATGGTTCGAGGATGGCGTGCTGAACGCGTCGGCGGTGTGCCTGGATGCGCATCTGGCCACGCGGGGGCAGCAGACCGCCATTATCTGGGAGGGCGACGATCCGGCGGCCTCGCAGCACATCACCTATGCGGCGCTGCACGACAAAGTATGCCGCCTGGCCAACGCCATGAAGTCGCTGGGCGTGGCGAAGGGCGACCGGGTGACGATCTATTTGCCGATGGTGCCGGAAGCGGCGGTTGCCATGCTGGCCTGCGCGCGGCTGGGGGCGATCCATTCGGTGGTGTTCGGCGGTTTTTCGCCGGACAGCCTGGCGAACCGCATCCAGGATTGCGGCAGCAGCTTGCTGATTTGCGCCGATGAGGGGCGTCGCGGCGGGCGTCATGTCGCGTTGAAAACCAATGCCGACGCGGCGCTGGCGTCGTGCCCGACGGTCCAGAACGTGATCGTGGTGGCGGTGACCGGCGGTGACGTGCCGCGCCAGGCGGGGCGCGACCATGATTACGCGGCGCTGGTGGCGGCCGCGTCGCCCGATTGCGCGCCCGAACCGATGGGCGCGGAGGACCCGCTGTTCATCCTGTATACCAGCGGCAGTACCGGCAAGCCGAAGGGGGCGCTGCATACCACCGGCGGCTATCTGGTGTGGGCCAGTTTCACGCATGAACTGGTGTTCGACTACCAGGAGGGCGAGATATTCTGGTGCACCGCCGACGTGGGCTGGGTGACCGGCCACACCTACATCGTGTACGGGCCGCTGGCGAACGGCGCGACCACGCTGATGTTCGAAGGGGTGCCCACGTACCCTACGGTCAGCCGGTTCTGGCACGTCATCGACAAGCACAAGGTCAATATTTTCTACACCGCGCCGACCGCCATTCGCAGCCTGATGCGGGACGGCGAGGCGCCGGTTAAGGCGGCCAGCCGGAAGTCGTTGCGTATTCTGGGCAGCGTGGGCGAGCCGATCAATCCGGAGGCCTGGCTGTGGTATTACCGCGTGGTGGGCGATGAGCGCTGCCCGATCGTGGATACCTGGTGGCAGACCGAAACGGGCGGCATTCTGATCAGTCCGGTGCCGGGGGCGGTGGCGCAGAAGCCGGGCAGTGCCACGTTGCCGCTGCCCGGCGTGAAGCCGCAGCTGGTGGACGCCGAGGGCACCGTGCTGGACGGCGCGACCGAGGGCAATCTGTGCATTACCGACAGTTGGCCGGGGCAGATGCGCACGGTGTTCGGCGACCATGCACGCTTCATCCAGACCTATTTCACCACCTACCCCGGCAAGTACTTCACCGGCGACGGGGCGCGGCGCGACGCGGACGGGTATTGGTGGATTACCGGGCGGGTGGACGACGTGATCAACGTGTCGGGTCACCGGATGGGTACGGCCGAGGTGGAATCCGCACTGGTGGCGCATCCGTCGGTGGCCGAGGCGGCGGTGGTGGGATTTCCGCACGATCTGAAAGGGCAGGGGATCTATGCCTATGTAACCCTGAAATCCGGCATCGAGCCGAGCGAGGCGCTGCGGAAGGAGCTCGTGGCGTGGGTGCGGCACGAAATCGGGCCGATCGCGACGCCGGACGCTATTCAGTGGGCGCCGGGGCTACCGAAAACGAGGTCGGGCAAGATCATGCGGCGGATATTGCGCAAGATCGCGGCCAACGAGACGGAGGCGTTGGGGGATACGTCGACGCTGGCCGATCCCGGGGTGGTGCGGGAGTTGGTGGATAGCCGGGTGGGGTAGGGTGGGGAAACGGCGGTCGTAGATGGAAAAGGCGGGTCTCGTTGGGGGGGGCTACGGGACGGGTTTCAGCGCGCATAGGAGCAATGTCTTGATGCTGCGATGATCGTGAGCGGCGTTTTCATGAAGAGCGCTGATGGAATACCGCAAGAAAGATGCGGGGGTGTTGGGTTGCAAGCAAGAAGCCAAGTTATTTGCGTGAATATTATGCCAGGCGCCGCGAGGCTCAATTGTTTCTATTAACGATGCCGTAACGCTCAGCTTGTATGGGGTTGAATAGCTGACCATGTTGCGGTGCAGCGCAGTAATGCGTGCCTTGAAAGGACTACTCCCATGATCTCCGCTTCAACTCTGGTGGGCGCGTATCCGCGTGTCCGCCCGGTCGGCGCGGCGAACGTAAGTGCCGTTCCGCCGTCCGCCACAATGCGCCGCACCGCGCCATCCGCGCCGGTCGTGTGGCATCCCGGTGGGGTGCTGGAACCGCTCTTGCTGGTACTGACGATTTTCGGTGCGAGCCTGCTGTTCTGCACGGCTATTGCCGGCATGCTGCCGTAAGTCCGGGGCGCTCCGGCGCGGCACGGCTTGATGTGGCATCAGGAAAAGGCCAGGGGCAGAGCCCCTGGCCTTTCTTCGTGCAACCATCACGCGCTGGAGCGGCCTCAGCCTGACTGGAAAATCGTCGGATACAAGCCGGGCCGCTGCAGGTTGTCAGGCTGAAAATGCTCGAAGTGCGGCAACGAACCGCACCGTTATGGAACCGGCAATGCATCGTGTGCCATGATGCCGCCACGATGAACGCTTCGCTGAAGCCTGCCGACCTTACACGCGCCGCGGGACTTGCACATTTGGCCCGCGCGCTGCCGCGTCTCGGGCAGGAGTACGCAACCCGGGGTCATCATGCGCCGGATCCCGGCACGCCGCCGACCACCGGCCTGTTGTCGCCGTGGCTCCGCCTGCGCCTTCTGACCGAACAGGAAGTCATTTCGGCCGCCACCGCCGCGCAGGGGGCCGGGGCGGAGAAATTCATCCACGCGGTGTTCTGGCGCACCTACTTCAAGGGCCACCTGGAGCAGCATCCGGAGCTTTGGCACGAATATCGTGTGGGCCTGTCGGACGCGCAGGAGCGGCTTGGCGGCAACCGGGGCCTCGCGCGCCTCTACGGGCAGGCGATCGGCGGCACGACCGGGCTGGATTGCCTCGATGCCTGGTCGGACGAGCTGGTGCGCACCGGCTGGCTGCATCACCACGTGCGCATGTGGTTCGCCAGCATCTGGATTTTTTCGTTGGGGTTGCCGTGGCAACTCGGCGCGGATTTTTTTGCCCAGCACCTGCTTGACCACGACCCCGCATGCAACACGCTCTCGTGGCGATGGGTGGCGGGCCTGCACACGCGCGGCAAACCTTACATTGCGCGCGCGGAAAATATACAACGTTACACCAACGGCCGCTTCAACCCCGCCCACATGCTCGACGAGGCGCCGACCACGCTTGCGGAACCCGATCCCATGCCGGCCTGTCCCCTGCCGCCGCCGGACGGGTGGCCCGCGACCGCCACCGCCCTGCTGCTGCATGAGGACGATCTGGCGCCGGAATCACTCGTGCCTGACTACGTCCGCATCGTTCGCATCGGCGTGCTGGCAAGTCAGTCCGAGGCATCTTCCCTTGTGCGGGCTTCGCGCGCGGTCGCCCTGGCGGATGCGTCCGCGCGCGCGGAGGCGGCGTTTGGCGTCACCGCAACCCTGCTGGCCGATGTCGCCGCGGTGGAAGCGTGGTCCGAGGGCGCGCCGATTGCCACGCCCTATGCACCGGTCGGCCCGGTGGCCGACGCGCTGGCCGACGCGCTGGCCGGGCTGGACCTGCATCGCATTCAGCGGCCCTGGGACCAGCATCATTGGCCGCACTGTGCGCGGGGATTTTTTCAGTTGAGGGCGAAGGTCGCGTAGGAAGGAAGTTCTTCTTTTTTGAAAAAAAGAAGCAAAAAACTTTTGCTCTTTGGCTGCGCTTCCTTCTTTCTTCTTAGGCGCCGGTCGGCTCAACGTCTTTTGGAACTGCCTCCTTATTCTTCCAGGAGTTCCCGCGCCAACTCCCGCCCAAGGCAGCCGTGCAACCTTGCCCGGATCGCCTGCCGATCCGCCTTCGGCGCGTTCTCCAGATCGATGCTGCCATCGTCGGCCCAGTCGTGCATGATATCGAAACGATGAAACAGCCCGACACCCGGTAGCGCCGCGGCGGCCTTGAGTGCGGCGAGATACGGCTCCACGTTCGCATTCGCGGTCAGAAAACGGCTATATTGCGGATCGATCAGCACCAGATCGGCGCCCGCCGCATTTGCCGCGGCGGCACCGTCGGCGAGCGTCTGATAAAAATCCTCCGGCGGTTGTTCGTCCACCGCCTCGATCGTGCCGGTCTGCCACAGCACAAGGCGGTAGGCCTTGTGGCGCAGCTCGAGACGCATTTGCGCCAGCAGGTCGGCGGCGGACTCGCCATGGCGGCCGATGACGGTGACGTCGACATGAAGACCATGCACGGCCGCCTCCAAGGCGCGCGCGGCTTGCCAGGGTATGCCGGCCTGCGGGGTGCCGGGCTGCGGGATGCCGGCCTGGGGGCCGCCGGTTGGGGAAATGCCGGCTTGGGGAACGCCGGTGTGGGGGACGCCGGTGTGGGGGACGCCGGAGTGGGGCGCGCCGGTCTGGGGCGCGCCGGTCTGGGTGGCGCCGGTCTGGGTGGTGCCGGCCGGCGGGGCGGCGGCGGCCTTGCGCGCGACGTCGGGGGCCGCGGCGGCCGAACCGACGGCCAGCATTTCCAATGTCGCGCCGGGCTTGAGCACAGCGGATAGGTGGGTCAGGCCGGAGAAATCGCCCACCGCGTCGGCCGCCGGCGGCGGGCAGGGGGCGGCGGCCGCACCGGACAGCGCCGCGGCCAGCAAACCTGCAAGATGGGCGGCTTTCATGGGCCGGCTTCCTGGCGCGGCGCGGCGGGGCGGCTGCCGCGGCCCTTGTTGGAATACCAGGCGGCCACGGCGGCCACCGTCACCAGCGACACGGCGCCGGCCACGTTGACGCCGATCTGCATGAAGGCGCCGCTATTCTGTTCCGTCGCCAGTCTCCCCAGAAACGCCAGAAATATGCCGGCGCAGAATACAGGCAAGGAATGCTGCCCGGCCAGCACAAACGGGGCCGCCAACCGGGTCCGCAGCCATGCCGCATGCGCGGGTACCAGGCGGGCCGTGAGCCAGGTGAGCGCCAGGATCGACAGCAGCCGGAACGGATGCAAGCCTTCCTTGTCCACATCCATCAGCATGCGGACGATGTAAGCCGGCCAATGCGCCAGCACGCCGGGGTGCACCCAGACAACCCATTGCATGACCAGTCCGAACAGCACGACGATGACCGCGGCAATGTCGAGCGGCAAAGCGCGCTTGGGCCGCTCCCCCGGCGCGAACGACAGGATGGCGCCCATGACGAACAGCAATTGCCAGGTGAACGGATTGAAGAACCAACCGCCGCCGGTCCAACTGGGCAGGTTGATGTCGAAAATGCGGGCGATGAGATACATGGCGAGCGACAGCCCGGCGAGCACCGGCGGCCAGCGCAGCAACGGCAACGCGACGGCGAACATCAGCAGCAACGTGACGTAGAGCGGCAGGATATTGAGGTAGGCCGGCTGGAAATGCAGCGTCAGCGCCTCCAGCAGGGCGCGGTAGGGCGCGCCGCCGACGACGTCGAGGTGGATTTCGTCGAGATAGTCGTTCCGGTCCAGCGCGTTGGCGGAGTAGCCGACCTGGGCGGCGAAAATCACGAAGAGGAAGATGTGCGCGATATAGAGCGTCCAGGCGCGGCGGACCACGTCGGCGCCGGCGTAGAGCCAGCCCTGGGCGCGCATGGTGCCGCCATAGGCGATGCCGCCCGCGTAGCCGGCGAGCAGGACGAACACCTCGGTGGCATCGCACAGGGCGAAATTGCGGATGGAGAACAGGCCGAGCCAGTCGGCCGGAATGTGGTCGGTGAAAATCCACCACAGCGCGACGCCGCGGAAGAAGTCGATCCGGAGATCGCGGTTGTCGCGGATGAGGGGCACGGCGCCTAAAGGGGGTTGCTTGCCGCCATGGTCAAGGCCGGTGACGGCCGAGCCGCCGGTTCAATACGGTGCCACCCGCAATGGATAAAAGTTTCCTGGTGATTTTTTCAAAGAAGAACGGCTTCCCTGTTTAACGTAACGAAAGTTGTCCCGCGATGCGCGCGACGTCGGCGCCGGCAATGCTGGCGGGATGGCGGCTCAGCAGCGGCATCTGGCGGCGGATGGCATCGCGCACCCGTTCGTCGCGCCGGACGATGCCGGCGAGCGCCGGCGTGCGCCCCAGGAACTGGGCGCAGGCGCGCGCCAGCGTGGCATAGGTGCGGTGGCCGGCGGTGTCGCTGGCGGCCTGATTGATCACCAGCCGCACCTCGCCGCCCGGGACCGCGGCCTCATGCAGCTTGATGACGGCGTAGGCATCGGTGAGCGACGTCGGCTCGTCGGTGGCGATGACGAGCAGGATATCCGCCGCGGCCGTCAGGCGCTGCGTGGTGGAATCGAGGCCGGCGCTGAGGTCGAGCAGCACGTGGTCGTAGGGCATTTGGGCGAGGCCGGCGATCAGTTGCTCGACGGCATCCGGACCGAGGCCGGCCAACGCGCCGGAACCGGAGCGGCCGGCCAGCACGTCGAACCCGCCGGACAGGCAGCTTTGCACCGCGGCCGGCATCGACACCTTGCCGGACACTACCGAGCCGAGGTCGTGCATCGGGTTCAATCCGAGCTGGATGTCGATGTTGGCGAGGCCGAGATCGCCGTCGAACAGCAGCACGCGATGCGCCATGCGCGCGAGCGACTGCGCCAGGGTGACGGAAAACCAGGTTTTGCCGACGCCGCCTTTTCCCGATGCCACCGCGGTCAGCAATGGCGGGCCTGGCGCCGGTTCAGAGGTATTGCGGGTTGGCATCCGGGACCTTCCTTGTTGCCCTGGTTCGGGGGACAGGCATGCGCGACAGCCGGGCGGCGAGAAATTCCGCGGTGAGCGGCGTGAGACCGTCGGTGGCGCCGGCGCCGGTGCCGGCTTCCGACAGGGTCATGCTGCCGGCGATCGCGGCGGCCACCACCGCGCCTAGGCGGCGGGCGAGATCGAGGCGCGTGGGGATGAAATGGCACACGCCGATGGCGGCGAAGGCGGCGGCCTGCTCGGCCGATTCGAGCGGGTCATAGCCGGCCGGCAGCACCATGACGGGGAGGGCTGCCGCGGCGGCGATCAGCGCGGCGATCGTTTCCATGTGCGTGTGGTCGAACGGGTCGATGCCGGCGGTGTCGATCAGGACGGGCGCGGCCGGGGGGCGATGTTGCAAGGCGCGCACAAGGGTCGCCGGATGGCTGGCGACGACGAGACTGAGGCCGAGCAGCCTGGTGTAGGCCGCGAGTTCCTCGGCCGCCCCGGCGCGCCGGCCGTCCGCCGTAATGACGAGCGGCGCTGTATCGGCGAGAACGAGGCGGGTGGCCAGGCGCGCAATGGTGAGGGTTTTGCCGGCGCCGGGCGGACCGGTCAGCAGCAGGGGCTGGCATGGGGGTTCGAGCGGCAGGGTGCCGAAGCGCAGCAGGTCGGCGAGCATGTTTGGCAACGGGCCGCGGCCGAGCCGCTCGGCAATGGGCGCGGGGATGCCGTGCCAGCGCAAGGCCGCGAGATCGGCCGGTTGCGTCTGGCCTGGAGGCGGGGGGGGCGGCGGCACGGGCGGCTCGTGGTCCAGCGCCGCGGTGACTTCGACGCCGCCGGCGATGCGCCGGGTGGACAGGATCAGCGCTTCGTCGCCCAGTTCCGCGCGGGCCTGCGCCAACGCGGCGGGCATCGAGCCGGCACGGAAGAGTCGAAGACGCATGAAGCCGGAGTACAGTCCCCAGCATTGACAAGCGGTTTATTGGTTGTGTTTTGTTCAGATGGTGCCGCTTTTTGTAGCGATTGGAGCACCGTCAGGCGCCAGGCTGGCGGACGGCTGGGGGAAAAACCGCTCGGCGGCCAGCAGCGCGGTCAGGCTCAGGAGCAGCGCGACAAGCGGAAAATAGGCGGCGACGATGCCGCCGATGATCGGCAGCGCTGCCACCGCGCCGGCGATCGGCAGCGCAAGCAGCAATGCGCCCAACCGGCTGGGCCGCAGCCGGCCGCCGGGTGCGACGCAGGCGGCCAGCACCAGCGGTACGAAGGTGACATAGGCGTACGGCTTGAGCCGGAACAGCGCCAGGCTGAGCGCGAGCAGGGTCAGGCAGAAAAGCGGTGTGGCGGCGGCCGGCGCGCCGCTTCGATCGAGGCTGCGCACCGACGCCAGGGTTGCGCCGAGCAGAAGAAAACACAGCGCCAGGGCGGTCACCGGCACGCCGGGATGATGGATTGCGGCAGCCTTGGCGAGCGCCGTGGCCAGGGCGGGCAGGTTCGGGTCGCGTGTGCCGCCCGACATTTCGCCGATGGCGGAGTGCTGGCCGGGAATGGCGCCGGTCAGTTGGGCGGTGAATTCTGCGGCGCCGGCACCGAGCGGAATGAGATTGGCGGCCAGCACCGCGCCGAATACGGCCACGCCCGCGGCGATCGCGCGGGCGCCGCGCCGCCAGTCAGCCAGCAGAAACGGGAAAGCGAGCAGCCATACCAGCGGCAGGATTTTGAGCGTGGCCAGGCCGCCGATCAGCGCCGCCGCGCCCGCGTGGCGGCCACGGTCCCACGCCAGGATGGCGAGCACGATCAGCGGCACCTCCAACACGGTGGGATTGCCGGTCATGATGACGGCGTTGGCGGCGCCGAACAGGCCGGGCGCGGCGAGTGCGGCCAGGCCCGTGTCGCCCCATGAGCAGCCCAGGCCGCGCATCACCGCCGCGCAGCTTGCCACCAGGATGGCCAGAAACAGGCAGGGCGCCAGCCACGAGCCCGCGGGGCCGGCCGCGCAGAGGGGCGCCAGCAACCAGGCGACGAACGGCAGGTAGGGATACGACAGCTGATCCGTGCCGGGCAGGTTGGCGACCAGATAGGGGTCGGCCCCGTGCCGCATGGCCGTCAGGGCGCCGCACACGACGCGCAAATCCCAGCCATATTGCGGGTCGGCCCGCAGCAGCGAGGCAACGGGAAGCGCGTCGCCGGCCAAGGCGAGGGCGACGAGGCCGAGCCGGACGGATGTGGGGCTGCCCCGTGTCGATCGTTGCTCTCGATGCAATCCCGTACTCATCGGCCATGGCCCCGGCCCTACGTGCAGGCGCAAGGACAAAAGTCTTTTGGTTCTTTTCTTCAGAAAAGAACATTCTTCCCGGACCTGTGCGGCCGTGAAACCCGCCTTCCGCCGCCCTCCATGCCTGGTTCCGCCTTGGCGGTCTAAAGCGTTGCCAATGTGCGAATGCGGGCACGGGAGGCGATTTCCGTTTGCGCGAGCACCGATGTGGCGGGGCGGATGCGCTCGACGACGGCGCGCACCGGGGCGCGGATGGCGGCGCTGGTCAGCAGCACCGGACTTTCGTGGGCATGGGCGTCGAACACTTCGCGGAACCGGCGCATGAATTCGCCGAGCCGGCTCGGCGCCATGGCGAGTTGCCGATCGTCCGGCGGCCCCACCAGCGACTCGGCGAACGAGGTTTCCCATTCCGGCGACATGGCGACCAGCCGGAGCAGGCCGTCGGCGCCGGCGTGGCTGTCGCACAATTGGCGCGCGAGCCGGGTGCGCACCACGGTGACGATGCCGGGGATCGGACGTCCCTGGCCGGCGCAGGCTTCGTGAATGCCTTCCAGGATGGTCGGCAGGTCGCGGATCGAGACGCGTTCGGCGAGCAGCGCCTGCAGCACGCGTTGCACGCCGCCCACCGATATGCTGCCGGGGATCAGGTCGGCCACGAGTTTTTGCTGTTCGCGCGGCATGTCGTCGAGCAGCTTTTGGGTTTCGGCGTAGGAGAGAAGTTCCGGCATCATGTCGCGCACCAATTCGGTGAGGTGCGTGGCCAGCACGCTGGGCGGGTCGACGACAGTGCAGTTGCGCACCAGCGCCGCTTCGCGCTGGCTCGGCTCGATCCACAGCGCGGGCAGGCCGAACGCGGGCTCGGTCGTGCGTTCGCCCGGCATGTCCGGCACGCCGCCGTTGGGGTCCATCACCAGCAGCATCAGGGCGCGCAGCTCGCCGCGCCCGGCCTCGATTTCCTTGATGCGCACGACATATTGCTCGGCACCGAGCTGCAGATTGTCCTGGATGCGAACCGGCGGCAGCACGAAGCCCATTTCGGTGGCGATCGATTTACGCAGGCCGCGGATCTGCTCGGTCAGCTTGGGCTGATCGCCGCCGGCCAGCGGCAGCAGCGCGTAGCCGAGTTCGACGCGGATCATGTCGATCCGCATGGCCTCGGAAATCGGCGCCTCGGCCGGCGCCGCGGGGGCGATGAAGGTGGCCGCTTCGCCCGGCGGCGGCGGGTTTCTCAGGCGCCACCAGGCGCCGCCGCCGGACAGGCACGCGAGTGCCAGGAACGGCAGGGCGGGCAGGCCGGGCAGGGTGGCCAGCACGGCCGCGGCCGCGGCGGCCAGCGCCAGCGGCTTGTAGCTGCCGCCCAGTTGCCGCACCAACGCGGTGTCGGCGCGCCCCTCCACGCCCCCCTTGGTCACCACGATGCCGGATGCGACCGACACCAGAAGGGCGGGAATTTGCGTCACCAGGCCGTCGCCGACCGTCAATGTGGTGAACGTGTTGGCGGCGTCGGCGAACGCCATGTCGTGGCGGATGACGCCGATGGCGAGGCCGCCGACGATATTGATGCTCGTAATGATCAGGCCGGCGATCGCGTCGCCGCGGACGAACTTCGCGGCGCCGTCCATGGCGCCGTAGAACCCGCTTTCCTCCTCCAGCGTGCGGCGGCGCGCGCGGGCGATTTTTTCATTGATCAGGCCGGCGTTGAGGTCGGCGTCGATGGCCATCTGCTTGCCGGGCATCGCATCGAGGCTGAACCGCGCGGCGACTTCGGCAATGCGGCCGGAGCCTTTGGTGATGACCATGAAGTTCACCACCAGCAGGATGGCGAACAGGATGAGCCCGATCACCACGTCGCCGCCCATCAGGAAGCCGCCGAATGCCGCAACGACCTGGCCTGCCGCGGTCGGGCCTTCGCTGCCGTGGCTCAGGATGAGCCGCGTGGTGGCAACGTTCAGCGACAGGCGCAGCAGCGTGGTGAGCAGCAGCAATTGCGGAAAGCTGGTGAAGTCCAGCGGTTTTTCCAGCAGCAGCGAGACCATGAGAACCAGCACCGAGGCGGTGATGGAGAGCGACAATCCGAGGTCCAGCAGCATGGTCGGCAATGGCAGGATGAGCAGCGACAGCAGGCAGAAGACGCCGAGTGCGAGGCCGACATCGGTGCCCGGGGCGTAGCGGCGCAGCAGGGCAGTGGCTTGGGACAT
This sequence comes from Acidobacteriota bacterium, assembly GCA_903970435.1. Taxonomy (GTDB): domain Bacteria; phylum Pseudomonadota; class Alphaproteobacteria; order Acetobacterales; family Acetobacteraceae; genus CAJCIS01. The sequence goes on along the minus strand of CAJCIS010000079.1, from coordinate 952 downwards.
CAGAACGAAATCCGGCGTGCCAGGCAGGCCGGCGGCATTAGGCCGCGACGCCGGCCGGGACGCCTACCGTGACGCCTACCGTGACGCCGGCCGTGACGCCGCCCGGGACGCCGGCCGGGACGCCGGCTGTGACGCCGGCTTGGGGCGGGGTGACGGGAATGCCGGCCTGCGCGTAGTCCTTGAGCTTGTTGCGGAGCGCGCGGATGGAAATGCCCAGCATCGTGGCGGCGTGGGTGCGGTTTCCCAGTGTATGGCTGAGGGTATTGAGGATCAGGTCGCGTTCGACATCCTCCATGCGGCGGCCGACCAGGTTCTCGGTGCCCGCGGCGGCTACCTGGCTGCCCTGAGCGCCCGTTTGTGTGGATGTTTGTGCGGGTGTTTGCGTGCCGGGGAGCTCGATGGCTTCGGGGCCGATTTCGTTTCCGTTCGCGAGCAACACCGCGCGGTGGATGATGTTTTCCAGTTCGCGGACGTTGCCGCGCCAATGGTGGGCGCCGAGCATCAGCGCCGCCGCGCGCGATAGCGGACGTGGCGGAAGCCCGTTCAATTCGGCGTAATGATTGGCGTAATGCGCGGCGATGGCGGCGATGTCGCCGGGCCTTTCGCGCAGCGGCGGGATGCGAATGCCCACGACGTTGAGCCTGAAATACAGATCTTCGCGAAAGCGGCCGGCGGCGGCTTCGGCCGCGAGGGCGCGATTGCTGGTGGCCAGGATGCGCACGTTGACGCGAACCGGGGCGTTGCCGCCGACCCGGTCGATTTCGCGTTCCTGAATGGCGCGCAGCAATTTTGCCTGCAGGCGGAGTTCCATTTCGCTGATTTCGTCGAGCAGCAGGGTGCCGCCGTCGGCCGCTTCGAACTTGCCGATGCGGCGGGCCAGCGCACCGGAGAACGCGCCTTTTTCGTGGCCGAACAGTTCGCTTTCCAGCAGGTTTTCCGGAATTGCGGCGCA
>CAJCIS010000078.1 GCA_903970435.1 Acidobacteriota bacterium | reverse complement strand
GTGCCGCCGGCGTCGCAAATTGGCATTTAGCCAAGTGCGACGCCGGCGGCACGCCGGTCGGGGTCCAGGGGGTGAAACCCCCGGTCGCCGAAGGCGAAACGCGGGGGTCAACATCAAGGGGCAGTATTACTTCGGCGCGCTGTCCGGCGGCGGAGCTGACGCATCCGGCGCGGGCGCCGCGCTTGAATCGGCCGCGGGCGCCGCCTTCTTGGCCGTGTGATGATGCATGTGATGCGTCATCGGCTTGCCCGACGGCTTCTTGTCCGTCGCCGGCGGCGGCGTGGTGGTCGGCGGGGTGAAGTTCTTGCCGGCCTTCGCGGCATCCAGGCTCTGGGCGTTCAGGTCGTCAACGGCTGCGTCACCCTTGCCGCCGTGGCTGGCCATGCTGCCGTGATGCACGCTCTTCGACTTCGAGGCATGATGCTTGGGCGGTGTCGGCTTGCTGGTATCGCTCGGGGCTGCCGCGCCTGAATCCGACGGCGCTGGCGCGCTGGTGTCGGGTGCGGCCGGCGCCGGCGCCGGCGCCGGGGTCGGAGCTGGCGTGGGCGCTGCCGGAGCGGGGGGAGGTGCCGCGGCGCCGGATGTCTGCGCACTCGCCGTGGCGATCCAGCTGCCCGCGGCCAGCACGGCCAACGAGAGCCCAACAGTTGTGATCTTACGCAAGGCCAAACTCCTTCCACGGTGTTTGATTGGGATTTTACTGAGTGGCCCGCCTGTTGCCGAACCGTCCTCATAACGAGACATGTGTGGTCAAGGTTTGCCCGGAAAACAAGACGGTGCGAAATCAGATGCCATTTCGCCCCACCCTGTTGCCGAAGGGATGCATACGTCCCGCGGCGCCCGCAACCCTATCTATTCACCGCCATGCCCCAGCAGAACCAAGCCAGCCTGTTCGCGCCGAGCCCAACGGCCGCCAATGCCGATGGCATCGTGCGTCCGCTGGCCGACCGGCTGCGCCCGGCCGCGCTGTCCGACATCGTCGGCCAGGACCACCTCGTGGGGCCCGACGGCGTGCTGACCCGCATGATCGGGCGGGGCCAACTTTCCAGCCTGATCTTCTGGGGCCCGCCCGGTGTCGGCAAAACCAGCATCGCCCGCCTGCTCGCCGCCGCGGCCGGTCTGCATTTCGTGCCGTTGTCCGCCGTGTTCTCCGGCGTGGCCGACCTCAAGCGCGCCTTCGAGGAGGCGCGCATCCGGCGCGCGAACGGCCAGGCCACCCTGCTGTTCGTCGATGAAATCCACCGCTTCAACCGCGCCCAGCAGGACGGATTCTTGCCTGTGGTGGAGGACGGCACCGTGGTGCTGGTGGGTGCCACCACCGAAAACCCGTCCTTCGCCCTGAACGGCGCGTTGCTGTCGCGCTGTCAGGTGCTGGTACTCCGCCGTCTGGACGACCCGGCCCTGGATGCCCTGCTGGCGCGGGCCGAGGCAACATTGGGCCATGCAATCCCGCTCGACGCCGCCGCCCGTGCGGCGCTGCGCGCCATGGCCGACGGCGATGGGCGCTATTTGCTGAACATGGTGGAACAGCTGGCCGCACTGCCGCCCGAACCTGCCCTCGGGCCCGCCGAACTGGCCGATCAGCTGGCCCGGCGGGCGGCGCTGTATGACCGCGACCGGGAGGAGCATTTCAACCTCATCTCCGCGCTGCACAAGTCGCTGCGCGGATCGGACCCCGATGCGGCACTCTACTGGTTCGCCCGCATGCTGGCCGGCGGCGAGGACCCGCGCTACATCGCCCGCCGCCTGGTGCGTTTCGCCAGCGAGGATATCGGCCTGGCCGACCCGCAGGCGCTGACCCAGATCCTGGCCGCCTGGGACGCCTACGAGCGCCTCGGCAGCCCGGAGGGCGAGCTGTGCCTCGCCCAGGCGGTGATCTATCTCGGTACCGCACCGAAATCCAACGCCGCCTACGTGGCCATGGGTGCCGCCGCCCGCAGCGCGCGCGAAACCGGCAGCCTGATGCCGCCGGCCCACATTCTGAACGCGCCCACCAAGCTGATGAAATCGCTCGGCTATGGCGCGAACTATGCCTACGACCACGAGGCGGACGACGCCTTCTCCGGCCAGAACTATTTTCCCGATGGAATGGCCCGGCCGCAATTCTATGCGCCGCGCGATCGCGGCTTCGAGCGCGAACTCGCCAAGCGGCTGGACTACTGGGCGGAGCTGCGCGCGGCGCGCGAGGGCCAATGACCATCGAGACCCGCGCGGTATCGGCCGACGAGGCCGACATCCGGCTCGACCGCTGGCTGAGGCGGCATTTTCCGGCGGTGACCCAGGGGGTGGTCGAGAAACTGTGCCGCACCGGGCAGGTGCGGGTCGGCGGCAAGCGGGTCGCGGCCTCTACCCGGTTGCAGCCCGGCGATGCGGTGCGCATCCCGCCTCTGCCGGCGGCGCCCGCGCCCAAGCCAGATCCGCGGCCGGTTGACCCGGACGCGGCGCGGGACTTGCAACGGCTGGTCATCTACCGCGACGACGGGGTGATGGCGCTGAACAAGCCGCACGGGCTGCCCGTGCAAGGCGGCCCCGGCATTGTGCATCACCTGGACGGGCTGCTGGACGCGCTGCGGTTTGGCGCGCCGGACCGTCCGCGCCTGGTGCATCGCCTGGACCGCGACACCAGCGGCGTTCTGCTGCTGGCCCGCACGCCCGGCGTGGCCGCCAGGCTGGCGGCTTCGTTCCGCGGCCGCGATGTGGAGAAGACCTACTGGGCCGTTGTGGTCGGGCGCCCACAGCCCGCGGCGGGCCGGATCGACATGAAGCTGACCCGCATCCGCGGCATCCGCGGCGACTGGACCGCGCCGGCGCTGCCGGACGATGCCGAGGCGGTGACGGCGATTACCGACTACGAAACGCTGGACGCCGCGGCCAAGCGCTTCTCCCTCATGGCCTTGCGGCCGCTCACCGGCCGCACGCATCAGCTGCGCGTGCATATGGATGAGATCGGCACCCCGATCCTGGGCGACAGCAAATACGGCAGCGGCCGCTCCCAGGTGGAGGGATTCGCCACGTCGTTGCACTTGCATGCGCGCGCGCTCCGCCTGCCGCATCCCGACGGCGGCCTATTGTCGTTGGCTGCGGACCTGCCGCCGCACATGCGCGAGACGTTCGGCGCCCTTGGCTTTCCAACGCCGATGGCCGAAAAGGCCCGCCGATACTAGAGCGGCTTCAATCTGACTGGAAAATCGGCACCCTCCGTCAGGCCGCCGGCTCGATAGGCACGATTCCAGTCAGGCTGATAATGCTCTAACAGATGGGTCTGGGGCCTCAGGCCCCGTCGTGCGAAGCACGCATTCGCGTGACGGGGTCCAGGGGCAGAGCCCCTCGCCTTTCCCACGGCGACAATGGAGATGCGCATGAAAGGACGCGGCCGCAGCGCGTTGGTCTGGCTCGTCCTGGTGGCGACCGTGATGGGAGTCGTGGTCTGGTTCGCCACCGGTGCGGCGATCGACGCCGGGCGGCTGAAGGGCGAGTTGGAGAGCGGCGTGCAGCGGGCCACCGGGCGCGCGTTCACGATCGCGGGGAAGCTGCACGTCACGATGGGCCTGGCGCCGCGCATCACGGCGGAGGGGATCAGCCTGGCGAACGTCACCGGCGGGTCGCAGCCCGCCATGCTGACGGCGAGGTCGTTGGCTGCGCAGGTGGCGCTGCTGCCATTGCTCACCGGCCAGGTCGTTTTGGAAGACGTGACCCTGGATGGCGTGGACATCCTGGTGGAGCCGGGCCCCGACGGACGGCTGAACTGGCAGTTCCAGCCACAGCGCCATGCGCTGGTGCAAAGCAGCGAATCCGGGTCCTCCGGGGGCGGCGGCGAGAGCCTGGATGTGCATCGGGTGCATCTGCAGTCGGGCCGGGTGACATGGCGCGCGGCCAGCGGGCGCGGCGTAACCGTGGGCCTGGATGATGCGGTGCTGACCACGCCTTCCGCCGATTCGCCGATCACAGGGACGGGCCACGGGCAGGCCTATGATGTGCCGATTAGTTTCACCGTGAGCACCGGCTCGTTTTCCCGGCTGCAGGGCGGGCCGGTCACCGCGCTGGCCGGCTGGTGGCCGATGAAGATCGAACTTGCGGCGGGGCCGGCGACGCTCAAGCTGGATGGCACGATCAGCCACCCGGACGAGGGGCGCGGCTACCAGTTCACGCTCACCGCCAACGCGCCGGACCTCACGCCGCTGGCCACCTGGCTGCCGCCCGCCCTGGCTCTGCCGATGCACGATGTGAACCTGACGGCGCGGATGTCGGACGGCAGCAACGGCACGTTCCGCACGTCGTCCCTGTCGCTGCACGCCGGCGCGGCCGATCTCGGCGCCGCGGTGCCCGGCCTGGTCTTGAAGGAGGCGGTGTTTTCCGCCCCCGGGCCGGGCCAGCAGGCACAGCTCAATGTCGATGGCACCTACCAGGGCGCCCCGCTGCGCCTGGCGGGCACCACCACGCAGCCGGACGTGCTGGCGGGCGACATTCCGCTGCCGGTGACATTCAGCGCCGCGGCCGGTTCGGCCACTCTGTCGGCGCGCGGCACCATACCGCCCTCGACGAGCGCCAACGGGTTCGACCTCACGGTCGATGTGCGGGCGCCGAACCTCGCCGATCTTTCAAGCCTGGCGCGGCGGCCGCTGCCGGACGTCAAGAACCTGGTGTTTGGCGCCCATATCGGCGACGCCGGGTTCAGGCTGCGCGGGCTGGATATGCGCGACATCGCCCTGCAATCGTCGATCGGCGATGCGGCCGGCAATCTCACCGTGGCCTGGGCGCCGGTGGTGACGTTGAACGGCACCTTGACCTCCCGGCAATTCGATCTCGACGCGGCCCTGGCCGGCTGGTCGATGATCGCCGCGCCGCAAGCACCGGCACCGGGCGCACCGCCGTCCGCGGCACCGGTTGCGGCGCCACCTGGGCGTCTGGCGTCCACCACGATCCCCGACGCGCCGCTGCCGTTCGCGTCGCTGCACGGGGCGGATGGCGACCTGACGCTGACCCTGGATCATATGACGATGGCAGGCGAGGCGTATCGGGACGTCAGCCTGAAGATGGCGGCCACCGGCGGCCGGGTGGTGGTGAACCCGCTGCGCATGACCGCGCCGCAGGGCATTCTCATCGGTGGCCTGACGGTGGATGCGAGCGCCGATCCGCCGCAGGTGGCGTTGACGTTCCGGTCGCCGGGGCTTTCGGCGGCCAAGGTGAGCGACCTGCTCGGATATCCCGGTGGCGCCCGGGGCGCGTTGCAGGTGGACGCGCAGCTGAGCAGCGCGGGCGCCTCGCCGCACGCGCTGGCCGCGGCGCTGGACGGGCATCTCGGGCTCAGCCTGGTGAACGGGACGGTGAGCGACGACCTGTTGCAGACGATGCTGGGCTCGGCGCTGAGCCGGGCGGGCGTGCCGGCTTTCGGCGGCGACGTCGCGGTGCGGTGCTTCGCCGCCCGCACCGACTTTGCCCATGGCATCGGCCGCGTGCGGACATTGGCGCTGGATACGCCGCAAATGGCGATGGGCGGCGATGGCGATATCGATCTTGGGGGCGAAACCGTGGCGCTGCATTTGCGCCCGGTGGTGCGGCTTGGGGGCACCGGCGTGGCCGCGCCGGTTTCGCTCACGGGGGGTTTCGGAGATCTGAAGGCGGCGCTCGATCCGGTGCTTGGCGGCGGACGGGTGGGTATGTCGATCGGCGGCCCGGCGCCGAGCGGCGAGGCGTGCGCGAGCAAGCTGGCGCTGGCGCGCGGCGGCATGCCGGGGCCGATGCCGGCGGTGAGCCGCGCACCCTCGAATTCCCCGATCAAGAAGCCGGTCGATTTGCTGCGCGGCCTGTTTCATTAGCCGGCCACGATGAAACGGTTTTGGCGGCAGGCTTCGGCGGTGCAGCGCGACGGCGCCTGGCACATATTTCTCGATGGCAAGCCGACGCGACTGCCGGGCGGGGCGCCGCTGTCGGTGCGCAGCGCGGCATTGGCGGAGGCGTTGGCCGCCGAATGGCAGAACGCCGCCGGGGGCCAGGCGGGTGCGGAACTGTCGTGGAACGATCTGCCGCTGACGCAACTTGCCGGCACTGCGCGGCACCGTATTGAACCCGACCCGTTACCGACTGTCAGCGCCCTGGTTCGTTACGCGGAGAGCGATCTGCTGTGCTACCGCGCCGCGCATCCGCCGGCGCTGGTGATGCGCCAGCACCAATCGTGGCAGCCCTGGCTCGACTGGGCCGCCGAGCGATATGGCGCGCGCTTGCTCATTACCGATAGTGTGAGACCGGTGCGGCAACCGCCGGAAGCGCTTGCGGCGCTCGGCGATGCGGTGGGGCAATTCGATGCGTGGGTGTTGACGGGCTTGGGCGTGCTGGTGCCGGCCTATGGCAGCCTGGTGCTTGGCTTGGCGGTGGCGGATGGCGCGCTGGGGGCGGATGCGGCTTATGGTTTGTCGATTCTGGATGATGCTTTCCAGCAATCAAAATGGGGAATGGATAGCGAGGCGGAGGCGCGGCAAATGCGGGTTGCGCGGGATGTTTCGGAGGCGGCTCGGTTTATCGCGTTGGTAAAAGAAGAAGCAGTTCTATTTTGAAAAAAGAAAATTACATCGAGCCTGGCGGCAGCTTGGCGGGCTGAAGCCCACCCTACTATTAAAACAAAAGTTTTTTGGTTCTTTTTTTCAAAAAAGAACTGCTTCCTTCCTTCTAAGACTCAAACAAATTTCCTCCGAACATGGATTGCGCGGTTTGCCGCAACAAAAATTTCTGCACTTTGCCGGTGGAAGTGCGCGGCAACGGGCCAAACGTTACGGATTTGGGCATTTTGAAACCTGCCAGGTGCTCGCGGCAGAACGACAGCAGCGCTGGCTCGGTGATCGTGGCGCCGTCGCGCACTTCCACGAATGCGGCGGGGGCTTCGCCCCATTTCGCGTCGGGGCGGGCCACCACGCCCGCGGCGATTACGTCGGGGTGGCGGCAGAGCACTTCTTCGAGTTCGACGGAGGAAATGTTTTCGCCGCCCGATATGATTACGTCCTTGCCGCGGTCGCGGACGCGGACGTAGCCGTCCGGTTCCACCACGGCGAGGTCGCCGGTGTGAAACCATCCGCCGGCGAAACTCTCGGCTGTTGCCTCGGGGTTTTTCAAATAGCCTTTCATGACGATATTGCCGCGGAACATGATTTCACCGACGGTTGCGCCGTCGTGCGGCACTTCGGCCATGGTTGCCGGGTCCCGCACGGTCATGTCTTCCTGTGCCAGGGAGGCAAAGCCCTGGCGGGCGACCTTGCGGGCGCGGGCGTCCGGCGGCAGCGCGGCCCAATCCGCCTGCACCGGGCAGACGGCGGCGGGGCCGTAGGTTTCGGTCAGGCCGTAGATGTGGATCAGATCGATACCGATTTCGGCGGCGCGGGAAAAGGTGCGGCTGGGCGGCGGGGCGCCGCCGGTAGTGCCGGTGACGCGATGGGTGATGCCTTCGCGCAAAGCGTCCGGTGCGTCGATCATGGCGGTGTAGATGATCGGCGCGGCGCTCATGGCGGTGACGCGGTGGGTGCGAATGGCGTGGAAAATCGCGGCCGGCTCCACTCTGCGCAGGCAGACGCTGGTGCCGGCGAGGGCGGCGATGGTCCACGCAAAGCACCAGCCGTTGCAATGAAACATCGGCACCACCCATAAATAGACCGGGTGGCGTTGCATGTTCATGGTGAAGGCGTTGTTCAGGGCGTTGAGATAGGCGCCGCGGTGATGCGCGACGACACCCTTCGGGTTGCCGGTGGTGCCGGAGGTGTAGTTCAGGGAAATGGCGTCCCACTCGTGGGGCGGCAGAGACCAGGCGAAATCGGGGTCGCCGGTGGCGAGGAACGATTCGTATTCGCAGGTGCCGATGGGCTCGCCTTGGGTTTCGGCGTCATCGATGTCCACCACGTGCGGCCGCGCGGTTTCGGCGAGCAGGGCGAGGGCGCGTGCGACGGTGGTGTTGAAGGCGCGATCGGCGAGCAGGACGCAAGCGGCGCAATGCTGGAGCTGGAAGGCGATGGAGGCTGCGTCGAGGCGGGTGTTGAGCGTGTTGATAATGGCGCCGGCCATCGGGATGCCGAAATGCGCCTCCACCATCGGCAGGGTGTTGGGGGCCAAGATGGCGACCGCCTCGCCGGGCCGGACGCCAAGCCGCGTGAGCGCCGAGGCGAGGCGGCGGCAGCGCGCGTAGGTTTCGGCCCAGCTTTGCCGCCGTTCGCCCTGGATGATGGCGGTGCGGTCCGGGTAGAGCAGGGCCGCCTTCGGCAGAAAACTCAGCGGCGACAGCGCCACATGGTTGGCCGCGTTTGGCTCCAGTCCCCGGTCAAACATGCCTCCTGTCATAGTAACCCTTTGTAAAAACTAACGTTTTTTGGTTCTTCTTTTTTCAAAAAAGAACGGCTTCCTTCTCCCTTGCCTGGCCGTCAACCAAGTCACTTCATTATGGACCCGGAAAGGGTTGCGAGCCGGCAACCCTTTCCGGGTTCAACATGAAAAGGGGCGTATGGACGGATTTGGTCGGACACAAGGTTGGTTCCCGGCGGCGGTGGCGGGCACAGTGGCACAGGATGGCGGGGCTAGGCAAGTTTTCCTGTCGGGTGGCGCATCTTCATTGCCTCCGGCGGGCGGGGGGCTTCGCCCCCCTGCACCCCCCGTCGTGCGCAGCACGCATTCGCGTGACGGCGTGCCGCCGGCGTCGCGAATTGGCCGGGGGACACGACCCCCAAGAGGGGGAGGAGGAGTCGTAACGAAAAGAATCTTCCTTCCTCTGCCGATGCGCACGTTTCAACCAGGTTTGGTATCAGGAAAATTTTGGCCGATGCGCCATAGCACGCCGGACGGGTCGGTCAGGCAAAAATCGCGCATGCGCCAGGGTTGAATTTCGATCTCTGACAGCCTCACGCCATATCTGGCGGTGACGCCGCTTTCGGCAATTCGGTTCCACCAGGCGTCAACGTCCTTGACGAGCATGTGCATCGTGAAGTTTTCCGCCGATGATCCGGCGCAGAAATCCTGGAGCAGAAAACTTGCGTGCTCAAAATGGAAATACGCCACGCCGCCGCCTTCGGACGCCATGGTGAAGCCGATATCCGTGTAGAATCGCTTCGAGAGATCGAAGTCCCTGGCGGGGACGAAGGCTTTTATTTCAACAACGCGAAGATCGTTTTGGGCGGCCATGCGGGATACCTCGTTCGTGGTGGGGCGAAACGAGCAAAAGTTTTTTGTTTCTTTTTTTCAAAAAAGAAATACTTCCTTCCTTAACTTTCGCGGAACGAAGCGCGTCGATAGACGCCGAGGATGCGGATTTCGCGGGAGAAGAAGGCGAGCTCCTCCAACGCCAGACGGAGAGCCGTTTGCTCCGGGTGGCCCTCGACGTCGCACATGAATTCGGTGGCGGTGAAGGCGCCGCCGACCATGTAGCTTTCGAGCTTGGTCATGTTGACGCCGTTGGTGGCGAAACCGCCGAGCGCTTTGTACAGCGCGGCGGGGACGTTGCGGACGGCGAAGATGAAGGTGGTGATCAGGCCGGGGGTTTCGGGCGGGGGCACGGAAGGGGCGGCGGCGGCGATGTAGAAGCGGGTGGTGTTGTGGGCGGCGTCCTCGACGTTGGCGCGCAGCACGACGAGGCCGTGGATTTCGGCGGCGAGTGCGCTGGCGATGGCGGCGTCGGCGGGGCGGGCCCAACGGGCCACCATGTGAGCGGCACCCGCGGTGTCGGCCTGGATGACGGGCTGGGCGCCGAGTTCGCGGATGACGCCGCGGACCTGGCCGAGGGCGACGGCGTGGGAATGGATGCGCTCGACGTCGGCGATGGCGGCGCCGGGGACGCCGAGGAGGCAGTGCTCGATGCGCTGGAAGTGCTCGCCGACGATGGAGAGTCCGCTGCCGGGCAGCAGGGCGTGGATGTCGGGGACGCGGCCGACGAGGGAGTTTTCGCAGGGCAGCATGGCGAAGGCGGCGGTGCCGTCGTGCACGGCGCCGATGGCTTCCTCGAAGGTGGCGCAGGGCAAGGTGGGGCGGCCCGGGAAGGCGGTGCGGCAGGCGAGGTCGCTGTAGGCGCCCGGGGTGCCCTGGAAGGAGACGGGTTGCATTCAGGCGAGCAGGAGGCGGGCGCGGGCGAGGTCTTCGGGCGTGTCGACGCCGAAGGGGGCGTGGTCGAGTTGGGCTACCGCGATGATCATGCCGGCCTCCAGGGCGCGCAATTGTTCCAGTTTCTCCTGCTGCTCCAGGGGGCTCGGCGGGAGCGACACGAAGCGGCCGAGTGCCGCGCGACGGTAGGCATAGATGCCGACATGGTGCCAGAGCGGGCCCTGGCCCCAGGGCACTGGGGCGCGGGAGAAATACAGGGCGCGCGCGGAAAGGGCGCCGGGGGCGAAGGCGCAAACGGCTTTGACCACGGAGGGGGCGGCGGCTTCCTGGGCGTGGGTTATGGGGGCGACCAGGGTGGCGATGTCGACGGCTGGGTCGGCGAGGGGGGTTAGCACGGCGGCGAGGCAGGCGGGGGGCAGGGTGGGCAGGTCGCCTTGCAGGTTGATGACGACGTCGTGCGCGGCGGCGGGGTCGAGCGCCTGGAGCGCGGCCCAGACGCGGTCGGAGCCGCTGGGGAGGGCGGGGTCGGTGAGGATGGCGATGCCGGCCGCGGCGCGGACGGCGGCGGCGATTTCGGGGTCGCCGCAGGCCACGGCCACGGGACCGATGGCGGCGGCGAGGGCGCGGCGCAGGACGTGGACCACCATCGGCAGGCCGCCGATGTCGGCCAGCGGCTTGCCGGGCAGGCGGGTGGCCGCCAGGCGCGCGGGGATGATGACGAGGGGGGACAATTGGATGGGTTGTCGGGCCGCGGGGGCTTGTCTACAGGGGTGCGTCGCAACATTGGCAGGATGCAGGGTGCCCGGCAAATGGCCG
>CAJCIS010000077.1 GCA_903970435.1 Acidobacteriota bacterium | reverse complement strand
CGGCGGTATCGTGTTGGCAGTGTATCAATTTCTGCGCCAGACGGGGCAGACGCCGATCGAGCGGTTTCAAATACCGGCGGCGCAGTCGATTTCGGTGGGGTTGGATTTGGAGATTTAGCACGAGGAAGCACTTCTTTTTTGAAAAAAAGAAGCAAAAAACTTTTACTATGACTGGTTTGCGGCTTCTTGAGCGCGGTTTTTCTTTTTTCGCTTTCGCGCCTAAAAGCGCCGCCTATGGACGATCAAGCTCCCCCCAACCCCGCCCTGCTGCCGGCCGGGCTGCGCGACCTGCTGCCGCCGGACGCGGAGACGGAGGCCGCCGGCGTCGAGGCAGCCATGGCGGTTTTCGCGGGGCACGCCTACCGCCGCGTCAAGCCGCCGCTCCTGGAGTTCGAGGAGTCGTTCGTCGGCGGCTCGGGCGCCGCGGTGGCCGAGCAAAGCTTTCGCATCATGGACCCGGACAGCCATCGCATGATGGTGCTGCGCGCCGACATGACGCCGCAGATTGCCCGCATCGCTGCCACCCGACTGGCCGCGCATCCACGCCCGCTGCGGCTCTCCTATGCGGGACAATGCGTGCGGGTGCGCGGCGGCGGGCCGGGCACCGACCGCCAGGTGCCGCAGGCCGGCATCGAGCTGATCGGCGCGGACAGCGCGGCGGCCGATGCCGAGGTCATGCTGGTGGCCGTCGAGGCCCTGGCGGCGCTCGGGTTGCAGCGCCCCAGCCTGGACCTGACCTTGCCGACCCTGGTGCCCGCGCTACTGGAAAATGCCGGCATGGACGCGGCAACGCAGCGCATCTTGTCGCGCGCGCTGGACCGCAAGGATGCCGCCGAGGTGGCCCGCCATGGCGCCGCCATGGCGCCCCTGTTGACGGATTTGCTGCTCGCGGCGGGACCGGCGGCCCCGGCGCTCGAGGCGTTGCGGCGGGCGAACCTTCCCGCTACCTGCCGCGACCTCGCCGGCCGGCTGGCGGACGTGGTGGGCCTGGTGCAGCGCGCCGCGCCGCGGCTGAGGGTGACGATCGATCCCCTGGAATTCCGCGGCTTTCGCTATCACACCGGCATTGCGCTGACCCTGTTTGCGCCCGGCCGGCACGAGGAACTGGGCCGCGGCGGCCGTTACTTCTCCACCGATGGGGAGCCCGCCACCGGCATTACGCTGTATGCCGACGCCGTCTTGCGCGCGGCAATTCCGCGAACCGAGCGGCCGACGGTGTTTGTGCCGGCGGGATCGGATCTGGCGGTGGCGCAGACTCTGCGCGCTGCCGGTTTTGCGACCTTGGGCGGGCTTGACGCAGTGACGGACAATACCGAGGAGGCGCGCCGGCTGCGTTGCTCGCATGTGCTGGTGGCGGGCGAGCCCGTGCCAGTCGTCAACCATCCTTCGTCCGCCGCCGACACCGAAACTGACAACTGAAAACTGACGACTGAAGACTGAACATGGCCAATGTAGCGGTGATTGGCGCCCAATGGGGCGACGAGGGCAAAGGCAAGGTGGTGGACTGGCTCGCCAGCCGCGCCGATGTGGTGGTGCGCTTTCAGGGCGGCCACAATGCCGGCCACACGCTGGTGGTCGGCAATCAGACCTACAAGCTCTCACTGCTGCCCAGCGGCCTGGTGCGCGAAAAGCTCGGCATTATCGGCAACGGCGTCGTGGTCGACCCCTGGGCGCTGCTGGCGGAAATCGCGCGCGTGCAGGCGCAGGGACTTTCGGTCACCCCCGGAACGTTGCGCCTGGCCGAGAATGCGCCCCTCATCCTGCCGTTGCACGGCGCGCTCGACCGCGCGCGGGAAGCTGCGCGCGGCGACGCGAAAATCGGCACCACCGGCCGCGGCATCGGGCCCGCTTATGAGGACAAGGTCGCCCGCCGCGCCATTCGCGCGTGCGACCTCGCCGAGCCTGCCACCTTGTCGGCCAAGCTCGATGAGCTGTTGCTGCATCATAATACGCTGCTGCGCGGCCTGGGCGCCGAAACCTTCGAGAAGGCGGCGCTGCTCGAGCAACTCCTGGCCCTGGCGCCGCAGATATTGCCGTTTGTCGAGCCGGTGTGGGAACGGCTGGATGAATTGCGCCGCGCCGGCAAGCGCATTCTGTTCGAAGGCGCCCAGGCGGTGATGCTGGACGTGGACCACGGCACCTACCCGTTCGTCACCAGCAGCAACACGGTGGCCGCCACGGCGGCGAGCGGCGCCGGCGTCGGCCCGGGTGTCGTCGGCTTCGTGCTCGGTATTGCGAAGGCCTATTGCACGAGGGTGGGCGCCGGACCATTCCCGACGGAGCTCAACGACGAGGTCGGGCAGACGCTTGGCGATCGAGGGTCCGAATTCGGCACGGTGACCGGCCGGCGCCGGCGTTGCGGCTGGTTCGATGCCGCCCTGGTGCGCCAGGCGGTGAAAGTGGGCGGCATCGATGGGTTGGCGCTGACCAAGCTGGACGTGCTGGACGGTTTCGCGGCGCTGCGTCTTGGCACCGGCTATCGTATCGACGGCAAGATATTTCGCCATTTGCCCGCGGCGCCCGGCGCCCAGGCGGCGGCGGCGCCGATCTACGAAACACTGGAAGGCTGGAGCGGCTCGACGCGCGGCGCCCGCTCCTGGGCGGAGCTCCCTGCCCAGGCGATCAAATATGTCCGCCGCATCGAGGAACTGGTAGAAGCGCCCGTCACGTTATTATCCACCAGCCCCGAGCGCGACGACACCATCATGGTCCGCGACCCATTCCAGGACTAGAACAAAAGTTTTTTGTTTCTTTTTTTCAAAAAAGAAATGCTTCCTTCCTGCCTCACTTTCTATTCATG
>CAJCIS010000076.1 GCA_903970435.1 Acidobacteriota bacterium | reverse complement strand
CCGGCAGAGACCTTACCCCACCCAACGCGTGCCGCCATGGAACGTCCAGGCGTTACCACGGAGATCGAGCACCGTCCCCGCCGCCCTAGCTTCAAAGTCGCAAAATCGTCATGATGTTCGGCTTAGCGGTGCATAATTTAAAGATTGCGCACCATTATTAGGCCATTGAAAAGAAAGCACTTTTTTGTTGAATAAATCCGGTGCAGAAGCCACATGCCGACCGGCCACCAAGCCCCCACCCACTACTTGGGGCGACGTTCCTGGCAACTCACCCAAGGGCGGGCTAATCTCACGCGATAGCACAGTCCAAACTCATCCACGCGGACGCAGACCCGGCTCAGAAATCTATCCGGACCTGCCGAACTATGTCGCCACGGAGGCCGCGTTCATAGCGGCCGTGAACGAGGGCACCGCGTCCCTTGAGAAAGGCCCCACGGTGGATCACGCGACCGTCGTGGCGGAACTGCACCGGATCATCCACGGCAAGGCTTGATCCGCTACGCGCCAAAAGCCCGCGCCCACCGTATGACCGGGCGGATCAGGGGTCGGTCGGACGCCGCGCAGTGTGCCGAACGCGAAGAATAACAACCGCGTCGCCTTTGATTTGATACCGGATCACGTAGGGAGGTACCGTAACCAGCTCCCGAAACACCGTACTCGGAACGGGCCTTCCTCGGTGCGGAAAGTTCACGAGACTATCGCCGGCGGCCAACAGAGATACGGCCAGGTGCGTGGCTGCGCGCGGGTTGATTTCGTCGAGATAATCATAAGCGCGCCAGAGTCCGCGCATGGCGGATGCAGTCCAGACAACGCGCACGCATCAGGCTTCAGGCGGCGGACATTTTTCGCCTTTGGCTAACTTCATTAACCACGCCCGTACACGCTCGTGTGGCACGAAGCGCCCCGCCCGGTAGTCAGCCTCAGCCTCGGCATCGAGCCGCGCTTCGAGAGCCGCGTCAGGCTCGATATCGAAAATTGATGTTGTTTCAGGATCGCCCACGAACACCTTCCTACAACTCTGATACATAACATCGTTCGGAGCTGCTTGCACGTTCGGAATGCGTGGGGCTCGCCTGTGTCACCTAAGTCTTCCTTAAACAAATGGGGGTCTGCGGCCTCAGGCCCCGTCACGCGACCGCGTGCTTCGCACGACGGGGTCCAGGGGCGTCACGCGTAGGCGTGCCTCGCACAACGCGTCCCGGGCTTACCTTGCCTGACACAGACTTAACCTCCCCGAATCGCCCCGCCCTGCTAGGCACCCAACGTGCCCCCACCCGCTCCCGAAACGCCCGACGATCGCGCCCTCAGTCCCGACCGGCAGCCGGACGACGCGGCCGAAGCCTCCCTGCGCCCGCAAACCCTGCGCGAATTCGTCGGCCAGAAAACCAGCCGCGAGAACCTCGCCATCTTCATCGAAGCCGCCCGCGCCCGCGCCGAGGCGCTCGATCATGTGCTGCTGCACGGCCCCCCCGGCCTCGGCAAAACCACGCTGGCCCAGATCGTCGCGCGCGAGCTCGGCGTCGGCTTCCGCGCCACCTCCGGCCCGGTCATCCAGCGCGCCGGCGATCTGGCCGCCATCCTCACCAACCTGCAGCCCCGCGACGTCCTGTTCATCGACGAAATCCATCGCCTGCAGCCCGCCATCGAGGAAATCCTCTATCCCGCGATGGAGGATTTCCAGCTCGACCTCATCATCGGCGAGGGCCCCGCCGCCCGCAGCGTGCGCATCGACCTCTCGCCGTTCACCCTGGTCGGCGCCACCACGCGCGCCGGCCTGCTGGCCACCCCCCTGCGCGACCGCTTCGGCATTCCGCTCCGGCTCATCTTCTACACGCCGGAAGAGCTGACCCTCATCATCGCCCGCGGCGCCGAAAAGCTCGGCTTCGGCCTCACCCCGGAAGGCGCCGCCGAAATCGCCCATCGCAGCCGCGGCACTCCCAGAATAGCGGGGCGCCTGCTGCGCCGGGTGCGCGACATCGCCCACCACACCGGCCACGACCCCGTCGACCGCGCCGCCGCCGACCAGGCCCTCACCCGCCTCGAGGTCGACGCCCGCGGGCTGGACGCCGCCGACCGCCGCTATCTGCGCCGCATCGCCGAGCATCATGCCGGCGGCCCGGTCGGCGTGGAAACGCTCGCCGCGGCGCTGTCCGAAGCGCGCGACACGCTGGAAGACGTCATCGAACCTTTTCTCATCCAGGAAGGTTTTGTGCTGCGCACCAGCCGCGGCCGCATGCTCGGCGAGCCCGGCTGGCGCCATCTCGGCCTCACCCCCCCGGCGCCCGTCGTCCCCCCGGACCTGTTCACCGACCTTCTGAACAACCCTTCATGATCGCCCATACGCACCGCCTGCGCGTTTATTACGAGGACACCGACGCGGGCGGTGTCGTCTATCACGCGCGCTACCTGGGTTTTGCCGAACGCGCGCGCACCGAGGCGCTGCGCGAGGCCGGCCTGGCGCACGCCGACATGCATCGCGAACATGGCGTTATCTTCATGGTACGGCGCCTCGATCTGGAGTATTTCCGCCCCGCGCGGCTGGACGACGTGCTGTCGATTCGCACCGAAACGCTCGCATTCACGGGGGCAACCGTCACGCTGCGTCAATCTTTCCATGTGGCCGCGGACGAGCCGGTGGCCGAGCCGGTTGCGATCGTGGTGGCACATGTTCTGCTGGCGTGTGTGAGGGCCGCCACCGGGGGCGCGGCGCGCATTCCGCCACGTTGGCGCGCGGCGCTCGCCGCATGACGCGTACGACCGGCCCTGTTTGGAGAAACCATGCCCGATAACGCCGTACAAGCGAGCAGCCTTCCAACACCGGGCGGCGACCTTTCCCTGGTCGGCCTGTTTCTCCATGCCGACATCGTGGTGCAGCTCGTCATGGGGCTGCTGCTGGTGGCCAGCGTCTGCGTGTGGGCCATCATCTTCGAAAAGATCACCGCGCTGCGCCGGGTCAACCGCGAGGCCGATGCGTTCGAGGACCGGTTCTGGTCCGGCGGCAGCCTGGAGGACCTCTACGAAATCGAGGGCGCGCGGCCGAACCACCCGCTGGCCGCGGTGTTCGGCGCCGCCATGGGCGAATGGCGCCGCAGCGCCAAGGTGGCGGGCGCCGATCTGGCCCGCGGCAGCGTGCGCGAGCGCATCGACCGCGCCATGAACGTCACCGTCGTGCGTGAGATGCAGCGGCTGGAGCGGATGATGGTGTTCCTGGCCTCGGTCGGCTCGATCGGCCCGTTCGTCGGGCTGTTCGGCACGGTGTGGGGCATCATGCACAGTTTTTCGGCTATCGCCGCCATGCACAACACCAACCTGGCCGTCGTGGCGCCCGGCATTGCCGAGGCCTTGTTCGCCACCGCCATGGGCCTGGTGGCCGCCATTCCGGCTGTGCTGGCCTACAACCAGCTCAGCACCAGCCTGTCCCGCTACGCCAGCCGGCTGGAGAGTTTCGGCAGCGAATTCAGCTCGATTCTCTCGCGGCAGATCGAGGAGCGCGCCTAGTGACGAAGGAAGAATGTTCTTTTCTGAAGAAAAGAACCAAAAGACTTTTTTCTTGCGCCTGCACAACGGTGCGTGCCGTGGCGGCAACGTCCGGGATTGCGGCAAGAGCAAAAGTCTTTTGGTTCTTTTCTTCAGAAAAGAACGGCTTCTTCCTTGACTGCGGCGACCACTGACATGGCCGGCGGCATGATCGGCAAACCAGGCGGTGGCCACGGCCGCTACCGCCCCATGGCGGAAATCAACGTCACGCCCCTGGTGGACGTCATGCTGGTGCTGCTCATCGTGTTCATGGTCACCGCGCCGCTGATGACCAGCGGCGTCAACGTCGACTTGCCGAAGGCCGATACCAGGCAGCTCAATTCGGACAGCGATCCGCTCACCGTGTCGATCAACAGCGCCGACAAGATCTTCATCCAGGACAGCGAAATCGACCTGCCCGGCCTGGTGACCAAGCTGAACGCCATTGCCAACGGCGACATGACGCGGCGCATTTTCGTCCGCGCCGACAAGGGCATCGAATACGGCGAGGTGATGTCGGTGATGTCCACCATCGCGCAGGGCGGCTTTACCAAGGTGGCACTCCTGGCCGAGCAGGCGCCCGGCCCCGCGACCAAGCCGGGGGGCTGATTGGCTGCCATGACGCGGAGCCTTAAGCGGAGTGTGACGGTCTCCGCGGGGATGCACCTTATTATATTGCTGGCGCTGCTGGTCGGCATTCCGTTTGCCGTGCCGCCGGCGCCGCCGGAAGAGGAGGAGGTTTCGGTGGTGTTCAACGGCACCGCCGACGTTGCGCCGCAGAAGGGCGAAAAGCCGGCAAAACGGGCCGCGCCCACCGATGCCGACACGCCGGCCACCATGAACCCCGCGCTGGTGGCGCCCACCAAGGCGCCGCTCGAGGTCGCCCCGCCGCCACCGCCGCCACCACCTC
>CAJCIS010000075.1 GCA_903970435.1 Acidobacteriota bacterium | reverse complement strand
TTCCCAACCTCCATTTGCCCGCGACCCCTTCTTGAACACGGCTGATGGTCGTCTCGGTGCGTGCTAGCATTACGGAACCGGAAGCGCAACCGTCGACGCCGCGGCTGCTTCGAACGGAGTACCATTTTGTGTCCGTCCGGGCGCCGCGGCTGCTTCGAACGCCTGTTCAGCAGTCCAGCCAGCGCCCTCCGTCATCAGCGCTTCCATCGATGGCGCTGCCATCACCCGCTTCAGCTCGTTCCTGAGGCGATCGCACAGAATCTGGTCGGATCGGTCGCGCACCTGATCGGAGCGCACATAGTGCGTTTCGATGTAGCCGAACAGCCTGGCCGACCGCTCCACAAAGCCCTCGCGCAGCAGCGCGAGCGCCAGACGTTCCAGGCAGCCGACGGCGTAATCCTCGGTGTCGAGTGCGCGGCAAATCGCCAATGCCTCCTCGGCCGCCGCGCGCCCTTCGGCGATCTTGTCGGTCGCCAGCAGGTAGTTCGCCAGATTGGCCAGCGTGGTGGCGAGCAACTCCTGCACGGGATAGGCACGCAGGGTGCATAATGCCTGCGTGGCGAACCGCACCGCCTCAGCCGTGCCACCCCGGGCAAAGGCGAATTCCGCCAGGTTTATGCACGAAACAATCTGCCCGGTTCGGTCACCGATCCGGCGCCTTATCGCCAATGCCTGCTCGGTCAGTTGCTGGCCCAGCGCCTCGTCACCGGTGTAGGAATGATATGAACCCAGATGCGCGAGGCCATTGGCCAGATCCTTTGTCGCGCCAAATCGGTGCAGCACCGCAACCGCTTCATTCAACATCGCGAGGGCCTCGTCCGAACCCTCGCCCGGACGCGTCATGGCAATACCCGCTGTGCGCAACGCGCAGCTTAGGCCGACCACGTCTCCCGCCTCGCGGAACAACGCAATCGCCTGCCGGCGTGCCTCGGACAATTCGCGCACGCCGAACACCGATTGATGCCGCGTCACCCAGTACAGAACCCACCCCGCCCGCGCCTTCGGCGTGGCCGGCGAGAGGTGCTGCATCGCGGCCGCGGTCCATCGTTTCATGTCCGCCAGCAACGACATTTCTTCTGCCACACTGCCGGAGGCGGCCACGAGCGCGATGCCGATAGCCGGGATGCCGGGCTCGTCGCCGGAATCCTCCGGGCGGCGTTTCTGGCCGAACGCCCAGTCGATCGCGGCGCGCAGATTTTCCACCTCGGGACCGAATTCGGCGAGCCAGACATCGGTCGGCGTCACCGGCCAGCTGGCTTCGCCGCGGGCAAAGAATGTGGCGAGATATTCCGCCATCCGGCGGAAACGGCCGCGCTCGCCGCTTTCCCGCAGTTTGTCGCGGGCGTAATGGCGTGTCGTCTCCAGCATGCGGTAACGCGTGATCCTGCCGGACGTATCGGCGTTCACCAGCGATTTGTCCACCAGGGCCTGCAACAGATCCAGCACGTCCCGGTCGTCGAACGGGCCGCCGGCCGCCACCGCGGTGGCACCCTCCAGCGAGAAGCCGTCCACGAATACCGACAGGCGGCGCAGCAGGATCTGTTCCTGCATCGAGAGGAGCGCGAAACTCCAGTCGATGGTGGCGCGCAATGTCTGCTGGCGCGGCAGCGCCGCCTTGTTGCCCCCGGTCAGCAGGCGAAACACATCCTCCAGCCGGGCCGCGATTTCGGCCGGCTTCAACATGCGCAGACGGGCCGCGGCGAGTTCGGTCGCCATCGCCACGCCGTCCAGCCGCCGGCAGATCGTTACCACCGCGCCGGCGTCCTCGTCGGTGAGCGTATAGCCGCCCGAGGCCGCGTCGGCGCGGTCTACGAACAGACGCACCGCGTCCGATTCCATCGCCAAGGCCGCGGTCATCTTGCCGTTCGCCGCCGGCAGCGGCAGCGACGGCATGCGGAATACCGTCTCGCCATCAATGCCGAACGCCTGGCGGCTCGTCGCCAGGATTTTCACGTCCGGGCATTGCCGCACCAGCGCCGCGGCCAGCCGCGCCGCCGCATCCAGCACGTGCTCGCAATTATCCAGGATCAGCATCAAATGACGCTGCCGCAGGAACGCGGCCGCCACCTCCACGGCCGGCCGCGCGCCGGAAACCGGGGCGCCGATGACGCGGCATACCGCCTCGGCGACCAGCCCGCCGTCATGCAGGGGGGCAAGCTCAACCACCCAGACGCCGTCGGCAAAGTTCGGCAGTTCCGCATGGCCGACACGGATGGCGCAGCGTGTCTTGCCGACGCCGCCCGACCCGACCAGGGTCAGCAAGGCGCTGCCCCGCAATCGCCGCGTCATTTCGGCCAACTCGTCGCCGCGCCCGACGAACGAATTCAGTTCCGATGGCAGATTGTGCGGCGCCCGCGCCGGCACCGCAGCCTCGGGCGCATTGTCCGGCGCCGGCGCCTCGGGCACAACGGCAGGCGGAGGCTCCGGCTCCGGTGCAGGCGGCGCCACCTCCGGCACGCTCACCTCGGCCACAAAACGATAGCCGCGGGTCGTATCCGTCGCGATATAGGTTGTACCCGGGTCGTGTGCGGCGAACAATTTGCGCAGGGTCAGCACCTGCGTGTTGACATTGTTTTCCTCCACCGTTCGGTTCGGCCAACCCTCGTCCAGCAAGTCGTTCTTGGACGCCAACCCGCCGCGCCGGCGCACCAGCGCCACCAGCACGTCGAACGCCCGGCTGTGCAGCGTCAGTCGCGTGTCGTGCAGCATCAGCTGCCGCGCGGTGACAAGCAGCCGGAACGGTCCGAAAAGGTAGGTTTTCTCTACGCCTTCCAGCTCGACCTACCCTTTCGCCGACATTGGAGACGCGGCGGGAGCGCTTGGCGATGGAGCACCACATCCAAGCAGCCGCACGCCGCCACGATATTGTAATCATGCACGCGGGAAGAGTCATCCCGCCCGCGGCACGACGGCCGATCACGTAGGTGTTGGCTTGGCACATGCAAGCCGCCCTCACGTTACGCGACGTCCAGCAGCGCCAGCAGCGCCTCGGACACCGAACCGAAATGCCCGGCGTCGGCGCCGGTGGCGCTGCGCCACGCAACAACCCATCCGCCGTGACGCACCAGAGTCCAGCTCGCCCACCTGGCGCCCTGTCGATAGACGCTCAGGAAGCTCTCGACTTCCGGCGGGTCGAGGCTGCTGCGTTCGTGGATCACCAGGCGATCGTAGCCGAGCTGGCACGCCCGTTCCCGCCATTCGGCGACGTCCATGCGGTCGCGCATGGAAAGCCGTGCCGCGGACTCGGTGGCGGGTCCCACCACGGGCCGCACAAACGGTATGACGTTGGATAGGACGCTGCCCGTCGCGTCGAGCTGTAAACTATGTGTCATCGCTGCCCCCAGGAGCTTGGTTCGGTCGAGTTCAGATGCGCGCGCCGAACGATGCGGCAATGAACGCCGCGGCGAACACCACGCTGCCAAGCACGCACGTGGCCTCGACGACGCTGTAGGATTCGACCGACGTCGCGATCGAAACCAACAGCTTGCGGCCGCGATGCCAGGTCGCGAGGAACGGCAGCCGCGCGCGGGCGGCGGGCATCAGGTAAGCGGCATAGAGAATGGCGTCGGACATGATTTTTCTCCGTCAGAACAGGTTCGAGCGGGGGGGGATCAGATGAAGGCCGCGAGTGCGGCGGTGATGACCAGGCTGCCGAACACCATGGCGGCGAGCAGGCAGGTGCCCTCGATCAGGCTGTAGACCTGCACCGCCTCGGCGGCGTTGCGGGCGCTCTGGCGCACACGGCGCAGGCCGGCGCGGAGCACGGCCACCACCGGCGTGCGGGCGGGCGCGGCGAAAGCGGCGTGGAAAGTGACGTCGGACATGGGAAGATTTCCTTTCGAGAAGCCAGGCGTCGTTGCCTGACCCCCCGAACATGCCGGCGCGGCCGATCAAACATCCTCAAGCGGAGGATCAAGCGTTATCAAATGAAAGGAAAAGCAGACGTAGTTCTTTCTTGAAAAAAAGTTTTTTGGTTCTTTTTTTCAAAAAAGAACTACTTCCGTCCTTGCAGGAACCCCAACGCCGGCAGCGGCCGCCAGGCCTTCGGCAAATCGGTGCGACGGATCGGCGTCACCGAATAGCGTGGCACGGGCTGTTGGCTACCGCGCAGAAAGCCGGCGTACGCGTAAACCTGCTGTTCGCGCCAAATGCGATCCGCCAGCGCCGCGCTGCGGCTGGGATAGACGTCGGCGATCCGGTTCACCCGCCCCAGATTCGCAACCACCGCCCAAAGCGTGTCGTCGCGTGCCGCAGGCAGGCGAACAACCTCACTCATACGCCCAACTTATCCTGGGACATATCCGCCACCCTCATCCGCGCAGCATGCATCGGGGGCGGCATTCATTCAAGGAAGCAGTTCCTTGGCTCTTGATGCAACCCCTCACTTTTCGGCCACGGTTTGGATCCATGTGCAGGTGCCGAGCCAAAGTCTTCTGGTTCTTTTCTTCAGAAGAGAACTGCTTGCCTGCTCAAAGCTGCCCGCACGCCACCGTCTCGGCGGCCCCATCCGCCGGGGCCGGCGAGCGCCTGGCCTCGGCGGCGATCGCGTCCCGCATGCTGCTCAGCGACGACGCAACAATCTCCAGGGTTTCGTTGGACAAACCGGACGTTATAATTTGCGCGAGGTCCCCCAGCTGGGCGCCGATTTCGCTCATCAGCGGCCGGCTCTCGTCCGTCAGGTGCAGGCGCCAGCAACGGCGATCCGTCGGGTCGCCGCGCCGCTCGACCATGCCGCGCGCTTCCAGCCGGTCCACCAGGCGCGCCACGGTGATCGGCTCCACCTCCAGCAGTTCGGCGAGTTCCTTCTGCAGCAGCCCCGGCTGACGTTCCAGGTTCAGCAGGATGGTCCATTGCGCCCGCGTCATGCCGTGTGCCCGGGCGCGCTTGTCGGCCTCGGTGCGAACGAGGCGGGCCAGGGTCACGATGGCTCCGATGATATCGCGTTGAAGGGTCATCATCGGCATATAGTAAGGGACGCTATCATGTATCAACTTAAACCCAGGAAAATGGGGGCTTTTTCCCACGGCGTCCGCCGCCGCGAACCGATAAAGAGGCATATTCCAAAATTTTACCCGGAACGAATTTTATTGTAGACAAACCGTTAACGAGAGGTTAATCAGGGTTCGAGCCCAATTCCAGGAAGCGGGGGCGGGCTCAGTAACACCGGGCACGTGCCCCGCCCGGTGACGCAGGCCCTCCGCGACGCCCGCCACCTGCCCCGTGGTGTTGTCGATCGCCCCCTGCACCGGCCCCCGTCTGGGCGGCCGGGTCCTCTGGACCCGGCCGCCCACCCCGTGCCAAGCACCCCGACCATGACAACGCTTCTTACCGGCGCCACCGGCTTCGTCGGCTCTTCCGTGGCCCGCGTTCTGCTGGCCCGCGGCCACCAACTCCGCCTGCTGGCGCGCCCGAATTCCAATCGCGGCAACCTCGCCGGCCTGGACGCCGCGCTCGTCGAGGGCGACCTCACCGACCCGGCCTCCCTCGCCAGCGCCTGCGCCGGATGCCGTTTCCTGTTCCACGTCGCCGCCGACTACCGCCTGTGGGTGCCCGACCCCGCCGCCATGCTGCGCGCCAACGTGGACGGCACGGTGTTCCTGCTGCGCGCCGCGCACGCCGCCGGCGTCGAAAGGATCGTCTATTGCAGCAGCGTCGCCGCCCTCGGCCTCACCGGCGACGGCACGCCAGCCGACGAAACCACCCCGGTTCACCCGGACAAAATCGCCGGTATCTACAAGCAGTCCAAATACCGTGCCGAACAGGCCGTCCTCGCCCTCATCCGCGACGAGGCCGTGCCCGCCATCATCGTCAACCCCTCCACCCCGATCGGCCCGCGCGACATCAAGCCCACGCCCACCGGCAAGATGATCCGCGACGCCGCCGCCGGCAAAATGCCCGCCTATGTCGATACCGGCCTGAACGTCGCCCATGTCGACGACGTGGCCGAGGGCCACGCCCTGGCGCTCGAGCATGGCCGCATCGGCGAGAAATACATCCTCGGCGGCGACGACCTCCTGCTGCGCGACATCTTCGCGCTCGCCGCCGCCGCCGCCGGCCGCGCCCCGCCCCGCATCACGCTCCCCATCGCCCCCCTGATCCCCCTCGCCCTCCTGTGCGAGGGCCTCGCCCGCCTCGGCATCGAACCCCTGGTCACCCGCGACACGCTCGCGATGGCCCGCAAGAAAATGTTTTTTTCCAGCAACAAGGCGCGCCACGAGCTCGGCTACGCCCCGCGGCCCGCCGCGGCGGCGATCGCGGATGCCGTCGCGTGGTTCGGCCTCGCGCGGCAAGCCGCATGACAGATATCCTGCGCACCGGATATCGCATCGATGACATCGCATCCGGCCGGCCGCTTCGGTGATCCGCCGCGAGTGGTCGTGCGCCAGCATCCTCGCCGCCTTCCTGGTCTTCATTACAATTTCAAGAATGTTGCTGATCGTCGCGGTCGCGCCGATCGCGGGTTACGCCAACAATTACGACTTCGTGCGTCAATCGTCGTGCGTCGGGGTGTGGCAGAATTACCCAGGCGGCAAGCCAAAGACCGCTGCGAGCCCCGCGACGGTGGTTAACGAACTGACGTTCGATGGCGACCTGAAACCGGACGTATGCCTGCCATCGTCCGATAATCTGTTCCCGTGGTTCGTTGCTCATTGGCATCGCAAGGGCTGGCATCCCGGTTTGCGCATGATCGGCTGCCTGAAGGCGGCCACCGCGGCGCTTCTCCTGGCGGCGACACTGCTCCAGCCCATGGCGCCAAGGTTGCGCCTGGCACTTTCGCTGGCTGGATTTCTCGTGTTCGGCGATATCGCCTTGCTGTCCTACTTCAACACGCTTTACCTGGACGGATCGATCGTCATCTTCGGATTTGCATCGGTCGCACTCGCCGCGATCCTGTTTTGCCGCAACACCCCGTCGCACTGGGCATTCAGCGTCCTGATCGCCATGGTACTCGCGTGGTTCGTCGCGGCACGGCAACAATATGCGGTGTTCGGACTTGGCTTGGCCGTCCTTTGCGCGGGCCGCCTGTGGCAGCATCGAAGGCGTGACGGACTCGCAATGGGCGTTGCCACGGCGGCCATGGCGGCCGGCGTGCTCTATCTGTCGATGAATGTATCGGATCACACGCGCAACATTAATCGGGCGAACATTGTCGACACCGTGCTGGGCGCCGTACTGCCGGCGGCGCCGGACAAACCAACGGCCTTGCGCATCTTGGGCCTGCCGCCGGACTGCGCGCCGGCGATCGGCCTGAATTGGTATTCGCCCGGGTTCCAGACGCGCGATCCGTGCCCGGCGGTGACGCATGTCGGCAGGTTGCGCCTGTTACGATTGTTCGCGGCACAGCCTGCCACCTTTATCGTACCGATGCGCCTTGCCATCGACGCGAGCCGCCCCGCCTACCTGTCCTATCTGGCCCGCTTCGAGCGCCCGGCCGATGCCGCCCTGCCACGTATCCGGCTGATCGAGGCCACCTCGCTGTCCACCTTTCTCGCGTGGCTGCCGCCGATGCTGTATGTCGGAATGATCGTTGTTTCCTGCTTGGCCGGGGCGGCCGGGGCGGCTGCGTCCATCGTCCTGCGGCGACGGCCGCCCGCAGCGGCGGCCGATGCAGCGCTGCACGCAAGCGTCCTGATCGGTCTCGGCGGCTGCCTGACGTTTTTCGCGCTGTTCTCATCCGTATTCGGTGATGGATTTGCCGAAGTGCCGCGGCACGCCGTCGCGATTTTGATTGGCATTGCGTTCCAGGTTTCTGCGGCCGCTATCCCCGCAACTGGGTTGACGATCCGGAGTAGCCGACGAATATCGTTATCGACTGCCGCAATGGCTACCGGCCGAGGCTCGCAGAAATGCAACGATATCCAACGCGCGCCATCAGCATTATGAGTTGGATTGAAACGATGGTCGGCGCCGACGACGCCGCACGTGCGCGCACCGAAGCCTTCCTGCGGAATTTTGAGGTCATTATGCTGGACAATGCCATCGCGCGCCAGGCCATCGCGCGCCAGGCCGTCGCGTTGCGCCGCGGACATCGCATGCGTCTGTCCGACGCGATGATCTGGGCCTCGGCGCAATCACGCGACATGCCCCGCATCACCCGCAACACGAAGGACTTTCCCGCCGGCGACCCCCCGGTCCGCGCGCCATACCAACTTTGACCGCGCCCGCTTTACCTCCCGTTTTGCCGCGTATTTCGTTCTTTAATCGCGGCCCGTTTGGCAAGTCCTTTTGGGCCTATCCATCCGCCGAAGGCCGCAGTCTGCATGATCTCTGTTCTGCGCTTGAGATGACTTCAGAGCTGGGCGGTTTTCGGAAAGCCGTCAGGGAACCAAAACGGTGTGTCCTTACCTTGTTGCCAGACTTCCTCGAATTCATCAGGGGTGATGGGATCCAGCGGAACGCTGCGCACGGTCTCCATGAATGGATTTTCTACGAGAGATGGGCATCTGTCTCCCTTCCGCTCTTCGAGCGCGATGCTGTCGCGCTCGATGCGATCATCAGCGAAGACGTCAACTGTGCGCACGACGACATCGGCTACGACGTCGACCTCATAATAGCTCCAGGTCGGCTCGTCGGCAGGCACATCCGGATCGGGCCAACGTCCGCGGTAGTGCTCAATGCTATTTGTCATTTTCGTCCGCCCTCAATCAGCGAAATCTTTGCAAGACAGAAGAGAATTCCCTGAAGGCTGCGCCAAAGGTTTCATCGCTTAGGCTCATGCCCCATTTGTGTTCGAGCGCCTCGCCGCGACCATCCGTGATGTCGTAGTCAGCTTCCCCGGTCACCCAGATCGCAAACGATCCAATGACATTCTCGCAAGCGGCTCCAAGCGAGCTGCCTGGCTTCCCGGTGTTATCAGCTCGATTGAATCGGACCTCAAAATCCTGAGACTGGAGATTTGTGGTCTCAGATTCCAACCATTGCAACCATTTTTGGTAATCGAACACGTCTTTGCCAATGTTTCTCAGTTCGGTTGGAGTGCCGTTTCTCCGTCCCGGCCTACACGATCATAGGGCGCCGCGCGGAGTGGCCATCAAGGGAAGCGCGCAGCCGCGCGGAGCCACGCGCAGCCGCCTTTGCGGCGAGCATGGTGAGCACGGCGAGCACTGGACCTTGATGGCCGCGAGCACGGTGCCACGCTTGATCAGGTTGGGGGCTACTGTCCCGCCAGGTCATGATTCTTTCCGCAAATTCCTATTTGCGCCCGGGCATGTGGTCGCGCAGAGTCTTGGCTACGAGCTTCCGCCATTCGCTGCCTGTCGCCTCGTAAGCGGCAACTACATCTTTTGGAAGCCGAAAAGAGCGCACCACGCCACTATTCTCTTCCGGCGGACGGCCCCTGCCCCGCTTTACAATCTCGGCCGCGCCCTTTGCGCCAAGCAATTCGGTCAGCACGTCATGAGCCGGACGCGACCGCCGGATTTCCGCCACAGTCAGCGGCGGGGTTTCGTCATCCGGCTGTTCTGCCGGGTCGTTGCGCCTCGCGTCCATAAACCTTCTCTTCCTGTTTGCTCGCTCTTCTAAAGCCGATGATCCGCAAAATATCTTGTCTGGGCGTGAAAACTGCGATGTGCAGCCGACCATCCAATTCAGCATAGGCACGGAATCGCCGCTCTCCCCAATCCTGCCGCGCGTCTTCGGCGATACGCCATTAGCCCAATCCGTTTCCTCGACCAGGCTGAATGGGAGACCACGCTCCAAGGCATTCTTTTTGCTTTTCGCCTCGTCAAAGGTGAATCTCACCGAAATACCGTACACGTTAGTTCAGCGACCGCCAACAGGCTTGATTTGGATTTCCTACTAACTTCGCTTGCGGATACATCTGTAGGGTGCCAAGCATCTTCGCCTTGCACCATCGCCGCGTGCTCGCCAGGCGGTGCAGTACCAAAGCGCACTGCACCCTACTTGCTGTGGTACGTTTCTGTGTTGAACGTGTTGATTATTTGTTGTGGACATTATGATACCGGT
>CAJCIS010000074.1 GCA_903970435.1 Acidobacteriota bacterium | reverse complement strand
GGGCCCACGCCCTGGTCGCCACCTACTCCGGCAACACCGACTACACCGGCTCGGTCTCGGTCGCCACCACCCTGACCGTCACCGAGGCCGCGGCCACCGTCATGGTGACCTCCTCGCTCAGCCCGTCCCTGCCTGGGCGCCGGCCGTGGACGCCGCAGGCGACAGGGCCAGCATGGACAAACAGGGCAAGAATGCATACAAAGTACTTTGTCAGTCGGGTGGGAGATGGTCATCATGGACGGGACGCCAGCAACGCCCGAACCGCCGGCGGCGGGTCACCTCGACGACGAGGATCTGATCGCCACGCCGGTGACCTGGTATCGCGGCGGCACCAGCAAGGTATTTTTTGTCGAACGCGCGCATGTCGCCGGCATGCCGCCGGACCAGCTGCATCGCTGGATACGAGCGGTATTCGGGTCGCCCGACCGAAGGCAGATAGACGGTGTGGGGGGCGCCGACCAGGTTACCAGCAAGTTCGCGATACTGGGACCGCCGAGCCGGCCGGATGCCGACATCGATTACGCATTTTATCAGGTCGGCATCGATTCCGACATTATCGCAACCGATCTGAACTGCGGCAACGTGTCGGCGGCCGTGGCACTCTATGCGGCAGACCGGCATTATGTCGTGGGTTCGGACGGGCCTGTCGACGTGAGAATTCATAACACGAACGATGGCAAAATGTTCTATTCGAGCCTGGGTTTTCGCAACGGCCGCGCGGTTCGGCATGGCAACTTCAATTGCGAGGGCGTGCCGGGCACCGGAGCTCCGATCCGCCTGGATTTTCGCGACGCGGCGGGCGGCCGAACCGGAACATTGCTGCCTACCGGAAATTTACGCGACCGTTTCGAGGTGCCGGGTTATGGCGCCGTGGAGGTGTCGGTGCTCGATATCGCCAACCTTATCGCCTTCGCGCCGGCCGCCGCATTCGGCTTGACGGGCAACGAAGATCCCGTGTTGCTGCAGAACACGCCGGGCCTGGTTGAGGCTGTGGAGTGGCTGAGGGGGGCGGTGGCGCAGCGCCTGGGTTTGGCGACATCTCCCGGCGAGGCGAAAGTGCAGTCGCCCGGCACACCTTTCGTTGCACTTATGTCGGGGCCGCAGGATTGGGCAACGTTCGGCTATAATTTGCCGCGGCGGGCGGAGGAATGCGACCTTACCGGGCGTGGATTTACGGTGCAGGCGTTCACCAAAGCCTATTGGGGCACCGGGAGCGTGTGCACCGGCGTGGCGGCGGCGATTGCGGGGACGGTCGTCAATGATCTCGTTCGCCCCGCTTCGGTGGCGCGCGGGCGCTACAGGATTGCTCACCCGAGCGGCACGATCGAGGTGGAGATCGCTATTGGCACGAATGATGCGGGTGGCATCGAGGTGACGCGCGCGGCCTTGTTGCGTACGGCGCGCAAGCTCATGGATGGCACTGTTTATGTTCCGCGCGATCGGGTTATAGTGGCTTGAAGTCACAGTCATAATAAACACAGAAGGGAAGGACGTATGTCTTTTTGAAAAAAAGAAACAAAAAACTTTTATTTGATGCGCGCTGAGACGGTCGTCGTTGTGGGGGCGGGCGTCGGGGGGCTGGCGGCGGCGATCGACCTGGCGCGCGGCGGGGCGGATGTACTGGTGGTGGAAAAGGCCACGGCGCCGGGCGGCAAGATGCGGCACATCGAGGTGGACGGCATGGCGATCGACGCGGGCCCGACCGTGTTCACCATGCGCTGGGTATTCGACAGTCTGTTCGCCGATGCGGGCCGGCGGTTGCAGGATTTCGTAACGTTGCGGCCGGCGGAGATCCTGGCGCGCCATGCGTGGCGCCCAGGGGCGCATCAGGGGGCGCATCAGGGGGCGCATCCAGGGGCGCGTCAGGGCGGGCGGTTGGATTTATTTGCCGACATCGAGCGGTCGGCCGATGCGATCGCGACGTTTGCGGGGCCGCGCGATGCACAAGGGTATCGCGATTTTTGCGCGCGGGCCGCTGACGTTTATCGGACGTTGCGGGAGCCGTTCATGGCGTCGCAGCTTCCATCGCCGGTGGAGCTGGTACGGCGGGTAGGCTTGTCGCGGCTGGATGCCATGTGGCGCACGGCGCCGTTGCGGACGTTCTGGTCGGCGTTGGGCCAGCATTTTCATGATCCGCGCTTGCGGCAATTGTTCGGGCGCTACGCGACCTATGTCGGGTCGTCGCCGTTCCTGGCGCCGGCGACGTTGATGCTGGTGGCGCATGTAGAACAAGACGGCGTGTGGCTGGTGGAGGGCGGCATGCGCCGCGTGGCGGACGCGCTGTGCGCGCTCGGCACGTCGCTGGGCGCACGCTATCGTTTTGGCGCCGAGGTGCGCGAGATTTTGGTGGAAAAGGGTCGCGCGGCTGGTGTCGTGCTGGCCACCGGTGAGCGGATCGCGGCCGACTCGGTGGTTTTCAACGGCGATGCGGCAGCGTTGTCGCGCGGGCTGCTTGGTGGCGCGGTGACGGGCGCGGTGCCGGTTGCCGACGCGCGGCGCCGGTCGCTTTCGGCGGTGACGTGGTGCATGCGTGCGCGGGCGCACGGTTTTCCCTTGCTGCATCACAACGTATTCTTTGCCGAGGATTATGCGGCTGAATTCAGCGCGGTGTTTCGGGATCGCGGAATTACCCAGTGGCCGACGGTGTATGTCTGCGCGCAGGATCGCGGTGCGGCGGAGCGACAAGCGGCCGGCGCGGTGGAGCGCTTTCTGGTGCTGATCAATGCGCCGGCCGATGGGGATACACGGGAATTCAATGCCGTCGATTATGCGCCACGGGTGTTCGGATTGTTGCGGGACTGCGGGTTGGATCTTGAGCCTGCGGGCGAGGGCGTCGCGACGACGCCGGATGGTTTTGAGAAATTGTTTCCCGCCAGCGGCGGTGCGCTGTATGGGCGCGCGAATCACGGTGCGATGGCAAGCTTTCGGCGCCCAGGCGCCAAAAGCCGGATACCGGGACTCTACCTGGCCGGCGGCTCGGTGCATCCCGGCGCGGGAATCCCCATGGCAGCCATGTCCGGGAGATTGGCCGCCGCGCGATTGCTGCGTCCAACTTGAAAAGGTTTTTTGTTTCTTTTTTTAAAAAAGAAATGCTTCCTTCCTTAAATCACCTGATCCAACACCTTGGCCGAAGAAATGACCCCCGGCACGCCGGCGCCGGGATGCGTGCCCGCGCCAACAAGATAAAGATTCCTCACCTCCTCGCTCAAGTTATGGGGCCGAAACCAGGCGCTTTGAAAGAGTTGCGGTTCCAGCGAGAACGCGGCGCCGTTGACGGACTTGAGGCGATCGAGAAAATCCTGCGGCGTCATGATGCGCGACGTCATGATCGACGCGCCGAGGCCCGGCATGACCGTATCTTCCAGATGTTGCTGGATCGCGGCGCGGTAGGGTTCCCCCTCCGTTGCCCAATCGGTGAGGCTGCCGAGGTGCGGCACCGGGGAGAGTACGTAGAACGCGTCGCAGCCTGGCGGCGCCATGCTGGGGTCGGTTTCGGTGGGACGGTGAAGATAGAGGGAAAAGTCCTTGGCCAGTCTTTTGTGTTTGAAAATGTCGTCGAGCAGGCCGCGATAGCGGGGGCCGAGCAGGATGGTGTGATGCGCGACGGCAGGAAACTGGCGGTTGGTGCCGAAATACCAGACGAAGAGGCCCATGGAGTAGTTTTGCCGCGTGAGTTTGGCATCCGTCCAGACGCGGCGGCGATGACGGCCGAGGAGTTTCGTATAGGTCCAGGCGGGATCGGCGTTCGACACCACGA
>CAJCIS010000073.1 GCA_903970435.1 Acidobacteriota bacterium | reverse complement strand
GATACCAGAAGGAAGAAAAAAGGAAGAAAGGCCTTCTTTTTTGAAAAAAGGCGGCGCCCGCCCGACCGGAAGCAAAAAACTTTTGTCATTTTAAGCGCGTGTTGAATCATCACGGATGCCCTCAATAGTAAAAGTTTTTTGGTTCTTTTTCTCAAAGAAGGCCATCTTTCTTAATTCTCACTTCGTATCAATTTAATCCGTCGCCCATCCACCCCAAGCGCGATGCGCCCGGCCTTCAGCGCCAACGCATCCTCGCCGAACACCGACAGCCGCCACCCATGCAACGCCGGCACATCCGGCGCCTCCTCGGTCGCCAGCCGCTCCAGATCCTCCGACGACGCCAGCAGTTTCGGCGCCACGTCATGCGCCTCCGCCTTCGACGCCAGCAGCACCTTCAGCAGCGCCACCAGCGCCGGCGAAGGCTTCGGACCTTCCCGCTGCCCACGCCCGTCCGGCAGCGCGTCTTCCGGCAGCGAAGCGGCCTCCGCCAGCGCCGCCAGCAAACCCTGCCCGGTCGGGCCCTCGGCAAACCCGCGGCTGATGCCCCGTATCCGCCCGAGCGCCTCGGCCGTGGCCGGCGCGGTCGCGGCCAGCTCCAGCAGGCTTTCGTCGCGGATCAGCCTTTGCCGCGGAATATTGATGCGCTGCGCCTCCCGCTCCCGCCAGGCCGCGGCCGCCCGCAGCGTGCCCAGCATGCGCCGGTTGGTGGTGCGCGGCCGCAGCCGCTCCCAGATCGTCTCCGGATCCGGACGGTAGGTCGCCGGATCGGCCAGGATCGCCATTTCCTCGGCCACCCAGGCGGTCCGCCCGTCCTTCTCCAGCCGCGCCAGCAACCGCTCGTAAACCCCGCGCAAATACGTGACGTCCGCTGCGGCGTAAGTCACCTGAGCCGGCGATAACGGCCGCGCCGACCAGTCGGAAAAACGGTGCGCCTTGTCGATATGCCCGCCGGTCAGCGCACCCACCAGGCTGTCGTACCCCACCTGATCGCCGAATCCGGCCACCATGGCCGCCACCTGCGTGTCGAACAGCGGCACCGGCACGGCCTGGAACAGCTGCAGGAAAATCTCCACGTCCTGCCGCGCCGCATGAAAAACCTTGGTGACGGCCGGGTCGGCCAGCAGCCGCCCCAGTGGCGCCAGGTCGAGTCCCGGCGCCTGCGCATCCACCACCGCCACGTCCTGATCGCCCGCCAGCTGCACCACGCAAAGCTCGGGCCAGTAGGTCCGCTCCCGCATGAACTCGGTATCGACAGTAACAAACGTCTCGCCCGCAAGTCGCGCGCACAGCGCGGCAAGACCGGCGGAGTCGGTAACAAGAACCGTCGCCGGAAAGGCAACCCGAGGCTTAGCTGACATCCCCCCCCATACACGCCCGGCGCCCACTTCTTAAATAGCAAAAGTTTTTTGCTTCTTTTTTTCAAAAGAGAAGTTCTTCTTTTTTGAAAAAAAGAAGCATAAAACTTTTGCTCTTAAGCCGCACTAGCCTTCAGCGGCCGGCGCTGGCATCTGTCCGCCATGCACCCCTACCGCACCCACACCTGCGGCGCCCTGCGCGCCTCCGACGCCGGCAACATTGTCCGCCTCTCCGGCTGGGTCCACAGCAAGCGCGACCACGGCGGCCTGCTGTTCATCGACCTGCGCGACCATTACGGTCTCACCCAGCTCGTCTTCGCCGCCGGCACCGACGCGTTCGCCACTGCCGAAGCAACCCGCGTCGAATCGGTCATCACGGCCACCGGCGAGGTCGTCGCCCGCGCGGGCGCCACCATCAACCCCCGCCTGCCCACCGGGCAAATCGAGGTCCGCGTCACCGCCGTCACCGTGCAAAGCGACGCGGCCGTGCTGCCCATGCAAGTCGCCGGCGCGGAAAACTTCCCCGACGAAATCCGCCTGCGCTACCGCTACCTCGATCTCCGCCGCGACCGCGTTCACCGCAACATGATGCTGCGCGCCCACGTCATCGCGTCGATCCGCCGCCGCATGCTCGACCAGAATTTCACCGAATTTCAAACCCCCATCCTCACCGCCAGCAGCCCCGAGGGTGCCCGCGACTTCCTCGTCCCCGCCCGCATGCACCCCGGCAAATTCTACGCCCTTCCCCAGGCCCCGCAGCAATTCAAGCAACTGTTGATGGTCGCCGGCTTCGATCGCTACTTCCAGATCGCCCCCTGTTTCCGCGACGAAGCCAGCCGCGCCGACCGTTCCCCCGGCGAATTTTACCAGCTCGACTTCGAAATGAGCTACGTCACCCAGGAAGACGTCTTCGCCGCCATAGAACCCGTCATCGCCGGCGTGTTCGAGGAATTCGCCGACGGCCGCGCGGTCGATGCGCCCCCCTTCGTCCGCATCCCCTACGACACCGCGATGCTCGATTACGGCACCGACAAGCCCGACCTGCGCAACCCGCTCCGCGTCCGCGACGTCACCGAACATTTCGCCAACAGCGGTTTTGGATTATTCGCCAAAATCGCCGCATCCGGCGGCATCGTCCGCGCCATCCGCGCCCCCGGCGCCGGCCCCCGCCCGCGCGCCTTCTTCGACAAACTCAACGAATGGGCCCGCGCCGAAGGCGCCGGCGGCCTGGGCTACATCATCTACGAAGCCGAAGGCGCGAAAGGCCCCATCGCCAAAAACCTCGAACCGGCCCGCGCCGAAGCCATCCGCACGGCCTGCGAAGCCGCCCCCGGCGACGCCATTTTCTTCGCCGCCGGCAAAAAGGAAGACGCCCAAAAATTCGCAGGCGCCGTCCGCACCCGCCTGGCCACCGAACTCTCCCTGATCGAGGGGGAAAAGTTCCGTTTCTGCTGGATAACCGATTTCCCCATGTATGAATTGAACGAGGAAACCGGCCAGATAGATTTCAGCCACAACCCCTTCAGCATGCCCCAGGGCGGCATGGAAGCCCTGCTCCACCAGGACCCGCTCCAAATAAAAGCCTACCAATACGACATCGTCTGCAACGGCATCGAACTCTCCAGCGGCGCCATCCGCAACCACCGCCCCGACATCATGATCCGCGCCTTCGCCATCGCCGGCTACCCCGAATCCGAAGTGGAAGCCCGTTTCGGCGGCATGCTGAACGCCTTCCGCTACGGCGCCCCCCCGCACGGCGGCAGCGCCCCCGGCATAGACCGCATCGTCATGCTCCTAGCCGACGAACCCAACATCCGCGAAGTCATCCTCTTCCCCCTGAACCAGCAAGGCGAAGACCTCCTCATGGGCGCCCCCGCCCCGGTTCCGCCAGCACGGCTCAAGGAACTCTCGATCAAGCTCGATGTGCCGCCAAAGGTAAAACAGGAAGCATAGCAAAAGAAGAAGCAGTTCTTTTTTGAAAAAAAGAACCAAAAAACTTTTGTCTGTTACGCCGGTGCAATCCACGCGTAACAGACAAAAGTCTTTTGGTTCTTTTCTTCAGAAAAGAACTGCTTCCTTCCTTACTTACTTAGTTTGGCGACCCGGCAAAGCAACGACCGGGCGCCCAAACCGTTAAGGAAACGAAAATACCGTGCCGTTATTAAGAGTCCCCGGCCCCGCGCTCGTCGTGCCGTAGAGCGTGTTGGAATCGAGGATCAGCCCCGCGGCCGGCCCCATTCCTTTGGTACCGACATTCGTAAAGCTGAAGGGCACGCCGAGCTCGACACCCAAGCCATTGGCTTTGAACGCCGTGCCGCAGCCGCCGGTGCAGCCGCCAAATCCACCCGCGTAGGTCGTTCCGTAGAATTTGTGGGTCACACTGTCCCACACCAGCCCGGCCACGGGGGTTGCCCCGTCGGCCCCGCCGAGGAAATTGTAGCTTACGCCAACGGGATACCTGAACACCGTGCCGCAGCCGCCGGTACAGGGTCCCGTGCCGCCCTCTGCGGTCGTGGTGTAAAGATCCTGCCCGTGCTGAAGCATTTCGGCCAGCGGGTAGGCCCCATCGGTGGGCCCGCCGGCAAAATTATACAGCACCGTCTCGGATGACCCCTGCAGGCCGAATATCGTGCCCAGACCCGAGGTACCGCCTATTTCGGTCGTTCCGACGAGCGCCTTTCGGCGAACCCCGTTGATGTCGACCGCGCCCTCGATCAGTGCGGCATAGGGATAGGCCCCATCGCCGGGCGAACCTGCGAAGCTGTGGATCACCTTGCAGGGGCCGGTCAGGGTCGGCCGGCATAAGAACACGGTGCCCAGGTTGGCGGAGCCGATCGAGCCCAGAACACTGGTTCCCCACAGATACCCGCCATAATAAAGCAGCGACGCTGCCGGCGTTTGCGCATCGGACGGTGAACCCAGAAAACTGTGAATCACCGTGGGGGTTTGCGGCGTGTTACATGTCCCGACCGGGATGCTGTAAACCGTGCCCATGCCGCTCGTGCCGCCGGTCAGGGTGGTTCCGTAGAGATTACCGCCGACCTGAATGAGCCCGGCGGCCGGCTCCCCGCCATCGGTCGGCAGGCCGGTGAACGAATGGATCACGGTCTCCGGTCCGGCCGGCAGCGCGTAGCTGAACACCGTGCCGCGCCCCGACGTGCCGCCATATTGCGTGGTCCCGAACACGTAATGGCTCGTTCCGCACGTCACATAGAGCAGCTTGGCACGTGGCAGTTGCCCGTCGGTCGCCAGGTGAAACTTATGCAGCAGCGTATAGGCCTGTGCGCCGGGCGCCACTGCCAGCGTCGCCGCGGCAACGGAGGCGAGCAAGGTGGCGCGGAGGCGGGCCATCGTTGAGGACGCGTCGTTGGACATTCTGCACCTGTCTGTTTGCCTGCCGCGTTTTGCGGGCCAGGCGGTTGCGGGTTTGCGGCATGGCGTGGTGATCGATGTCGCACCCACATCGCTGACAGGCCCCGCGCCGTTCGGAACGTTAAGGCTTCCGAAACCCTGCAAAATCTTGCGAATGGCCGCACGGCCTAACAATTAATGTTATTATCATTGACAACCCCGGGCGCGCCTGCTAACCCCGCACTCATGCCAACCCCAGACCGCATCCTCCGCGCCAAGGCGCAGGCCCGTGACCCCTCGCACTTCGCGTTCACCGCGCGGCAGCGCCAGCGGCACGAGCGTATCATTGCGCTCGGCCAATACCTCATTGCCGACGAGGGCCGGCAGAACATCACGTTCCGCAGCCTCGCCTGCGCGCTGCGCATGTCCCCCGCCGCCTTGCGGTTTCATTTCGTCGACATGGAAGCGCTGCTGGGCAAGATCATCCGCCGCCACCTGCTCCGCCTGGCGGCCGCGCTGGGCACCTACGAGCCCACCGACCCCGCCCGCCAGCAAAAGCGCCGCGCCGCCTACCTCGCCTTCACGCGCACCGCCCTTGGGGGCTTC
This sequence comes from Acidobacteriota bacterium, assembly GCA_903970435.1. Taxonomy (GTDB): domain Bacteria; phylum Pseudomonadota; class Alphaproteobacteria; order Acetobacterales; family Acetobacteraceae; genus CAJCIS01. The sequence continues at coordinate 249 of CAJCIS010000073.1, read as the reverse complement.
ACCGAGGCCCATCTCGTCCTCGTCCGCGACCGCCACACCTTGCCGGACGACGAACGCAACAGCATCGACCTGATGCGCCAGGGCCTCGGCGAATTGCTCGCCGGCCCCGGCGAGAGCGCTGACGAAATCCTCCACCTGCTCGACGCACCCTTCCTCGACGCCCCGGCCATCGAGGCCCGCGTCGCCGCCCTGCGCATCCAGCCGCAGCCCGCCGCGCCCCCCCATTCGCCGGAACCCAACCCCCCGCCC
>CAJCIS010000072.1 GCA_903970435.1 Acidobacteriota bacterium | reverse complement strand
AATAGCGGCCGAAATTATCCTCGGTAATTGCCGCCGGATCCAACCGGCCCGCGGCCGCCGCCTCCGCCAGCCGGCGCGCCGCGGCCACGATTTCGCTGCGGCCGCCATAACTGAGCGCCACGGTGAGATTCAGCCGCTCATTGTCGCGGGTCAAAGTTTCCGCCTGTGCCAGCTCGCGCACGATTTCCGCGCCGAACCGGCCGCGGTCGCCAATGCAGCGCAGCCGCACACGCTCGCGGTGCAGTTCAGCCACCTCGGTGCGCAAATAATGCCGCAGCAGACCCGTCAGGTCGCTCACCTCATCGTCCGGCCGGCGCCAATTCTCCGATGAAAACGCATACAGGGTGAGCCACCGCACGCCGGCGCGGATCGCCGCCTCGATGGTGCGCCTGACCGCCTGCGACCCGGCGCGGTGGCCGGCCACGCGCGGCAGGCGGCGGGCGGCGGCCCAGCGGCCATTGCCGTCCATGATGATGGCGACATGACGCGGCACGCCGGCCGGCATTTCCGCCGGCGCAAAAGGGGGCTCCGCTGTCGCGGGCTGCAGCAACGGGAGCGGCATCAGACCTGTTTGATCTCGCGTTCCTTGTCGGCCAGGCTCTCGTCGATCCGCTTGATAAATCCGTCGGTGAGCTTCTGTACCTCTTCGGTCCAGGTTTTTGCATCATCCTCGCCGATCAGATGCTTTTTCTCTACAGTTTTGATCTGATCGTTGCCGTCGCGCCGCACTGCACGGACCGCCACCTTGGCGCCCTCGGCATACCGGCCGGCGGCCTTGGCCAGTTCGGTGCGCCGCTCGGCGGTGAGAATCGGAATCGGCACCCGCACGATCTGGCCATCGGTCATCGGGTTCAACCCCAGGTTGCTGTCGCGAATGGCGCGCTCCACCGCCGTCACCAGCGCACGGTCCCATACCTGGACGGTCAGCATCCTGGCCTCGGGCACGCCGATGGTGCCGACCTGGGTGAGCGGCATTTCGGTGCCGTAGGCCTCGACGCGCACGGGCTCCAGCAGGCCCGGGCTTGCCCGCCCGGTGCGCAGGCCGGCGAATTCGCGGCGCAACGTCTCGAGCGCGCCTTCCATCCGGCGGCTCAGATCTTCCTTAAGCGCGGCTAGGTCGGTCGCCACCAGAACCTCCACATGACAAAAAAGGCCAGGGGCGTCGTGCGAAGCACGCTTCGCGTGACAGCCCTGGACCCACAACGCCAATCAGTGCCTGACGCACCGCCGGGACAAGCCCCGGCCGTTCTTTTGGGTTTATCCTAACCGCGTTGCAACATCTGTCAGCTTGGTTCGACGATGCGGGTGAAACGCCCTTCGCCGCGCATGACGGCGGCGAAGGCGCCTGGCGCATGGATGTTGAACACGATGATCGGCAGCCGATTCTCGCGTGACAGCGAGATCGCCGCGGCGTCCATCACGCCCAGATCGCGCGACAGCACCTCCAGGTAGGTCAGCTCGTCATACCGTTTGGCGGCCGGGTCGCGCCTGGGGTCGGCCGAATAGACGCCGTCCACCTGGGTGCCCTTCAGCAGGGCGTCGCACTTCATTTCCGCCGCGCGCAGCGCCGCGGCGGTGTCGGTGGTGAAGAACGGATTGCCGGTGCCGGCCGCGAAAATCACCACGCGCCCTTTCTCCATGTGCCGCTCGGCGCGCCGGCGGATGTAGGGTTCGCACACGCTGCTCATGGGAATGGCGCTTTGCACGCGGGTGGGGACGCCCCGCTTTTCCAGCGCGCTCTGCATGGCCAGCGCGTTCATGACGGTGGCCAGCATGCCCATGTAGTCGGCCTGTGAGCGGTCCATGCCGCTTGCGGCGCCGGCGACGCCGCGGAAGATGTTGCCGCCGCCGATGACCAGGCAGACCTGCACCTCCAGCACCACGACGCTGGCGATGTCGGCGGCGATGGCGCCCACCGTCTCGGTGTCGAGCCCATAGTCGCGCGTGCCCATCAAGGCCTCGCCCGAAACCTTGAGGAGCACGCGCTTATAGGCCGGCGGCGCGGACATAGGGAAAAGTCCTTTCGACGAGCAAAAGTTTTTTGGTTCTTCTTTTCAAAAAGGAACGGCTTCCTTTCTGCTTCCCGCTACCGCCGAGGATAGATCGGAAACCGCGCGCAAAGCTCCAGCACCCGCGCGCCCACCGCGTGCTCGACAGTTTCGTTGGTGCCATCGTTGCTGCCCGACAGCCCGTCCAGCACGTCGGCGATCATGTCGCCGACCTGGGCGAACTCCTCGGCGCCGAAGCCGCGCGTGGTGGCGGCCGGGCTGCCGAGGCGGATGCCGCTCGTGATTGCCGGCTTTTCCGGGTCGAACGGGATGGCGTTCTTGTTGGCCGTCATGTGGGCGCGCTGCAGGCTGGCCTCGGCCGCCTTGCCGGTGACCCGTTTCGGGCGCAAATCGACGAGCAGCAGGTGGCTGTCGGTGCCGCCGGTGACCAAAGCGAGGCCGCGGGCGACGAGCGCTTCGCCGAGCACGCGGGCGTTTTCGGCCACCGATTTCTGGTAGGCGCGGTATTCGGGCCGCAGCGCCTCGCCGAACGCGGCGGCCTTGGCGGCGATGACGTGCATCAGCGGGCCGCCTTGCAGGCCGGGGAACACCGCCGAATTGAATTTGCGGCCGAGCGCCTCGTCGTTCGAGAGGATCATGCCGCCGCGCGGGCCGCGCAACGTCTTGTGCGTGGTGGTGGTGACGACATGGGCGTGCGGCAGCGGGCTGGGATACAGGCCGGCGGCGACCAATCCGGCGAAATGCGCCATGTCGACCATGAAGAAGGCGCCGATTTCGTCGGCGGCCGCGCGGATGCGGGGGAAGTCGATGATGCGCGGGTAGGCCGAACCGCCGGCGATGATCATTTTCGGCCGGTGCTGACGGGCCAGGGTTTCCAGTTCCTCGTAATCGAGCAGGCCGTCGTCGCGGCGGACGCCGTATTGCACGGCATTGAACCATTTGCCGGAGAGGTTTGGCGCGGCGCCGTGGGTGAGGTGGCCGCCGGCATCCAGCGACATGCCGAGGATGGTGTCGCCGGGCTGGAGCAGGGCGAGGAACACCGCCTGGTTGGCCTGGGCGCCGGAATGCGGCTGCACATTGGCGTAGGTGCAGCCGAAAAGGCGGCAGGCCCGATCGATCGCCAGCGTCTCGGCCTTGTCCACCTCCTGGCAGCCGCCGTAGTAGCGCCGGCCCGGATAGCCCTCGGCGTATTTGTTGGTGAGCACGCTGCCTTGCGCTTCCAGCACGGCGGCCGAGACGATGTTTTCCGAGGCGATCAGCTCGATGCCGTCCTGCTGGCGCACGAGTTCGGCGCCAATGGCGGCGGCGAGGTCGGGGTCGGTTTCGGCCAGCGGGGCGGCGAAGAAGCGTTCCAGGGATTGGGGGAGCGTCTGATCGGTCATGGCGCGGTTTCAGTCCGTGGGGATGCGCTTCAATCCCATCCCGCGCGCGCACCGTAAAGGCGGCATCGCGACGCGGACCGGGATGCGGGGGCAAGGGGCCACTCTTATCGGCTGCCCGTCGCATTGCGGATTTGCGCCGAGCGCATGGAGCGGGCACATTCGACGGCGCAGGTTTCTACCCCAGGACGAACATGAGCGCGACAACCGCCAATCCACTCTTCGCCCGCAAGCCGATCGAGGCGCTGCATACCGCGGGTACCGGCCAGCCGGAATTCAATCGCACGCTGGGGCCACTCAGCCTGACGGCACTCGGCATCGGCGCCATTATCGGCGCCGGCATCTTCTCGCTCACCGGCATCGCCGCGGCGGACAACGCCGGACCGGCGCTGGTGATCAGCTTCATCATCGCCGCCGTTGGCTGCGGCCTGGCGGGTCTTTGCTACAGCGAGCTGGCAGGCATGATCCCGGCTGCCGGCTCTGCCTACAGCTACGCCTATGCCTCGCTCGGCGAACTGGTCGCCTGGATCATCGGCTGGGCCCTGATACTGGAATATGCCGTGGGCGCGGCGACTGTTTCGGTGTCCTGGTCCGCCTACGTGGTCAGCTTCCTCGACAGTTTCGGTCTCGCGCTGCCGCATGCGCTCACGGCCTCGCCGTTCGATCTGGACGCGGCCGGCCATCCCGCACCGGGCATCGTCAACCTGCCGGCGATGATCATTATCGTGCTGGTGTCCCTGGTGCTGATCCGTGGCATTTCCGAATCCGCCAAGGTCAACGGCGCGATCGTGGCCCTCAAGCTGGCGGTGGTCGCCGCGGTGATCGGGTTTGGCGCGTTCTACGTGAAGCCGGAAAACTGGCATCCGTTCATGCCGCCGAATACCGGCCATTTCGGCCATTTCGGCATCTCCGGCGTACTGCAAGGCGCCTCGACCGTCTTCTTCGCCTATATCGGCTTCGATGCGGTATCCACCGCCGCGCAGGAAGCCAAAAACCCCGGGCGCGACGTACCCATCGGTCTGCTCGGCTCGCTTGCCATTTGCACCGTTCTTTACGTGCTGGTGTGTCTCGTGATCACCGGCCTGGTCAGCTACACCACGCTGCACGTTGCGGCCCCGGTCGCGCTGGCCATCGGCCAAACCAACATGCCCTGGCTGAAGGTTGCGGTGAATGTCGGCGCCATCGCCGGTCTCACGTCCGTCATGCTCGTCATGCTGCTCGGCCAAAGCCGGGTTTTCTATGCCATGGCGCGTGATGGGCTGGTGCCTAGGATTTTCGCAACCGTTCATCCCCACTTCCGCACCCCTTGGCTCTCCAACATTCTCTTCATGGTGTTTGCCGGTGTCGCGGGCGGCTTTCTGCCGATCAGCCTGGTTGGTCATTTGACCTCGTTCGGCACGCTGCTGGCCTTTGTCATCGTCTGCATCGGGGTGCTGGTGCTGCGCCGCACCGATCCCGGCCACCGGCGGGTCTTTGTGACGCCGTTCAGCCCGTGGGTTCCGGCCGCCGGGATTATCGTTTGCAGCACCTTGATTTACACCCTGCCATGGGAAACGCTGGAGCTTGCCGTCGTATGGCTGGTGATCGGCCTAGGCATTTATTTCACCTACAGCCGCAACCATTCGAGATTGGCAAAGGGCTAAAGAGCAAAAGTTTTTTGGTTCTTTTTTTCAAAAAAGAACTGCTTCCTTCTGCCTGTTTGGGGTTCGTTTCATGATTGCAGGGCAGTATCCCGGCACCCGTCTGCGACGGAATCGTTACGATAAATTTACGCGCAGCCTGGTCGCCGAGAATACGCTGACCGTCAACGATCTGATCTGGCCGATTTTTATTATCGAGGGACAGAATCAGCGCATTCCGGTGGCGAGCATGCCGGGGGTGGACCGGGTGAGCCTCGATCTGGTTGCGGCGCATGTGGCGCCGGCGGTGCGGCTGGGTATTCCGGCGGTGGCGCTGTTTCCGGCGACGCCGGCGGCGAAGAAGAACGCCGAAGGTACCGAGAGCGCCAATCCCGACAACCTGATCTGCTCGGCCACGCGGCTGCTGAAACAGGAATTTCCCGATCTTGGCCTGGTGGGCGACGTGGCGCTCGACCCGTACACCGACCATGGGCACGACGGCGTTATCCGCCACGGCTATGTCGCGAATGACGAAACGCTGGAGAAATTGACGCGCCAGGCGGTGGTTCAGGCGCAGGCCGGGATCGATATCATCGCGCCCTCGGACATGATGGACGGGCGGGTTGCCGCGATCCGCGCGGCACTCGATGCAGAAGGGCTGATCCATACCCGTATCATGAGCTATGCGGCGAAATATGCGTCGGCCTTCTACGGCCCGTTCCGCGATGCCCTCGGGTCGGCCACATCGCTGCAAGGCGGCGACAAGAAGACCTACCAGATGGATCCTGCGAACAGCGACGAGGCGCTGCGCGAAGTGGCGCTCGACATTGAAGAGGGCGCCGACATGGTGATGGTGAAGCCCGGCATGCCCTATCTGGACATTATTCACCGCGTGAAAACACGCTTTGGCGTGCCGACATTCGCCTATCAGGTCAGTGGCGAATACGCGATGCTGGCCGGCGCGATCGAGCGCGGATGGCTGGACCCGGCGCGGGCGATCCTCGAGGCACTGTTGTGCTTCAAGCGCGCCGGGGCGGACGGTGTGCTGACCTATTTTGCGATCGAAGCCGCAAGGCAACTCCGAGCCTGACTTGAAGGTGTGTCTCAGTTTGAAGCCGGCGCCGGCCCGTGCCGATACTACCCTGAATTGCGGCGCCGGGCCGACAGAGTATTGCCGATTTTAAGCCTTTATTATATTTTGTGACATGGTGCGCGGGTTTGGTCGCCGGCACCTCCGCGAACCGCCGGCGTCGGGCGCGGATCCTCCGCATGACGCCGGCTGATCGTTTCTTGCGCCGCCTGACGCGACGCCGAGGCGAACGACGAGGTACACACCGACTTGGTATTTTGCCCGGGGGGCGGCGATGGTGAAGCGAGCGGACCTGGCGACGTTGCTGGTGGATGATCTGCAGCACCTGCCGTTCCAGGCGGATGGGTGGGCACGTTTCGCGACCCGTCTCGGCACCGCATTGCACGGGCCGGTCATTCTCGGCACGGTCGAGCTGCCCAGCGTCGTGCCGATCCGAACCGACCATGTGCTGGTGGACGAGACCGCAATGGCCGCCTACGCGACTCACTATTACAGCCTGTCGCCTTGGCGGGAATGGACCGCCTTGGCGCCTCAGGGTGCGGTCGCCGGCGGTGCCGCGATCAATCCGCTACCCCCCGAGCAATACGAGAACACTGCATTTTACGCCGATTTCCTGCGGCCAAATGGTATGCATCACGGCCTCAGCGCCCGCATCTGCCGCGACGGCAGCCAGGCAACCGACCTGGCCGTGTTACGTCCGCGGGAAAAGGGTCCGATGACGATCCACGAAATCAACCTCGTGCGTTACCTGATGCCCCATGTACGCCGCGCCTTGCGGGTGCGGCACGCGGTGGGGGCGGCCGATCTGACCGGCGGACTTTTGCGGCCCGATATAGGCGTGATTGTTGTGGACCGGCGGGGGCGGGTGCTTTTTGCCAATCCGGCGGCGCATGAGCGTCTGGTGGACGCGGATGGTTTGACCACGGCGCGCGGCGGTGTGCTGGCGGCGATCCACGCGCCGGCGCAGCCGCGCCTGCGCGCGCTGGTGCGGTATGCCGCCGATGGCGTGGGTCCGTTCGCGCTCCGCCGGGGCGGCGACATGTTGCTGCCGCGGCCGGGCCGGGGGCCGCTGCGGGTCACCATCGTGGCGGCGCCGCGGACCGGGGCGACGGACGGTCACATGGAGCCGGTGGCGCTGGTGCTGCTGCGCGATCCGCCTCCGCCGCCGCAACCGCTGGTGTTCCGGCGGCTTGATGGCATCTTGAGAGCGACGTCGCTTCCATAATACCAACTCGTGTTGAGACTGACTTTTCGAAGCAGACCAGGGGGTTTCACCCCCTGGACCCCCGACCGGCGTGCCGCAGCTGATATATTACGCGTACAAACAGATAAAAGTTTTTTGGTTCTTTTTTTCAAAAAAGAACTGCTTCCTTTTTTCTATCGTCCCGTCAGGATTCTTTCGACCAACTGCTTCACGGTCGGAATAAAGCCGTTGCCGTAAAATGGATCGCTGGCGAAGCGATAAGCATTATGGCCGGAGAACATCAGGTTGCGTTCGATGCTTTCGGGATCGGCGTGTTCGTGCACGATATCCTGTAGCGTTTTCTGGATGCAGAAGCTGCGCGGGTCGGCTTTCTTTCCGGTGCTGTAGTCCGGCGGCTCCTGCGACCAGTTGGAAAAGCGGCAATGGCTCAGGCAGCCCATGCATTCGACCTGGTCGCGGGTGATTTCGGTCGCCTTTTCGCGATCGACGAAAATCAGCGTGGTGTCGGGGGTGCGCAGGGCCTCGGTGTAGCCGGCATCCTCCCAGCCATGCACGCGGGTGAGGTCGCCGGGTGCGAGATAGACCGGCCGCTTGCGCGGGCCGACGCCGTATTCCGCGGTGTGCTCGCCGACCGGTTCGAGCGCATAGGCCACCTGGCGTTCGTTGCGTGCGCGCAGTTCCTCGATGAAACCGTTGTTCACCGCGCTGGAATAAAAGCCGGTCGGGCTGAAATGGTTGAGGAAGACGTCGCCTTCCTTGAGCGACAGCAGGCGCTGCTTCCAGGCGCGGCTGATCGGGCTTTCCTGTGTCAGCAGCGGGCGGGTGCCGAACTGGAACGCAATCGGACCGAGGTCGGGGTTGTCGATCCAGTCCTCCCATTCCTCCAGCCACCACACGCCGCCGGCCATGATGATGGGCGTCTGGTCGAGGCCGAAGGTGCGCATCAGCTTGCGCAGGGCCAGCACGCGCGGGAAAGGATCTTCCGGCTTATGCGGGTCCTCGCCGTTGGAAAGCCCGTTGTGGCCGCCGGCGAGCCAGGGGTCTTCGTAGACCACGCCGCCGAGGAGATTGGCCGCCTTGTGGTAGGCGCGTTTCCACAGCGCATTGAAGGCGCGGGCCGACGATACGATGGGGTAATAATAAACATTGAATTTCTGGGCGATGTCGGAAAGCCGGTATGGCATGCCGGCGCCGCAGGTGAGGCCCTGGATGAGGCCCTTGGCACCTTCCATGACGCCGGTGATGACGCGCTCGGCGCCGCCCATTTCCCACAGGATGTTGGCATGGATGCGGCCGCGGCCGGCGGCAAGTTCGTAGGCCTGGCGGGCTTGCGTAATGCCGCCGCGGATGGCGTAGGCGATCAGTTCCTCGTGCCGTTCGCGCCGGGTGCGGCCGTCGTAGACCTGGGGAATGGGCTTGCCGGTTTCGTCGAAGCTGTCGGCGTTGACGGCGGAGAAGGTGCCGGCGCCGCCGGAGGCTGCCCAGTGTCCGGAGGAGAGGCCGTTGGAGACGGCGACGCCTTTGCCGCCTTCGACGATTGGGAGCACGTCGGCGCCGCCCATCCGGATTGCGTTAATTGACTTCATCCGTTGGCCTCCAAAGGAAACAGGCCGGGGCTCTACCCCTGGACCCCGCTGGGGCCTCAGGCCCCAGACCCCATTTATTTGGTGACGCTTTTAATAAACAGGTTCTAAGGACTTGTCCTTAGCGGGGGTCCAAGGGGGCGTCACGCGAATGCGTGCTTCGCACGACGCCCCCTGGCCTTCTTTTTTACTCCGCGGCCTCGTCCCTACGTCCGCCGCCCTTCGGCCCCACCCTATCGGAAATGTCCTCTCCGGTCGCCTGGTCAACCACCCGCATCGAAAGTTTCACCTTTCCGCGGTCGTCGAAGCCGAGGCATTTCACCTTCACCAGGTCGCCCACATTGACCACGTCGGTCGTGCGGTTGACGCGCCCCTGGGTGAGTTCGCTGATGTGCACAAGCCCGTCGCGGCTGCCCAGGAAATTCACGAAGGCGCCGAAATCGGCAGTCTTCACCACCTTGCCGGTGTAAACGGCGCCAACCTCGGGTTCCGCCACGATGCCGCGGATCATGTCGATCGCCTTCTTGCTCGCTTCTTCCGTGGTGGCGGCGATCTTGATGGTGCCGTCATCCTCGATGTCGATCTTGGCGCCGCTCACCTCGACGATTTCACGGATCACCTTGCCGCCGGTGCCGATCACTTCGCGGATCTTTTCCTTCGGCACGTTGATGATGGTAATGCGCGGCGCGGTCGGCGCCACGTCGGACCGGCTGCCGGTGAGCGCCTTGGCCATTTCGCCGAGAATATGCAACCGCCCGTCCTTCGCCTGGGCGAGGGCGATTTGCATGATTTCGGGCGTGATGGAGGTGATCTTGATGTCCATCTGCAGGCTGGTAATGCCGAATTCGGTGCCGGCGACCTTGAAATCCATGTCGCCGAGATGGTCCTCGTCGCCAAGGATGTCGGACAGCACGGCAAAGGCGCGGTCTTCCTTGATCAGGCCCATGGCGATGCCGGCGACCGGCCGCTTCAGCGGCACGCCCGCATCCATCAGCGACAACGAGGTGCCGCAGACGGTGGCCATGGACGAGCTGCCGTTGGATTCGAGGATTTCGGAGACGACCCGCAACGTGTAAGGAAAGATGTCCTTGCCGGGCAGTAACGGATGCACGGCGCGCCAGGCCAGTTTGCCGTGGCCGATTTCACGCCGTTTGGGGCTGCCGACGCGGCCCGCCTCGCCGACCGAATAAGGCGGGAAATTATAGTGCAGCATGAAGTTCTCGCGGTATTCACCTTCGAGACAATCGATGATCTGCTCGTCCTGGCCGGTGCCGAGGGTGGCCACGCACAGCGCCTGCGTCTCGCCGCGTGTGAACAGCGCGCTGCCGTGCGCGCGGGGCAGAATGCCCACTTCGGCGATGATCGGGCGCACGGTTTTCGTATCGCGCCCGTCGATGCGCAGGCCGGTATCCAGAATGGCGTTGCGAACGATGTCCGCTTCCAGATCCTTCAGCATGGTCTTGGCCGCGTCCGCATTCAGGCCTTCCTCGGTCAGTTGCGCGACCACTTTCTTCTTGGCGGCGCCGACCTTTGCGTAACGTTCCTGCTTGACGACTTCCTTGTAGCCTTCGGCAATGGTGGCGCGGCCGAGTTCGTCGATGCGCTTTTTCAGCGCGATTTCCGTCTCCGACTGTTCCACCAGCGGCCAGGGTTCCTTGGCGGCGTGTTCGGCCAGTTCGATAATGGCGTTGATCACCGGCTGGAACGCGGCGTGGCCGAACGTTACTGCGCCAAGCATTACCTCCTCGGTGAGTTCCTTTGCCTCGGACTCCACCATCAGCACGCCTTCGGTGGTGCCGGCGACCACCAGCTCCAAGGTCGCGTTATCCATCTGCGCCACGGTCGGGTTGAGGATATACGCGCCGTTCTCGTAGCCGATGCGCGCCGCCGCGATCGGGCCGAAGAACGGAATGCCAGACAAGGTCAGCGCGGCCGAGCAGCCGATCATCGCGACGATGTCGGGATCGTTCTCCAGGTCGTGGCTGAGGACGGTGGCGATCACCTGCACTTCGTTGCGGAAATTTTCCGGAAACAGCGGCCGGATCGGCCGGTCGATCAGGCGGCTCACCAGCGTTTCGTTCTCGCTCGGCCGGCCTTCGCGCTTGAAGAAGCCGCCGGGGATCTTGCCGGCGGCGAACGCCTTTTCCTGGTAATCCACGGTCAGCGGGAAGAAATCCTGCCCCGGCTTGGCGGTGCGCACGCCGACGGCCGTGCAAAGCACGATGGTGTCGCCGTAGCGGGCCAGCACGGCGCCATCGGCCTGCCGCGCCATCTTGCCGGTTTCCAGGACGAGCTTGCGGCCGCCCCAGTCGAGTTCCTTGCGGAAATAGTTGAACATGCACCTCAATCCTTCTTTAGTTCGGTCTTCTTTGGTTTCCGGTGCGATCCGCGGCGTCATCAGCTGTCAGCGAGCAGCTTTCAGTCATCAGAACGAAAGCTGATCGCGCGGACAGCTTATCGCTGATCGCTGATCGCTGATCGCTATCTCCGCAGCCCGATACGGGCGATGACGCTCTCGTAACGGGTTTGGTCTTTCTTCTTCAGGTAGTCGAGCAGGCGGCGGCGGCGGCCTACCAGCATCAGAAGGCCGCGGCGCGAGTGGAAATCCTTCGCGTGGGTCTTGAGGTGCTCGGTGAGGTTGCTGATGCGCTCGGACAGCAGGGCGACCTGCACTTCGGGGCTGCCGGTATCGGTGGGGCCAGCCTGATACTCGCCAATAAGCGCCGTGCGGCGCTCGGCCGTAATCGACATCGTGATTTTCCTTTAGTTCGAGGTTACAGGATGCGCTCGGGACGCAGCCAGCCCTCGTCGAGGCGGCCCAGCCCAATCACGCGACCCCCCGCCATGGCGCGCACCAGGCCGCCGTCGGGCCTGGCGCCGTCCGGAATGCGGCCCATCAGGGAGAGCAGGGATATCTGCTGGCCTTGGGTGAGCTGCACGGCCTCCTCGTCGGTCAAAGGCAGGGCCGGGATGTCGGCCAGCGCTGTCGCGATCGGCAAAAGGAGGTCCGGTGAGGATCGCGCGGTATCCTCCGTCGGCAGCACTTTGTCCAGCGGAATCGATCCCGCTTCGGTGAAGGGGCCGACCCGCAGGCGCCGCAGGGCGGCGATATGGCCGAACGTGCCGCAGGCCATCGCCAGGTCACGGGCCAGGCTGCGCATATACACCCCCTTGCCGGACTGCACCTCGAACACCGCGTGGTCGGCGTCGGGACGTTCGACGAGGTCGAAACGGTCGACCCGCGCGGGGCGCGGTTCCAGCACCGGGGGGCGGCCCTCGCGCGCCATGTCGTAGGCGCGCTCGCCGGCCACCTTGATGGCGGAGTAGATCGGCGGCACCTGCATGATGTCGCCGCGGAACGCCGGCAGCGCGGCGCGCAACTGGTCGTCCGTCGGCCGCACCGGGCTGGTGTCGATGACGCTGCCATCGGCGTCGTCGGTGTCGCGTGCCTCGCCGATCGCGAGGATGAATCGGTACAGCTTGGTGCCGTCCATGACGTAGGGGACGGTTTTCGTGGCGTTGCCGAAGGCGATCGGCAGCACGCCGGTGGCCAGCGGGTCGAGCGTGCCGCCATGCCCGACCTTGCGGGCGTCGAACCCGCGGCGCAGCCGGTTGACCACGTCCGTGCTCGTGAGGCCGGCGGGCTTGTCGATGACCAGCCAGCCGTCAAGCGGCCGGCCGCGCTTGCGACGCATTCTTCGGCGTACTCCGCGAAAGTTGGGGCGGGCCTTGCCCGCGAGATCGGGCGCCGGGCGGTTGTTTCAGGCCGGGCCGCGCCATGCGGCTATCCAGCACGCACCCGGCCGGGTCAAGCCCGGGGGCCGGATGCGCGGGTGATGCGCATCCTTGCGGGTCGCGATTTTTCGCTTTATTTAGCGCTGATCTTGATATATGGTTAATAGATCATCAAAAAGGAGATTAAGGTGCAATTCTTAGATGAGACATTCCCGGCAGGCACGCTGCGGGTCGGTCCCAACCAGGCCTACACCACGGTCGCCGCCGCCATCACCGCCGCACAGGACGGCGACACCCTGCTCGTTCAGGCCGGCACTTACACCGACAATTTCGCGGCCTTCGCGCACCAGATCACGCTGAAAGCGGTCGGCGGGATGGTGGTTCTCGAACCGGCGTAAATTTCGAACGCGGATTTCACCGGCAGCTCCCGCCGAGGTCGAGCGGCGGGGGCATGACGCGAGCGCGAAACGAGGTGCGGGATGGTCGTTTCAGACAAGCTCATGCTGGCCGCTGTGCTTTGCGGCACGTTCAGCGCCGCCGGCGCTGCGACGCTGAACGTGGGGCCGAAACAGACCTATCGCACGGTGGCCGCGGCGATTGCCGCCGCCAATGACGGCGATACGATCCTGGTTCGGGCGGGTACCTACATTAACGATTTTGCCGAAATAGATCACAAGATCACCCTGCGATCGGCCGGCGGCATGGCGGTGCTGCAGGCGACGGAGAATATTCCGAACGAAAAAGCCATTTTGATTACTGATACCGATATAACCATCGACGGATTTGAATTTACCGGCGCACGCGTCACAGATGCGGACGGTGCCAACGGCGCCGGCATTCGTTACCAGGGCGGCAATTTGACGATCCGTAATTGCTGGTTCCGCCACAACCAGGAAGGACTGCTGGGCGACGCCCTGCCAGGCACCATCAAGATCGAGCGCAGCGAATTTTCCTTCAACGGGGATGCGACCGGTCCCGGCGCCGGCACCACCCATAATATCTATGCCGGCAACAACGATGTGCTCGACATCGAGGACAGCTATTTTCACCACGCGGTGCTCGGGCATGAGATCAAGAGCCGCGCACTGACCACCATCATCAACAATACCCGCGTGACGGACGGTCCGCGCGGGACAGCCAGCTACAGCATCGACCTGCCGAACGGCGGTGTCGGTGTCATAACAAATACCGTTGTCGAGCAGGGACCCGACAGCGTCAATGGTGGCATGATCGTCTATGGCGAGGAAGGCAATTTGAACCCGACGCCGAGCCTGGCGATGCGAAATGTCACGATCGTCAATGAACTGACACAACATGTGCCGACTGGTGTGTCTCTCTACGCGCCGATTACGGCCGCGTTGTCGGGCACGCGGGTTTATGGCCTGACGTCGGCGCAACTCGCGGTGAGCGAGGGCGGACAAGGCAGCTTCGATATTACCGGAACGAGATGGCTGGCCAAAAGGCCGCATGTCTCCGGTAAACCCCCATTCTAGACCGCGGCAAGTTTTCGGCCGCAATCACATTTGAGCTTGATTTTTTAACAAAGATGGCCAGGGACGCCGCCCCGCGTTCCTGGCCTTTCTTTAGGAAGCAGTTCTTTTTTGAAAAAAAGAACCAAAAAACCTTTACTCTTGATGCAATCCCCAACGTATCGGCCATGCCCCGAACCTCTGTGCAGGCGCAGGGGCAAAAGTCTTTTGGTTCTTTTCTTCAGAAAAGAACTGCTTCCTTGGCCTTATTCTTGTCATGTCCCCACCAACACCAGCGGGTTAGCCGCGTGACGTGACCAGCCCGCTTCGCCGACCAGCACATCCAGTGCCAGAGTCGCGAGATCGTCCGCGAACGGATCGACCTGCATGTCCTTCGCCTGGTAAAGCATCTTTGCGTAGGTGTGGCATTCGTTGCAGGTTTCGGCGCGGGCTGCGCCGGTGTCGCCTTCGATGCCTTCCAGCGACACCGAGCGCGAGCCGCCGCAGGTGATGCAGACGGCGCGAACGTGGTTCCATGCCGTGCCGCACAGTGAACAATAGAGATAACGCGTGCCCGGGGCCGGCCCCGATGCCGTTATGACGCCGGCGACCGGTGTGGATCCGCAACATGGGCACAGGCCGCGCTGCGGCAGCAGCCGCAGGCCGGGTGCGTGCAGGGACGCGGCCAGGCGCGTGAAATAGACTTGCAGCGCGGCCGCCACATACATGGCGGCGCCCGCGTCCGCCACGCCCAGGCCGCCATGCAGAAAATTATCCGCCAACGCTTCGACGGCGTTTTCGTCACGCGCGCGCAATTGTGCGATCACGGAAGATGCCGTCGCGGGCATCGGGTTTTGCGCGAGCCGATCGAGCAACGTCGCGAGACCATTGCGCCAGGCTTTGGTTCGCGCATGGTCATCGGCGGCGAGCGGCGGCATGCGCGCGGTGACCGCCTGGTCCACCCTCGCCTGATCAGGGGTTTCGGTTGGCGGCGGCATGATGGCGGCTGCGTGTTGCGCCTGGGCGAGCCGCGCCATGAAGCGCAACCAATCCGCCATCGGATGCAAATGGGCCAGGGATTCCAGCCGCGCGGCGGTGCGGGCGAATCGCGTGGCGGGGTCAGGTAATAGCAGCGGCGCCGGCGCCTTGACGCCGCCTTGCGGGTTGCCGGCCCACGCGCCTTTCGACGCGACTTCCCCTTGCCTCACGGGCCGCGTGCTCTGCCGCCGGACCGCGGCGTGGGGCCTCTTGACCCGGCGGCCACGAGCCGCCGCAGCCATTTGCGGTGATGGCGCCAGGCCCAGCCTGGCGTGACGTAGCCTTGCGTCATACCGCGCATTGAACCTTTCACCCACAACGCCGCATAGACATGCGTGATCCAGACGAGAATGGCGGCAGAGGCGGCGGCGGCGTGGGTCAGAACGGCGATCCGTTGCGTTTCAATGGTGGTGTAAGGCGAGAAATAGACGTCCCAGATGACGATGCCGGTTGCGAACAGAACGGGTATCAGCAGGGTCATCGACCAGAACACGAATTTCTGGCCGGCATTGAAGCGCGCGAGTTCGGGGACGCCCTCCTCCTCGTTCACCAGCACGCGGCCGAATGCCTTCATCCATGCCCAGTCGTCGCGGCTCGGCAGGTTGTCGCGCCAGAATTGTACGATCAATCCGCAATAGCTCAGCACAAGCACGAGGCCGATCCAGGGATGGATGGCGCGGGTGGATTGGCCGCCGCCGAACAGGCCGGACAAAAAGAACGTGACCGGATCGAACATGGAGAGCCCGGACAGCATCAGCAGCACGAAACAGGCGCCGGTAATCCAGTGATTGATCCGGGTTGCCGTGGTGTTGCGGATCAGTGTGCCGCGCATGTATGTCATTGCTTGCCGTCCGGCGGATCGATGAGCGCGGCGGCATGCGCCTCATCCTCGGGCTGCACCTCGTTGGGGCCTTGGACGATCCAGTGCAGGAATCCGGCGACCACCCCGAATGCCATGCCGGCGAGGGCGAGCGGCTTGAAAATTCCTTTCCACACCGCAACCAGCGGGCTGATGCGCGGCTTGTCGGGCAATCCGGCATAGAGCGAGGGCCGGTCGGCGTGATGCAGCACATACATGACATGCGTGCCGCCGACGCCGGGGGGATCGTATAGCCCGGCTTCGTCAAAGCCGCGCGATTTGAGGTCTTCCACCCGCTCGCCGGCCCAGGATTTCATGTCGGTTTTCGATCCGAACATGATCGCACCGGTGGGGCAGGCCTTGACGCAGGCCGGTTCCAGACCGACGCCCACCCGATCCGAACACAAGGTGCACTTATACGATTTGTGATCGACCGGGCTGATGCGCGGGATGTCGAACGGGCAGCCTTTGACGCAATAGCCGCAGCCGATGCAGTTCTCGCTGATGAAATCGACGATGCCGTTGGCATATTGCACGATCGCACCGGGCGCCGGGCAGGCCTTGAGGCAACCGGGATCCTCGCAGTGCATGCAGCCATCCTTGCGGATCAGCCATTCCAGATTGCCCTGTTCGTTCTCCCATTCGGTGAAGCGCATCAGGGTCCAGTTGCTCGGGTTCAGGTCGCTCGGGTTGTCGTAGGAACCTTCGAAGTGACCGACCTCTCCGCGCAGATTGTTCCACTCCATGCAGGCGGACTGGCACGCCTTGCAGCCGATGCAGCGGCTGACGTCGATCAGCTTGGCCACTTCCTGCTCGTGGTTGCGGATCGAGGGCGGCGTCATTGTCGATGCCGACCGCCGGATATAGTCTTGCGACTGGAGATCTGCCATCGGGTGTTCCTTCGGTTAGAAGAAGTCGTTCTTTTTTGAAGAAAAGAACCAAAAAGCTTTTGCTCTGGATGCAATCCCTGACGCCTCGGACATGTCTCCGGCCTTTTGTGCAGGCGAACAGACAAAAGTCTTTTGGTTCTTTTCTTCAGAAAAGAACATCTTCTCACGCCACCGGCCCAGCGGTTTTTTCCACATTGACGAGGAACGCCTTGAATTCCGGCGTTTGCGTATTGGCGTCGCCGACGGACGGGGTCAGCGTATTGGCACCGTAACCTTTGCGCGCCTGGCCGGTGAACCCCCAATGCAGCGGCACCCCGATGACGTGCGTGGGCTTGCCGTCCACCGTCAGCGGCCGGATGCGCTTGGTCACGTAGGCCTTGCACACCACAAACCCGCGCCTGGAGGCGACGCGCACCCAGCCGCCTTGTTCAATGCCCTTCTCCCCGGCCAGTGCTTCGCCGATTTCGACGAATTCTTCCGGCTGCAGGATTGCATTGATCAGCGCGTGCTTGGTCCAGAAGTGGAAATGCTCGGTCAGCCGGTAGGTGGTGGCGACATAAGGGAATTCCGTTGCGGTGCCAAACGCTGCGCGGTCGCCGGCGAAAACCCGCGCCGCGGGGTTTGACTGCACCTTGGGGTGCAGCACGTTCACCGCCGGCGATTCAAACGGCTCGTAATGCTCCGGGAACGGTCCGTCCGCCATCGCGGTGCGTGCGAACAGCCGCCCCATGCCTTCGGCGTTCATGATGAAGGGCCCGACTGCATCGGACGGTTTGGTGGCAGGCGCATAATCCGGCACATCGATGCCGGTCCAGACGGTGCCGTTCCACTCAACCAACGGCTTGGCCGGATTCCACGCGCGGCCGGCCGGGTCCGCGCTCGCGCGGTTGTAGAGGATCCGCCGGTTGGCAGGCCAGGCCCAGGCCCAGTGCGGCGCGATGCCCTGCTCGCGTGGGTCGGTGGCGTCACGCCGCGCCATCTGGTTGCCTTTCTCGGTATAGCAGCCCGAGAAGATCCAGCACCCCGACGCGGTGGTGCCGTCATCGCGCAATTGCGCAAAACCATCCAGCAATTGGCCGGCGCGCACCGAAACCGCACCGGCCGCGTCGCGCAGATCGGCCAGGGCCCGGCCATTCATGTCCTTGGCGAGTTCTTCCGGATCGGGATCGGTTGGGTTGGTATAGGACCAGGTGAGGTTCAGGATCGGATCGGGAAACGCGCCGCCTTGCGTGCGGTACATGTCGCGCATGCGATGGAACAGGCGCGACATGATCCAGATGTCCGACTTCGCCTCGCCGGGCGGTTCGGCGGCTTTCCAGTGCCATTGCAGCCAGCGGGCGGAATTGACCAGCGAGCCGTTCTCCTCGGCGAAACAGGTTGTTGGCAACTGGAACACTTCGGTTTGAATGCTGGCCGGGTCGGACGGATTTTGCGGACCGAAATCCTCCCAGAAGCGGGCGGTTTCGGTATCCAGCGGATCCATCACGACGAGGAATTTCAGCTTTCCCAGAGCCGCGCGGATCTTGCCGCGGTCCGGGAATGCTTGCATCGGGTTGAAGCCCTGGCAGATATAGCCGTTCATCTGGCCGTGCGTCATCATGTCGAAGGCGCGGATGATGTCATACATCGGCACATCGAGCTTCGGCAGCCAGTCATAGGCCCAGTCATTATCGGCCCGCGCGGCGTCGCCGTAGATCGCTTTCTGGAAACTGACGAAGAATTTGCGGTAATTCTGCCAGTAACTGGTCTGTCCGGCGCGCAACGGCTTGAACAGCCGCGTTTTCATGTAATCCTCGAATGTGATCTCGTTGTCCTTCGGCAACGTCATGTAGCCCGGCATCGCGTCCGACAGCAGGCCGACATCGGTGAGGCCCTGGATGTTGGAATGGCCGCGCAGCGCATTCATGCCGCCGCCCGCCACGCCGATATTGCCCAGCAGCAACTGCACCATCGCCATGGTGCGGATGTTCTGCGCACCGATCGAATGCTGCGTCCAGCCCAGCGCGAACAGGCTGGTCATGGCACGGTCGGGCGCGGCCGTGCTGGCGATCAGCGCGCACACATGCAGATATTTGTCCTGCGGCGTACCGCAGATGCGCGACACCATTTCGGGCGTGTAGCGGTCCACGTGCCGGCGCAGCAGGCTCATCACGCAACGCGGATGCTGCCACGTGTCGTCGGTCTTCGCAAAACCCTGCGCGTCGAGCTCATAGTCCCAGCTCGACCTATCGTAGCTGTGCGTATCTTCCTTGTAGCCGGTGAACAGCCCGTCCTCGAAGCCAAAACCTTCCTTCACGACCAGGCTGGCGTTGGTATAGGCGCGCACGTATTCGTGTTGGATCGCGTCCTTATCCAACAGGTAGCGGATGACGCCGCTCAGGAAGGCGATGTCGGTGCCGGGTCGGATCGGCGCGTAATAATCGGCCACCGACGCGGTGCGCGTGAAACGCGGATCGACAACCACCAGCTTGGCGCCGTTCTCGATTTTAGCCTCGACGACCCATTTGAAACCGCACGGGTGGGCCTCGGCAGCATTGCCGCCCATGACCACGACCACATTGGCATTTTTGATATCCTGCCACGTGTTCGTCATCGCGCCGCGGCCGAATGTGGGAGCCAAACTGGCTACCGTGGGTCCGTGTCAAACGCGCGCCTGGTTATCGAAGACCAGCATGCCGAAGGCGCGGGCGATCTTCCAGGTGACATAGGCGGTTTCGCTGGACGACGCGGAGGCGGCCAGCATGCCGGTGCTCGTCCAGCGGTTCACCCTGGTGCCGGCTGCGTTCCTGGCAACGAAATTGGCGTCGCGGTCCTGCTTCATCAGCGCGGCGATGCGGCCGAGCGCGAAGTCCCAGGACACCGGCTTGAGTTCGTTGCTGCCGGGTGCACGATATTTCGGCATTTGCAGACGCGTGGGTGCATGCACGATGTCGAGAAGGGCTGCACCTTTCGGGCAGAGCGTGCCGCGATTGACCGGATGGTCCGGATCGCCCTCGATATGGATGATATTGGACCGGGCGTTCTTTGCGCGGTCGCCGATGCTATAAATCAGAATGCCGCAGGCGACGGAACAATAGGTGCAGGTGTTGCGCGTTTCGGTGGTGGCTTCCAGCTTGAACGAGCGGACCGACGCCGCCAGCGCGGCCCCGGCGAACCCGAAGCCGAGCGCGCTTAGGCTGGACACCGCCAGGCCCGCGCCGCTGAGCTTGATAAAGCCACGTCGACTCAACTCCACGGCCAGGCGCCCCCGCGTGTCGGATGCGGACCGAGCGTGCCACGCGGCAAGCGCACGCACAAGTGGCAAAAAATTTTTGCTTCTTTTTGCAAAAGAGAAGATTCTTCTTTTCTGAAGAAAAGAAGCAAAAGACTTTTGTCCTATGCGCCGGAAGCGCCGGCCCGGCTTGTGCGTGGGTCGGGATCGTTGTAATCAACGCGTCATAAAGTGATCGACGTCAGCACGACCAAATCGAATATCGCCCCCCCAATTGCAATCACGGCTCAACGCAATAGACAAAAGTTTTTTGTTTCTTTTTTTCAAAAAAGAAATACTTCCCTTCCTGACTTCAACCTACTTGCAGACCGCGGCCGCAGCCTCCGCCACGGCCTGATCCTGCTCGCCGCTGCCGCCGCTGACACCAACGGCGCCGACGACCTGACCGTCCACTTTCAAGGGAATACCGCCGGCGAAGATCATCACCCGATCATGATTGGAGACATGAATACCAAAGAATTGGTCGCCGGGCTGGCTATTCTGGCCAAGCTCGCGGGTGGAGATGTCGAATGCCTTTGCGGTAAAAGCCTTATTGATTGCGATGTCGATGCTGCCCAGCCAGGCATTGTCCATGCGGAGGAACGCTTTGAGATTGGTGCCCGCATCCACCACGGCGATGTTCATGGGCTGACCGATTTCATTTGCCTTTGCTTCGCCGGCGGCGAGGACACGGCGCGCTTTTTCCAGATTGATCATTGCTCAGCCTTTCAGGTTCACTCCCGTTTCTACACAACGTCCAGCCCGGGCCGGGGTGTGGGCCGGCGCCGCCTTGAACTGACCCACTACCCACGGCAGCCAATCACCGACGACCTCGCTCGCCGGCCGCATTCCGCCGCGGCAACACGGCTTGCTGCGCGGCCCACGCAGCAGTGTCGATGTCATCGAGGTCGTTCATTGCGGAAGCCGCGCCCTCCGTCGCGTAAAAGTTTTTTGGTTCTTTTTTTCACAAAAGAACTGCTTCTACGGCGTTGCCCGTCATGGTGCCCAGGGGCGGAATCGAACCACCGACACTGCGATTTTCAGTCGCATGCTCTACCAACTGAGCTACCTGGGCGCCTTGGGAGCCGGGACGCTTACCCCACGTAGGAGGTCATATCAAGCATCCTCGCCCGGCAGGT
>CAJCIS010000071.1 GCA_903970435.1 Acidobacteriota bacterium | reverse complement strand
GCTTCGTCGCGCCGCTGTCGTTGCTGACGATCAGGCTGGAGACGTTTACGGGTTCGAAATTGGCCAGCGTGAGGCTTGTCAGGCACGACAAATCGGCATCGTTCCAGCGGGCATCGGGCGTGCCGATCAGGCCGCCGCTATCGCCGTTATCCGCCAGAATGATACCGTAATCGCGGAAGGCGGTGATGATGATCGCCGCTTGCGGGCTTTTCGCGGCGCAGGCGGGCGTCGCCACCGCGGCGCTGAGGCGGTAGACCTCGCCCGCCGGTCCCGTCATGGTGCAGCTCACCGGCGGATTGGCCTGCGAAATTTCCGTCTCTGTCGGAATTGTACCGTTCTGCGTCGCGCAACTTCCGACGCCGGCCGTCTGCGTCGCCGGCCAGACCCAGTAATTCAGCATATGGTTCAAGGTGAATCGGATCGGGTGCCGCACGGTGCCGTTGGGCGCGGCCGGTGTTCCGGTGCCGATCACCTCGTCGGCATTTGCCAACAGGGGGGCCACCGGCAGGCCGGCCGCATCCGACGTGCCCTTGCCCTGCCGCGTCAGCGCGTTGCTGTTCACGTTCGGCCATAATGCGTTGGACGAGTCGGTCCATGGTCCGCCCTGGTAAATTCCCTGCCACATTTCATACAGCGCCGGGTGCATGCCCGCGCCGTGAGCACGGTAGATCAGGACATGCCGATCGCCGGTCGAATGGCTGGTGCCTTCCACCGGCGCATTCGCCGGGATCGGCCCGGAGTTGAAATAGGACTGGTAGAGTGTTGTCGATACGGGCACGTCCGGCTGGTTGTCCGGCACGGCGAACGACGGTATGCCGTTGGGGAACGGGCCGCTCGCATTATTGCCGAAAAACGGTTTCACGGTGGACGACAAATACCCTGCGTAGATGGGCGCTGCCGGCGATGTATCCACCGGCAATCCGGTCATTGCAGCGTCCACCCGGTGGTGGAAAATCGAATTCGACGGGAAGATTTTCGCGAGAAACTTGTTGGCGCCTTTGATTGCAAAGGCGATTTGCCGGCTGGCCTGCGCATTGTTGCTGTCGGTCACGATGATGCTTGGGGAATAGGCGCCCTGGCCGCCGATCTGCGCCCCGCTGACAAGCCCCGTCGCGGCATCGATGGACAATCCTTCGGGAAGCGGCGGGAAATTGTCTGTTCCGTCGACCGAGAATGTGTAGGGGGGCGCGCCGCCCGTCGCCGCGATCGTGCATCCCGCATAGGCCTTGCCCTGAATGCCTCCGGCACATTTCGCCGTGGTGATCTGCAGCGGCGCGGCGCCGGCGTGCGCAGGCGCAATCCAAGCCGCTGTGACACTCGCCAAGAGAAATTTGTTCACTCATTCGTCCTCAAAAAAGCAAAAGTTTTTTGTCTCTTTTTTTCAAAAAAGAAATACTTTCTTCCCCAAAGGGCAAGAGAAAATGTCGATATCGTCTGCACCATTCTGGGCAATGGCCGTCGCGTCGGCATTGCATGCGATGGAGGAGTATGCGTACCCCGGCGGTTTTCTCCCATGGCTGCGCCAGATTTTCCCGCGCAGCGCGCCTGGCGTGGCCGGTGCCGTTGTCATCAACACTGCGTTTTTTGCGCTGGTTCTCTCGCCGCTCGTCTCGGATCCTCGTGCCACGCCGATCTTCAGTTTGTCGATCGCGGCATTGCTCCTTGCCAACGGATCGTTGCACGTCATCGGCACGTTCCTGTCCCACCGCTACGCCCCGGGCGCCGTCACGTCCGCCCTGTGCTATTTTCCGGCGGCTTTTTATACCTTGTTCACCATACCGGGGCAATGGAATATGCCGGCCGCCGCCGTTTGGAGCGCCATTTGGCTCGGCCTGTTCTGGCAGGCTATTCCGCTTGGCGTCATGATCGTTCGACGGTGACAGAGGAAGCTGTTCTCCACAAGAAGCCCTGGCTTGCGGGATGGGAACCCGCATTCCGCTTCGCTCCATGACGGGCTACGGGGAGGAATCTTCAGGAGATGGGTCGGCGGGCCGCCGGTGAGGAATCTTTTTGAAAAAGGAACAGCTTCCTTACCGGCTTTTCCTTTTTCGTATTGCTAGAACATTTTCAGCCTGACTGGAATCGCCCGATGGAGACGCCCAACTTGAGGCTGATACAAAGGCTCGGCAGACAACAACCTGGAGCGGCCCGACGGTCACAAGACGATGTTCCAGTCAGGCTGAGGCCGCTCTAGTCGGGGACAACCTCGATCTTGCCCATCATGCCGTTGTCCTCGTGTTCGAGGATATGGCAGTGGAAAACGAACTCGCCGATATCGGCTGTGGTGAAGGTCATGCGCAGCTTTACGAAGCCGGGCGCGCCCGGATAGCCGGTTTGCACGTCGCCGATCAGCGGGGCGGCGGGCACGTTGACCACGTCGAGCAGATTGCCCAGGTCTGGGCTGTCGTGCTGGCTGTCGCCGATGACGCGGAAATGGACCTGGTGCATATGGAATGCGTGGATTTCCAGGGTGGAGTTCTGGACCAGCCATTCCTCGGTCACGCTCGGCCGGCCGTGCAGGTGCACGACGACTTGCGGCGCTGGCGTGTGGGTGAAGGGTTTCAACGCGGTGCGCGCTGGATCCACCTGGTTGTCATTGGCGGCGACCTCGGTGATGTAGAAGTCGGTCTGTGATGGATCGTATTGACCTTGGTTGGGGATTTTGTTGCGCCACTGGGTCAGCGGGTAGGTGAAGCCGCGGCTGTATTCGGCCAGCACGAACGTGCGCTGGACATGGCCCCTGTCGCCCAAGGTCGACAGGTACGGCGCCAGCGACGGCGTGTTCTCGAGCAGGTCGGAATCGTTCGGCGGCCCCGCGTCGACGGGGTTGCCGCTGGCGGTCAGCAGGAGCAGGCGGCGCGCCGGGTAGGCGTTGCCGCCGCAGCCGGGGGCGACCTGCGCGCTCTGGACATAGATTTCGTCGCCGGGTTCGGGGGCATGCACGACGAATTCCACCCGGCCCGAGGGCGGAATGATCAGCGGGTGGCGGGCGACGTCGAGATCGTCGAACTGGCGGGTGCCCTCGGCGTTCGCCATGCCGACGCCGTCGCGCGCAAAGACCTCCAAGGGCAGCGTCGTCAGCGTGCCATTGTGGTTCAGGACGAGTTCGGGGGCGAGGAACGAATTGGCGGCGGCGTTGACGAGGCGGAATATCTGGCGCTGGCCCGGGCGCATCGTCTTGGTGAGCAGTTCGCTGTCGGGCGGGAAGCCGTTCTGAGCTTCGGGCACCGGGGCGCCATTCAGCAGCAGCACCCAGAGTTCGACGCCGCCGTCGGGTCCGGAGGCGCCGTAGGCGCATTCGCCGGCCTGATCGACCTGGTCGATGCGGGGATCGAGGGTGTGGTCATTGGCCAGGCCGGCCGGCGGATGGGGTGGTGCCGCGAGAAACGCCTGGGCGGCGGCGGCGCGGGCGGCCGCCGCGTTGGCCTGGCGCCGGTTCGGCCGCGGCGGCGCGACCCGGCCGTCACAGTCGGGCCCGATGAGGCAGGCCGGGTTTGGGATGTCGGTGACGAGGAGCACCTCGTCGGTCACGCCGATTTCGCGGCGCCAGGCATCGCCCTGGTCCTCGACGACGATCGCGCCGGCCAGGCCCATCTGGGTTTCGTGTTCGGCCTGGCCGTGGCGGTGGGTGTGATACCAGTAGGCGCCGGCGGGGTGATCGGCCGGCAATTGGTAGGTGTAGGTGAGATTATTCGGCGCCGCCTGGCAGGGCGGCAGCGGCGGCACCGAGGCACCCCAGTTGGCCGGGAAGATGGTGCTGCTCAGCACTTCGTCGCTGCACGGAAGCGGCGAGACGAACAAGCCATGCACATGAAGATTGGAGGTGCCGTCCGCGGTGTGCGCCTCGTTGGCCATGATCGGGTAGAACGTGCCATCGGGCCCCGGCTGCTCGCCGAATACCGGCTTGGGGAAGCAAAATCCCTCGCCGCCGTAGGAGTCGATCGGGCAGTTCTTGTCGTGCAACTTGCCGCTGTCGTGCAGGGTGTTGGCGATCTGGATCGAGAGCGTATCGCCCACGCCGACGCGCAGCACCGGGGGCGCTTGCAGCCCGCGGGCGACATAGCAAAGGCGCTTTTGGTCGGCGTCGTAGCCGATTGTGAAGTTGACGGTGGTGTTGCCGCCGCCGTTGACGGACGGCAGGCTTTCGTAGCCGGTGGGCTGGGGATAGCATTTCGCAACCGGAAGGTTCGTGCCCGGCCATGCGGCTTGCGGCGACAATTGGCTGTCCGATACGGCGCAGATCCTGCCCCAGATATTCTCGGCATCGGTGCCGCCGGCGGCGCCGGTGGCCAAAAGGATGGCGGCGGCTAGGGCTGCGCCTAGGGTTTTGGGCATGTGGGAGCCTTTGGTAAGGAAGTCGTTCTTTTTTGAAAAAAAGAACCAAAAAACTTTTGCTCTGGGTGCAATCGCGGACTTATCGGCTCAAGCCGGTAGCGTTGTGCAGGCGAAAGAGTAAAGGTTTTTTGGTTCTTTTATTCAAAAGAGAACTGCTTCTTCTTCGTGCCGACGGGAGGGCGTGCTGCCACGCCCTCCGCGCTTGCGCGTTACTTCTGTGAGAAATTAAAGTAGCTCATCAGGTCGTCGATGGCCGGCATGTTGGTAGGCACATACGGGGCGGCCTGGTTGGTCTGGATCGGGTTGGGCAGATTGTCCCGTGTGTATTTGTAGATCTTCGGCAGGCTCCAGTTCGCCTCGACGAACTTGATGAACGAGGCGTGGTCGCCATAGCTGTGCACCACGCCGACGCCCTTCGAATAGGGCGAGACGACCAGCATGGGAATGCGGGTGCCGTCGCCGAAATAGTCGAGCGTCTGTTCGAAGCCGGAATCGTAGTAGCCGCCGCCTTCGTCGTTGGTGATGAACACCGCGGTTTCCGACCACAGGGTCGGGTTGGCCTGCAGCAGGTCGACGATCTTCTTCACGTAGCCTTCGAAGATGTCGTATTTGGAGGAGGCCGGGTGGCCGTCGTTAAATCCGCCCGGCTTGACGTAGGACACCGCCGGCAGCACGCCGTTTTCGAGATCGGCATACAGGTCCTTGGTGTCTTTCAGGTTGGTGGTGCGCCGCTTCTTGTCGGCCATGACGTAGGATTGATACAGGAACGGATTGCAAATGCCGCAATAGACGCCGCCGAGCGCTTCGTGCTTGACGTCCGCATCCCATTGTTCGCCGTAGTAGGTCCAGCTGACACCGGCGCGATCGAGCACGTTGGCAATGGATTTCTGGTGCTGCGGCGGAATGGTGAAGTCGTTCGGCCCGAGCGTCGCCGGCGTGCCGTCGGCGTTGTAGCCGGGGTTGTAGTTGTTCAGCAGGTAGTAGCGGCCGGCCTGGCAGTTCGGCTTCACCTTGTAGGACAGGCTTTTCAGATATTTGTCGATGCCGGCGACGGCCGGCTGGGTGGTGTCGGAGCAATTGGTGTAGGTGCCGCCCGAATAGCCGTCCTGCGAGTACCAGTTATTGGTGTTGGCGGCCGGGTTCGGATTTTCGATCTGGTTTGATGGCGGAACCGCGGCGTTGCCGTTGGCATCCTGATAATAAACGCCGCCGGCGAAGCCGAGAACGACGCTGTCGGCGCCGGTGCCGCCTTTGAACGGCTGGTGGTAGTTGTCGCCCAGTGCGTAGGTGTCGGCGAGCTGCTTGAAGTAGGGCACGTCGCCCTGCTGAACGTTATAGAACCCCATCGAGGTGGAGCCCTCGCCGGTGCTCTGGTTGTTGAAGCCCTGTCCTTGCGCTTCGCCGTTCGAGCCGGCGCCGATGGTTACTTCCACCCACGGAAACAAATCGTTCAGGCAGCCGGACGGATTGGTGACCGTGGCGTAGGACGCCGCGCAATCCATTTGCTGGAACATCTGATAGAAGCGATGGACCGGGCTGGATGCGTAGGCATCATAGGAAATGCTTGGCGTCAGCTGGAACGGATTGTTGCCCGGCGTGGCGGCGTTCGGGAAACGGGTGTCGATGCCGTATTTCGCCAGGCCCGTGGCACCGGTGGTCAGGATGGTATAGTCGCCGTCCTCGAGCCCATAATCGGCCGCCTCGGCGGCCTGGACCGTTTCGAAAGGCGGCGGGTTGCTGTTGCTCGCATATTCGGGCGCGCCGCCGGTCATGATGGGCGGGAACGGATTGTTTCCGCCGGTGGTGTAGGGCGCCTTGCCGCCGGGCGCGATGTTATAAACTGTCGTATCGACGGCCGAATTCTGCGCGGCCAAGGCGGCATTCGGGCCCGGGCTGCCGTTGGCGTTGATGATGCCCTGGCTGAGCATGTTGAGCACCGTGCCGCTGGGCGGCACATAGGTGGCGAACAGGTGGTCGAACGTGCGGTTTTCGCCGACGATGATAATGACGTGCTTGATCGGTGTGGTGGTGTTGCGATCGTGCGGCGCGGTGGTTGCGGCGATGGCGGGCGCTACCGTGTTGAGCATCAATGCGGTGGCGGAAGCAAACGCCAGCAGGCGTTTGCGCGTTTCGTATCTCATCCTTGTCCCCTTCGGTTGCTCGAGTTGAGCCCGCGCTGTGTAGCTGACAAAACTCTGACAAGGATGACCGTTTGATAAGACATTTGTGATGATACAATGAAGTAAATGCGTCACCGCGATGACGCCGAGACAAAAGTTTTTTGGTTCTTTTTTTCAAAAAAGAACTGCTTCTTCTAGAGCGGCATCCATCTCCCGGGCGGAGAGCGGAGGCGGGTTGCGCTCGCAGATGGCGGGGGAGGGGTTTTCTTGAAGGTAAGGAAGGAAGCAGTTCTTTTCTGAAGAAAAGAACCAAAAGACTTTTTTCATTTTGGTTGCGGGAGGGTGGGGGCTGCAACTACGTGTAAATGTCTTGGTTCATTCTGGTCCCAGGAGCGGTTGCGGCACTCTGTGCACCTTGATCTTCGCGGCATTCTTCATGGCCTGGGCCATGTCGTAGGCTGCCTGCATGCGGTACCAGGTGTCCGCGCCGCCGCCGAACGCGCGGTCCAGGCGGATGGCCATTTCTGGGGAAATGCCGCGGCGTTCGTTGAGGAGCTCGGAGAGGGCGTTGCGGGAGACGCCTAGTGCCTTTGCGCCCTGGGTGACCGTTAGGGCGAGGGGTTCGATGCATTCCTGGCGGACGATGCGGCCGGGGTGAGGGGGGATTTTCATGGGCATGGTTGGGTTCTCCTAGTGGTAGTCGATCAGATCCACGTCGAGCGCGTCGGGCCCGTCGAAACGCCAGACAATTCGCCAGTTTGCGCGGACGGTGACGGCCCAACACCCGCGCAAATCGCCCTTCAGCTTGTGCAAGCGGAAGCCGGGCAGGTTCATGTTTTCGGGCGCGGTCGCCGCGTCCAACACGAAGAGAATGTTCTCGATCTTCTCGCGGATGTCGCGTCGGACCTGCGCCGCCTCGCCGTGCTCGAACAGCCGCTTCAAACCGCGATGCCGAAAACTTTTTATCATGGAGGGATGTAGCCTGTAGCCTGTCGCATGTCAAGGTGGAATGTGGCGCGGTCGGGCTGGAACACGCGCCGTGGCGCATGACGCGCTACGGCGCGAAGCTTGGCAAATACGAACTTCAGATGCCAGCCGGCTCGAGTTGCCCGCGGTTCCGTCCCTGGACAACGATATTTTCGAGATGATCTTGCGGTATCGATTTTCTGTTGATCTGGCAAGTCGATGCGGTGATGGCAGGTGCATCGAGGGGTGCGCAAGCGGCGGCATCGGTGGCGCGGCCCTGGATTGCCACGCCGCCAAGGCGCGGCTCGCAATGACGGGGGTTGGGGCGGGGCTCGGTGCGGTGCGTGGGGACGGCGGATTGCGCAAGGGCTGATCCGCCCTACGGTTCGTTGCTCAGTCAAACT
The DNA here is from genome assembly GCA_903970435.1 of Acidobacteriota bacterium. Taxonomy (GTDB): domain Bacteria; phylum Pseudomonadota; class Alphaproteobacteria; order Acetobacterales; family Acetobacteraceae; genus CAJCIS01. The sequence goes on along the minus strand of CAJCIS010000071.1, from coordinate 3,974 downwards.
ATGACCAATGGCCAGGAGCGTCTCGATCCGCGGCGCCCTCACCTTCCCACCGCTTCGCGGCGGGCCCCTTCCTCTCCCGCAAGCGCGGGCGAGGAGATTTAGTGCGGGTGAGGAGATTTGGGGCGGGCGAAACTTGGCGGCTGGATACTTGTTTCGTGGTCATTAGCATCCGGATTGGAGCGCACGCTGGTTGCAGTGCGCTTTTTAAGTAGTGGGGTTTGGGGACTTGTCCCCAACGGGGTCCAGGGGCAGAGCCCCGGCCTTCTTTCTTACTCGCCCAAAAGCCCACGGGCGAAATCAAGGGCTTCGAAGGGCTGCAGATCCTCGGCTTTTTCGCCGACGCCTACGGCGTGGACGGGGAGGGCGAATTCTTCGGCGAGGGCTACGACGATGCCGCCGCGGGCGCTGCCGTCCAATTTCGTTACGACCAGGCCGGTGACGGCGACCATTTCCTTGAAGACGCGGACTTGCTGGATGGCGTTTTGGCCGGTGGTGGCGTCCAGGACCAGCAGGACCGTGTGGGGGGCGGTGGGGTCTTGTTTGCGCAGGACGCGGATGATTTTGGCGAGCTCGTCCATCAGGGCGGCCTTGTTGTGAAGGCGGCCGGCGGTGTCGATGAGGAGGACATTCGTTGCGTCGGCGGTGGCGCGGGTGAGGGCGTCGAAGGCGAGGCCGGCGGGGTCGGCGCCGGCGGGGCCGGCGATGACGGGCGTGTGGGTGCGGGTGCCCCAGATTTGCAGTTGTTCGGTGGCGGCGGCGCGGAAGGTGTCGCCGGCGACGAGGAGGGTGCGTTTTCCGGCGTCGTGGAGCTGCTGGGCCATTTTGCCGATGGTGGTGGTTTTGCCGGTGCCGTTGACGCCGACGACCAGGATGACGTGAGGTTTTTTCGTGGGGTCTAGCTGGAGGGGGATGGCGACGGGGGCGAGGATGGCGGCGATTTCGTCGGCGAGGGCGGTGCGGATTTCGGCATCGGTGACTTCGCGGCCGAAACGGGTGCGGCGGAAACTGGCGATGATGCGGCTTGCGACGGCGGGGCCCAGGTCGGCGGTGATGAGGAGCTCCTCGAGTTCCTCCAGGGCGTCGTCGTCGAGTTTGCGTTTGGCAACGATGGCGGTGAGGCCGCCGGAGAGTTTTTGCGTGCTGCGGGAGAGGCCTTCCTTCAGGCGGGCGAAGAAGCCGGCCATTACGCGGCCTCGGCATGCACGCCGCGCGCGTCGGATGCGGTGATGCGGGCGCGCATGAGGCGGCCGGGGTGGCCGGCGACGCGGACGGGGGCGAAATGTTCGGTGTGGCCGGAGAAGGGGGTCTCCGAGAGGATGGAGGTTTCCTGGCCGATCAGGGCGGCGTGGAATCGTTCCGCATTCGTGGCGCCGGCTTCGCGCAGGCGGGCGGCGCGTTGGCGGCGCAGGGCCACGGGGACCGCGGGCATGCGCGCCGCGGGGGTATCGGGGCGCTCGCTGTAGGGGAAGACGTGAAGGTAGGGGATGGCGGCTTGCTCGATGAAGGCGAGCGTGTCGGCGAACATCGTGTCGGTTTCGGTAGGAAAGCCGCCGATCAGGTCGGCGCCCAGCGCGATGCCGGGGCGCAGCGCGCGGGCGCGGGCGATGGTGGCGAGCGCCTGGGCGCGGGAGTGGCGGCGCTTCATGCGCTTGAGGATGATGTCGTTGGCGGCCTGTAACGAGAGATGCAAATGGGGCATCAGGCGGGGCTCGGTCGCCAGCACGCGCCAAAGGTCCTCGTCAATGGCGGCGGGGTCGAGGCTGGAGAGGCGCAGGCGGGGCAGTTCGGGGACCAGGGCCAGCAGGCGGCGGACCATCTGGCCGAGGCGCGGGGCGCCGGGGAGGTCGGGGCCGTAGCTGGCGATGTCGACGCCGCTGAGGACGATTTCATGGAAGCCGGCGGCGACCAGGGTGCGGACCTGGGTGACGATGGCGCCGATCGGCACGCTGCGGTTGGGGCCGCGGCCGAACGGAATGACGCAGAAGGTGCAGCGGTGGTCGCAGCCTTGCTGAACCTGCACGAAGGCGCGGGCACGGCCGGCGAATTCGGTGACCAGGTGGGCGGCGGTTTCACGCGCTTGCATGATGTCGCCCACAACGGTCGCGGGTGCGCCGGCGGCTTCCCAGGTTGCGGGAAGCAGCTTTTCCGTGTTGCCGATGACGCTGGTCACGCCGGGCAGGGCGGCCCAGGCGGCGGGGGCGATCTGGGCGGCGCAGCCGGTGACCACGATGTGCGCGTCGGGGCGTTCGCGGTGGAGGCGGCGGATGGTCTGGCGGGCCTGGCGTTCGGCTTCGGCGGTGACGGCGCACGTGTTGATGACGACGGTATTGTCGAGGTGCGACGTGAGCTCGCGCATTACCTCGGATTCGTAGGTGTTGAGGCGGCAGCCGTGGGTGAGGATGTCGGTTGGGGTGCGGGGGCTCATGCCGGGTAGGTAGAGAGATCGACGGTACCTTGGAAGGCCAGGACGGCGGGGCCTGTCATGAGGACGTGGTTGTCGGGGCGCCATTCGATGGTGAGGGGACCGCCGTCGAGCTCCAGGCGGGCGTGGCGGCCGGTCAGGCCGCGGCGGTGGGCGTTGACCAGGGCGGCGCAGGCGCCGCTGCCACAGGCGCGGGTGAGGCCGGCGCCGCGCTCCCAGACGCGCAGGCGGATGCGGTCCGGCGCCAGAACTTGCGCGAAGCCGATGTTGGCGTGCTGGGGGAACAGCGCGTGCCGCTCCAGCGCGGGGCCCAGGGTGGTGATGGGGGCCTGGGCGATGTCGGGGACGAACAGGGTGGCGTGCGGGTTGCCCATGCTGACGGCGGCCGGGTCGCCTTCGAGGGGCAGGTGCAACGTGCCGGTTTCGTGCGCGAGAGGGATGTCGGACCAACGCAGGCCTGGGACGCCCATGTCGATCTTGATGCCGGAAGCGGTGATGATGGCGGGGAGGACGCCGGAAATTGTTTCGATGTGGACCAGTTCGCGGCCGGTTTCCTCGTGCAGAATGGCGGCGACGCAGCGTGTGGCGTTGCCGCAGGCGCCGGCCTCGGTGCCGTTGCTGTTGTGGATGCGCATGAACAGGTCTGCGCGCGCGCTTGGTTCTAGCGTAATGAACTGGTCGCAGCCAATGCCTGTGGGGCGGTCCGACAAGGCCGCGATGCGCGGCCCGGACAGCGCCAATGCCTCCCGACGCGAATCCATGACGATAAAATCGTTTCCTGCGCCGTGCATCTTGCGAAATGGTGTCGGCATGGCTTGCCAGCTTACCGGCTGCGCGCTGAAATACGGGCATGGACAGCGACTTCGCCGCCCTCTTCCAGCATATCCGCGCGCTGTACGCGATCCATGCCGCAGCCGGGGTTGTCTTGCGGGACGAGCCCGGTCGCTACCATCTCGGCACCCACCATGTGCGGCCGAAGGACGGCTATCGCCTGTGGTTCGGCGGAGTCGAGATCAAGAAAAACTACGTCTCCGCCCACGTCATGCCGGTTTATGTCCACCCCGAGCTGCTGGAAACCATTTCTCCCGCCCTTCGCAAGCGCATGCAGGGCAAAGCCTGCTTTAATTTCAAAACAATGGACGCGGCCCTGTTGGCCGAACTCGCGGCCCTTCTCGCCCGCGGCGCCGCGAGGTTCACCAGCGACGGCGCCCTCCGGCCGGGCAAAGGCTAAGGAAGCCGTTCTTTTCTGAAGAAAGGAACCAAAAGACTTTTGGTCCTGGTGCAATCCCCGACGTATCGGCGCGTGCAGGCGCAAAAGCAAAAGTCTTTTGGTTCTTTTCTTCAGAAAAGAACGGCTTCCTGCCCTTCACTTCTTGGCCGCCAGCCAAGCCGTCAGTGCCGGCACCGCGCGTTGTTGCAGTTCGGCTTGAGTCATGATGGCATCGGCGGCGCGTTTGGCGATGATGGTGGCGCCGGGGTTGGATTTGACGGACGGGTCGGCGAGCAGGGCGCGGGCGACGGCGGTGCTGTTGCTGAAGTAGGCGGCGGCGGG
>CAJCIS010000070.1 GCA_903970435.1 Acidobacteriota bacterium | reverse complement strand
GCGGCCGGCGTGGTGGCGGCGCTGCGGCGCCCCGCGGCCGGCACGCGGGTGCTTCATTTCGCCGACGACGAGCCGGCCGAAAGTGCGGATGTGCTGGCCGAGGCGGCGCGTCTGCTGGGGGTGGCGCCGCCTCCCGCGGTGCCGTTCGCCGCGGCGTGGGCGGGCATGAGCGACATGGCGCGCAGTTTCTGGGCGGAAAACCGCAAGGTGCGGGCGGAGAAAACCAAGGCGGCGCTAGGGATTGCCTGGCGGTATCCCAGCTACCGCGAGGGGCTCGCCGCCATTCTGGCCGAGCAACGCGGCGAGGGTGCGCGTGAGCAGGGCGATGTCGGAGGGCCTTGAGAGGCGGTGATCGCCGTCCTTCACGAGGGTCACCTGCACATCGGCGGACGTGAGGCGGGACGCGAGGCGGAGCGACGTTTCCCAGGGTACCGACGGGTCGTGCTGGCCGTGCAGGAGGCGCACCTTGCAGCCGATGGCGATCGGCGCGCGCAGCAGCAGGCGGGTGCGGCCGTCCTCGATCAGGGCGCGGGTGATGATCTGGCCGCCGCCATATTCGCTGGGGACGCGCAGTTGGCCGTCGCGGGCCAGGGCGGCGCGCGCGGGGGGCGCCATGGAGTCCCACATCAGGTCCTCGGTGAAGTCGGGGGCGGCGGCGATGCCGATGAGGGCGGTGACGCGGGTGGGGCGCGCGAGGGCGACGTTCAGCGCGATCCAGCCGCCCATCGAGGAGCCGGCGAGCACGATAGGTCCGGGCGCGAGATGGTCGATCAGGTGAAGCGCGTCGTTGGTCCAGGTGCCGATCGTGCCGTCCTCGAAGCGCCCGGCGCTGGCGCCGTGGCCCGAATAGTCGAGGCGCAGGCAGGCCTGGCCGGTGGCGGCGCAGAATGCTTGCAGGGCCAGGGCCTTGTCGCCGGTCATGTCGCTCATGAAGCCGGGCAGGAACACCACCGTGGGGGCGCGGCCGGGCAGGTGGGCGAAGGCGAGTTCCACGCCGTCACCGCGATCGAGGCGTCCGGTTTTGACGGCTTGTTTCAAAAGGTGGCCCGGCAGGTCAGCTGGCGTGGGTTTGGCAGCACCGGAGCGCACAAAATCGGCGTCCGATGGCCGCCAGGGCGCTTCCTAGAAGATTTTGACGTGGACCAGGTTGGCGCCGACCAGGGTCAAGACGCTGGCTAGGGCGGGGCGGAGGCCGTATTCGGGCAGGCGGGGGGCAAGCCAGCTGCCGAACAGAATACCGGGGATGGAGCCCAGCAGCAGCGATCCCATGAGGGTCCAGTCCACGTCGCCCAGCATCCAGTGGCCGGCGCCGGCGACGATGGTCAGCGGCACCGCATGTGCAATGTCGGAGCCGACGATGCGAACCAGGGGAAGCTTCGGATACAGCATGATCAGGACGGTGACGCCGATGGCGCCGGCGCCGACGGAGGACAGCGACACCAGAATGCCGAGCACCACACCGCTGGCGATGGTGAGATTGCGCGCCATGCCATCCGACGGTTCGCCGAACCGGCGCGCGACCCATTCGGCGAGGCGGCGGCGGAAGAAAATCGACAGGGCGGTGAGCAGCAGTCCGACGCCGAGGACGAACTTGATCGTCTCCGTCACTTCCTTGCTTTGCGCGCCGATGGACGAGAGGGCGTAGAGGGTGATTGCGGTCGCCGGCACGGAGCCGAGGGCCAGGCGGCGAACGATGCGCCAATCAACCGAATCACTGGCGCTGTGCACGCCGGTGCCGACGGTTTTGGTGACGGCGGCGTAAAGAAGGTCGGTGCCCACCGCGGTGGTGGCGTGCACACCGAAATAAAGCAGCACGGGGGTCATCAGCGACCCGCCGCCAACGCCGGTCAGGCCCACGAGGCAACCGACAACGAGGCCGGAAAGTGGGTAGACCAAACTCGCCTGATTAATCATCCGCGGGGGCCCACTTCACCTGAACATCATTAATATAAACCCATACTAGGGTGATCTGGTACGGCGGGCAATACCGAAGTATTTGGGTGAATTGTTAATATAACGCGGTCGTTTTGTCTTGTTTCTCAATTTTTGGCCTTTTCACTGGCGAAATCTGTGGTCGCGCGCGGGTGTGGGCCGGCGCGGCCTCAAACTGACCCACTACGGACCCGCCCCATCGTTTGCGGCGCGGGCGCGAAACCGACTATGGCGCCGGTCATGCCCGCCGTGCCGACGATCCTTCAGGTTCTGCCCGCGCTGGAGAGCGGCGGCGTCGAGCGGGGCACCGTCGAAATTGCGCAGGCGGTGGCGGCCGCGGGCGGGGTGGCGCTGGTGGCCAGCGCCGGCGGGCGGATGGTGCCGCAGCTGGAGCGGGTCGGCGGCCGGCATGTTTCGCTCGCGCTGATGACCAAGGACCCGGTGAATATCTGGCTCAACAGCTTTGCGATCGGGCGGGTCATCCGGCGCGAGCGGGTGAGCCTGGTGCATGCGCGGAGCCGGGCGCCGGCGTGGTCCGCCTACTGGGCGGCGCGCCGGGCGGGGGTGCCGTTCGTTACGACCTGGCACGGCGTGTATGACGAGGGCGTGCCGGGCAAGCGGCTGTATAACAGCGTCATGGCGCGCGGCGAGCGGGTCATTGCCATCAGCCGTTTCGTGGCGGCGCGGCTGCGGGCGCTGGGGGTGCCGGACACGCGGATCCGGATTATTCCGCGCGGCGTGGATATGGCGGTTTTCAATCCGGAGGCGGTGACCGGCGATCGGATGCATCGCCTGGCGCAGGCATGGCGGCTGCCGCCAGGGGTTCCGGTGGTGATGCTGCCGGGGCGGCTGAGCGGGTGGAAGGGCGGCGAATTGCTGCTCGATGCCGTGGCGCGGCTGCGCGGGGCGCCCGGCGGCGGCGAGGTGTTCTGCGTGTTTGTCGGCGCGGGCGATGCGGGGCCGTCGCTGGTGCGGCGGGCGGCGCG